>JAXHLR010000002.1:0-330000 GCA_034521975.1 Acidimicrobiales bacterium | reverse complement strand
CTCGCCGTGCACCACCGCCGTCAGCTCGCGTGCGAGCACCCGTTGGGCGTGACGGCGCTCCGGTGCCTGCTCGTGGGCGGCCACGACCTCGTCCACCTCGGCGGGGCCGAGAAACGTCAGCTGCAGCAACAGCTTGCGCATCTCGGAGTCCTCCGCCTGCATCCACGCCTGGTAGAAGCGGTAGGGGCTCATCCGATGGGCGCCGAGCCACATCTGCTCGCCTGCAGCCGACTTGCCGTACTTCGACCCATCGGGGCGGGTCAGCAACGGCCAAGTGAGCGCGTGGGCCTGGCGACCGAGACGGCGACGGACCAGGTCGACCCCCAGCGAGATGTTCCCCCACTGGTCGGATCCTCCGACCTGCATCTCACACCCCTCGAGCTCGGCCAGGTTCACGAAGTCGTTGGCCTGCAACAGCATGTAGCTGAACTCGGTGTAGGAGATGCCGGCCTCGCTCTCGATCCGGGTCCTGACCGACTCCTTGGCCAGCATCTGGTTGACCGAGACGTGCTTGCCGACGTCGCGCAGGAACTCGATCACGCTCATGGCGACCGTCCACGACCGGTTGTCGACCAGACGAGCACCCGTCGGCCCGTCGCCGAAGTCGAGGAACTGCTTGAGCTGGGGCACGATCCCCTCGAGGTTGCGGGCCAGCGTGTCGTCGTCGAGCAGGTTCCGCTCCTCCGATCGACCACCAGGATCGCCGATCATCCCGGTTGCACCACCCGCGAGCACGATCGGACGGTGCCCGGCCTCCTGGAACCGCCGCATCACCAGCAAGCCGATCAGGTTTCCGACGTGCAGGCTGTCGGCGGACGGATCGAACCCGCAGTAGACGGTGACCGACCCCTCCTCGAGTCGCGTCCGAAGCGCGTCGAGGTCGGTGTGATCGTGGATCAGACCACGGACGAGGAGATCATCGAGGATGGCGGAACCGTGTTCAGGCACCCGGCAATGGTGGTCGGCGCCCTCCGCCGTCGTCCAGCCGGTTCGACGCCTCACCCGGCCGGCGATCGGCGACGCTGGTCGGACATCGGCGCACCGATCGGCGACAATGGAGTCATGAGGCGATTCCTCACCCCATTGCTCGCGCTCGCGCTCATCGCCACAGCGTGCAGCTACTCCCCCATCACCATCGCTCCCGAGCTTCCCACCACTGCCCAGTCGTCGTCGATGTACGCATCCGACGGCACGCTCCTCACGGCGCTGCACGGCGAGGAGAACCGGGTCAACGTGCGCTACGGCCAGATGCCGTCGCACCTCATCGACGCCGTCATCGCCATCGAGGACGAACGCTTCTGGCTGCACCGGGGCGTCGACCCGATGGGGCTGGTGCGCGCCGCACGTCGCAACGTCGCCGAGGGCGGGATCACCGAGGGTGGGTCGACCATCACCCAACAGACCGTGAAGAACCTGCTGCTCGAGCGTGAGCGCAGCCTGGGCGGCAAGCTCGAGGAGGCCTCGCTCGCGCTGCAGCTCGAGCGCACCCACTCCAAGGAACGGGTGCTCGAGCTGTACCTGAACTCGATCTACTTCGGGAAGGGCGCCTACGGCGTCGAGGCCGCGTCCCGCACGTACTTCAACAAGTCGGTGACCGACATCACCCTCTCGGAGGCCGCGGTCATCGCGGGGCTGATCAAGTTCCCCAACGCCGCCAATCCCATCGACTACGAGGTGCGCGCCCTCGACCGCCGCGACATCGTGCTCGAAGCGATGTTCGACCAGGAGCTCATCACCCGCGACACCTATGAGCAGGTGCTCGCCGAACCACTACGGGTGCGCCCGCCCACCCCTGCGGCGCTCGAGCGCTATCCCGCCCCGCACTTCGTCGAAGAGGTCAAGCAGTGGTTCCTCGACAACCCTGCCTTCGGCGAGACCCGAGAAGACCGGATCCAGCTGCTCTTCGGTGGCGGTCTGCGCATCCACACCACGATCGACCTGGATCTGCAGGCCAAGGCCGAGGCTGCCCGCGACGAGATCCTTCCCGACCCCGAGACCCATCCCGAGGTCGCCATCGTGGCGCTCGAACCCCGCACCGGGCAGGTGCGGGCCATGGTCGGTGGCCGGGACTTCTTCGGCGAGAGCCGGTCGGCCAAGTACAACATGGCCATGGGCGTCGGGCGGGGCGGCGGATCGTCCTACAAGCCGTTCGTGCTCGCCACCGCGCTCAGCCAGGGCATGCCCCTGAGCCGCCGGTACCCCGCCCCCACCCGGCGCACCTTCGAGTTCCCCGGCCAGGATGACTGGACCGTCACCGGCGGTGGCGGCGGGTCGGCCGACCTGATCGGGATGACCGTCGGTTCCTACAACACCGCCTATGCCGCACTGATGCTCGACGTCGGTCCGGCCAACGCCACCGCCATGGCCCGCCAGCTCGGCATCACCACCCACCAGAACCCGGTACCAGCGGCGGTGCTCGGATCCGAGAACGTCACCCCGCTCGACATGGCCAACGCCTACGGGACCTTCGCCAACTCCGGGCTCCACGTGCCGCCGGTGATGGTCGAGCGCATCGTGCGAGCAGACGGGACCATCTTGTGGGAGCACACCCACGAGCAACGGCGCGTCATCTCGGCCGACATCGCCGACACCATCACCAACATCTTGGCCCAGGTCACCACCAGCGGCACCGGACGCAACGCCAACCTGCCGGGCCGGCCCCTCGCCGGCAAGACCGGAACCGGAACCGGGTTCAAGGACGCGTGGTTCGTCGGGTACACGCCCCAGCTCTCCACCGCGGTGTGGGTCGGCTTCCCGGAGGAGGAGATCTCCATGGAGCCACCCAACACCCCGATCCCGGTCTTCGGCGGGACCTACCCCGCGAGGATCTTCCGGGCGTTCATGGGTCCCGCCCACGAGGACGAGCCCGTCCTCGACTTCCGCCCTATGCCGACCACCACCACGATCCCGCGCCCACGCCCGGCACCGAGCCCCGGTCAGGCGCAACCGGCCACGACGACGCCACCCACCAGCGCCCCCGTTCCCGATCCGGGCGTCGAGGGCGGCGAGCTCCAAGAGGAGGACCCCGATGCCGCCGATGGCTGACACCGAGAACCTCGAGGCGCCACGACGGCGACGCCTGCGGCCGTCGGTGGTGGTAGCGGTGCTGTTCTTCGTGCTACTCGCCGGGTTCTGGGGGTGGATCTGGTACTACCACGTGAGCGGCTACGGCGAGCGCGACATGCCCGACCGCCTCGATGACCTGGCCTGGACCACCCAGGCCGACCGGATCTGTGAGGCCACCGACGCCCGGATCGATGGCCTCCCCGGCGCCCACACCGCCGCCTCGGCCGACGAGCGAGCCGTGGTCATCGAGGCTGCGACCGACGAACTCGAGACCATGCTGGGCAACCTCGAAGCCATCGCTCCCACCGGTTCCAGCCGCGACGCGACCATCACCGCGAGCTGGATCGACGACTACCGGATCTTTCTGGCCGATCGGTACCGGTACGCGGACGCACTCCGCGACGACCCCGGTGCACGATTCCTCGTCACCGAGAAGTACGGGAAGCACATCACCGCGCCCATCGACCGCTTTGCCCGGGTGAACGAGATGGAGCACTGCATGACCCCAGGCGACGTCTAGCCGGGTACAGCTAGCCCCGCGAGGCGTCGACGATCAGCGACACGCTGGTCTCGACCGACAGTGCGGTCGTGTCGATCCAGAGGTGGAAGTGGTCGGGGTCGCGCCAGTCGCACTGGTAGAGGCGACGCCAGTACAGGCGTCGCACCTCATCGGTGCGTTCCAACCTCTGTCGCGCCGCGTCCTCGTCGATGCCCTCGATCTCGGCGCCACGGCGAAGGCGACGTTCGGCGGGCCCGTCGAGGCGCACGCGGTAGGCACCGGGGAGCACCAGCGCCGCCGCCCAGCCCAGCACCACGCCTCCTTCACCCGACGCGGCGAACTCGCCGAGTCGCTGCTCGGCTTGGGCCCGGAGCGCCCGGTCGGGGTGCTCGGTCGTCTCGGTGCCACCTCCCAGCTCGATCGGGGCCGGAGTGGCGGCCAGCGCGTTCAACATCCGCTGCCAGAGGCCTCGTTCGAGCTCCTCCTCGGTGTAGGCGGCCTCGCGAGCCTCGCTCTCGATGCGCTGGCTGTCCCTGGCGGCCACCGCCCGAGCGAGATACGACACACCGAGCCGCTCGGCCACCAACGGGGCGATGACGCTGCCCCCGGCTCCGTAGCTCGAAGAGATCGTGACGACCTGCATCTGGGCTCATCCTTCCGTCGGCGACCTCATCACGGCAGCACCATCATGGCCGCGCCACAGACGCAGTCGCTCGATCCCCGCTCGGGCCATGCGCATCATCCCCGCATCGACGTCGAGGGACCCCAACTCATCGCGGCCCACCCATCGGAGCGCCTCCGACTCGTGGTTTCGCGTCGCCGCCGCGTGGGACGGGGCGACGACCAGGTACCGGGCATCGAGGTGGTCGTGTGCCGGTTCGCCCGGCGGGGCGACCCGGTGGATGTCGAGGTCGATCGGCACCGGGTCGATGCGCAACCCGTCGATGCCGGTCTCCTCGGTGGCCTCGCGCAGCGCGACGGCGGCGAGGTTGGCGTCGCCGTCGGCGTGCCCGCCGGGCTGCAACCAGCGCTGGAGTTTGCGGTGGAACAGCACCAGGATCTGCTCGGTGGCCTCGTCGACCACAAGGGCCGAGCCGGTGAGGTGGCCGTCGAGGCACGTGCGATGGAGCGCATCCGGATGGGCATCGATGAAGTCGAGCATCCGTTGCCGATGATGGTGCACCTCGGGATCGGATGCCAGCGATGAATCGACGATCGCCCGGGCGACGGCCAGGTCGTCGCTCGACGCCAGGTCTGGGTCGGCGTGCGAGAGCCACGGGCTCATCGGAGATCCAGCGAGCCGGTGACGGCCCAACGCCCGTCGCCGTCCTGTTGTAGGACGCTGAGCTCGGTGAAGGTCACTTCGATGACGAAGGTGAGCGCGCTCTCGCGCTCGACCGGGCTCACCGGCGAGCCACCGCTCGGGGCACGGGCTTGGAGAGGTTCGGGTCGCCGGGCAGGCACCACCGCCACGGATGTTCGGTGGCGACCGAGATGCCGACCCGAGGGCAAGCCGCCGGAGCGACATCGGACTCCCACCCGTCGTCGACGATGCGAACCGACGAGCGCCGGTCGCAGAGGTCGAGGCCGTCGTGCGCACCGTCGATGCCGAGGGCCTGGGTCAGCTTGGCGGGGCCGCTGCAGAGATCGCGCTCGGTGCGGGCCCGTGGACGGGCCCAGCGCATCTCCTCCACGCCGGTGATCGGCGCCAGCGCGCGCAGCAGCACCGCGCTGGCCACCCCCTCCTCACCGGTGACCACGTTGGCGCACCAGTGCATGCCGTAGGTGAAATACACGTAGAGGTGTCCGGCCGGCCCGAACATCGTGGCGTTGCGAGCTGTCTGGCCCCGGTGTGCGTGGCTCGCCGGATCGTCGGCGCCCATGTACGCCTCGACCTCGACGATGCGGCCGGCGAGCGCTCCGGCCACGAGGATCGTGCCGAGGAGCGATGGAGCGATCTCGGTCGCCGGGCCGGCGAGCTGCTCGCGCTCGATCACATGGGCGGTCGAGAGCTCCGACACCGTCACGCTTCGGTGGCCTGCACCCGAGCCTCGTCGAGGCGGAGGCGTCCGCGGAACTGCTCGATCTGGACGGCGACCGGTCCGGGGCCACCACCGCCGGGGGTGGTCCGCCGCTGGGCACCGATCCCCTTGCCGATGAGCGCGGCAGCGTCGGGGCCCAGATCGGGGTGGGCCACCACCAGATCGGCCAGCGACCGGTCGCCGTTCAGCGACTCGCGGACCAGACCCCCGACGATGGCATGGGCCTCGCGGAACGGCGTGCCACCGACGACGAGATGCTCGGCCAGGTCGGTCGCGGCCGAGGTGGGGGCGTCGGCCGCGTCGGCCATGCGGGCGTGGTCGAAGGTGGTCGTGGCCATGAGACCCTGCACCGCCGACAGGCCCAGGGCGATCTGGTCGACGGCGTCGAACAGGGGCTCCTTGTCCTCCTGCAGGTCGCGGTTGTAGGCCAACGGCAGGCTCTTGAGGGTGGCGAGCAGCCCCGTGAGGTGACCGATCAGGCGACCGGACTTGCCCCGTGCGAGCTCGGCGATGTCGGGGTTCTTCTTCTGGGGCAGCATCGACGAACCGGTGGCGTAGCCGTCGTCGAGATGGGCGAAGCCGAACTCCTCGCTCGACCAGAGCACGATCTCTTCTCCCATGCGGGAGAGGTGCACTCCCAACAGCGCCAGATCGAAGAGGGCCTCGGCGACGAAGTCTCGGTCGCTCACCGCGTCGAGCGAGTTGGTGAACACCCCGGCGAACCCCAGCTCTTCGGCCACCCAGGCAGGATCGAGCGGTAGCGATGAACCGGCCAGCGCCCCGGCTCCCAGCGGTGACACATCGAGACGAGCGCGGGTGGCCAGGAGCCGGTCGAGGTCGCGGGCCAGTGTCCAGCCGTGGGCCAGGAGGTGGTGGGCGAGCAGCACCGGCTGAGCCCGTTGCAGATGGGTGTAGCCGGGAAGATAGGCATCGCCTGCGTCCGCGGCCCGTTCTACCAAGGTCTGTTGCAGGCTCAGCACCCGCGCAGCGACCGCGGCCAGCTCGCGCTTGGCGAACAGCCGCAGATCGGTGGCCACCTGGTCGTTGCGGCTGCGCCCGGTGTGCAGCTTGGCTCCGGCCGGTGCCAGTTCGGTGACCCGCCGTTCGACCGCGGTGTGGATGTCCTCGTCGCTCGCCATGAACTCGAAGTTGCCGCTGCTCAACTCGTCGGCAACCGTGTCGAGGGCCGCCAGGATCGAGTCGACCTCCTCGTCGCTGAGCAACCCGGCGTGGCCGAGACCCTTCACATGGGCCCGGGAGCCGGCGATGTCGTCGATCGCGAGACGACGGTCGAAGGGCAAGCTGACCGTGTAGGCCAGCAGCTCCTCGGCGGGACCATCACCGAACCGACCGTGCCAGAGCGTCACGATCCCGCCTCAGGGCCGAGCACGTGGAGATCGGCAGCATCGGCGAGCGAACCCGCGGCACGGTAGATGCCCAGCTTGCTCCGGGAGTCGTCGATGTCGAGGTTGCGCATGGTGAGCTGGCCGATGCGATCGAGTGGTCCGAACGCGCTGTCGCTGCGCTCCATCGACAGCCGGTCGGGTTCGTAGGAGAACCCAGGACCGGTGGTGTCCACGAGGGAGTAGTCGTCGCCCCGACGCAACCGCAGCACGACCTCACCGGTGACGGCGGCTCCGACCCACCGCTGCAGCGGCTCGCGCAACATCAGCGCCTGGGGATCGAACCAGCGACCCTCGTACATCAGGCGGCCGAGGCGCCGACCCATGGCGCGGTAGTTCTCGATCGTCGCCTCGTTGTGGATGGCGGTGATGAGTCGCTCGTAAGCGATGTGCAGCAGCGCCATGCCCGGCCCCTCGTAGATGCCGCGGCTCTTGGCCTCGATGATGCGGTTCTCGATCTGGTCGCTCATGCCGAGTCCGTGCCGGCCACCGATCTGGTTGGCCCGCTGCACCAGCTCGACACGATCCTCGATGGACTCGCCGTTGATGGCCACCGGCCAACCGGCCTCGAACCGCACGGAGACGTCCTCGGGGTCGATCCGGACCGACTCGTCCCAGAACCGCACGCCCATGAGCGGCTCGACGATGTCGATGCCGACCGACAGTTGCTCGAGGTCCTTGGCCTCATGGGTGGCGCCCCAGATGTTGGCATCGGTGGAGTAGGCCTTCTCGGCGCTGTCGCGGTATGGCAGGTCGCGCTCGGCCAACCAGGCACTGAGCTCGGCCCGTCCCCCGAGCTCGTCGACGAAGGTCGGGTCGAGCCACGGCTTGTAGATGCGCAGGTTCGCGTTGACCATCAGCCCATAGCGGTAGAAGCGCTCGATGTCGTTGCCCTTGTAGGTCGAGCCGTCGCCCCACACGTCGACGCCGTCGTCCTGCATGGCGCGCACCAGCATCGTTCCGGTGACCGCCCGGCCGAGGGGGGTGCTGTTGAAGTAGGTGCGGCCCGCGGTGGTGACGTGGAACGCGCCGCACTGCAACGCCACCAGACCCTCGTGCACCAGTTCGTGGCGGCAGTCGATGAGCCGGGCGACCTCGGCCCCGAAGGCCTCGGCCCGGCCGCGCACGCCCTCGAGGTCGGGTTCGTCGGGCTGGCCGATGTCGGCGGTGTAGGTGTAGGGGACGGCGCCCTTCTCCCGCATCCAGGCGACCGCGACGGAGGTGTCGAGCCCGCCGGAGAAGGCGAGTCCGACCCGTTCACCGACGGGCAGGGAGGTGAGCACGCGTGCATCGGACCCCGAGGTCACGTTGCATCAGTCCTTTCGATCGAGGGGAAGGCCGGCCAGGCCCGCGAGGATGGCGCTCAGGCGCTCGCCGCCGAGAACCTCGGCGGCCACGCAGAGGAGGGTGTCGTCGCCCGCCACGGTACCGAGGAGCCCGTCGAGGTGTGACCGGTCGAGCGCGGAGCCGACGACGTGGGCCGAACCGGGCGGGGTGCGCAGCACCACCAGGTTGTGGGAGTGGTCGACCTCGACCACCCAGTCGCCCAGCACCCGGCGGAGGTGGTCCTCAGGGGCGTGCTGCTCGGCGGGCAGCTCGGGGATGGCATAGGCCACCTCTCCCCCCGCGACCCTCACCTTGACCGCACCGAGGTCCTCGAGGTCGCGCGAGACCGTGGCCTGGGTGGCCACCACCCCGTCGGCACCCAACAGCTCGACCAGCTGTGACTGGCTGACCACGGTGTTGGTCTCGAGCAGGTTGGCGATCCGGTGCTGGCGCTGGTTCTTCGACAGACGGGTCTCGGTCATGTCGCGGTCTGCTCCATGAGCCACCACAGCAGACCACGCGCCGCGTGCATGCGGTTCGTCGCCTGATGCCAGATGTGGCTGCGCGGACCGTCGACGACCTCGGCCTCGGCCTCCTCTCCCCGGTGGGCGGGCAGGCAGTGCAGGAAGATGCCTCCGTCGGCCATCGCGGCGAGCATGGTGTCGGTGATGGTGAAGCCCTCGAAGGCCCGGAGGCGGGCCTCGGACTCGGCTTCTTGGCCCATCGAGGTCCACACGTCGGTGTAGACGACGTCGGCGCCGTCGATCGCCGGTTCGGGTCGGTCGTGCTCCTCGACGGTCGTGCCGGCGGCGGCGATGCGGTCGAGGGTCGCTGGATCGAACCGGTGTCCCGGCGGGGCGGCGATGCGGAACCGCCCACCCGACAAGGCCACGGCGAGGGCGAGCGAACGGGCCACGTTGTTGGCATCGCCCACGTAGGTGACGGTGACATCGAGGCGGCCGACGGCCTGGCGGATGGTGAGCAGATCGGCCAGGGCCTGCATGGGATGGGCCTGGTCGGAGAGGAGGTTCACGATCGGAACCGCCCCCACGGCCGCCATGCGCTCGACCTGGAAGTGCTCGAACACCCGGGCACCGATGGCCGCGTGGTAGCAGGCGAGGGTGCGGGTGATGTCCTCGGTGGTCTCACGGACGTCGAAGCCGACCTCCTCGCCCCTGATGGTGACCGGATGGCCGCCGAGCGCCACGATCGCCAGCTCCATGGAGTTGCGGGTGCGCGCCGACGGCTTCTCGAACAGCAGCGCCATGCCCTTGCCGCCGAGCACGGGGTCGGCATCGGGGGCTTCGGCTCGGTCGAGCACCGCGTGCAGCTCGGCGCTGGTGAGGTCGTCGACCTCGAGCAGGTGTCTCATGCCAGCACCGTCCCGAGCGTGTCGATGGCGGTGTCGATCTCGTCGTCGGTGACCAGCAGCGAGGGAGCCAGCCGCAACGTGGTCGGGGTGACCCCGTTGACCACCAGGCCCGCGTCGAGCGCCGCCCCGGCCACCTCGCGCGCGTCGGGTCCGTCCAGCTCGACGCCGAGGAGCAGCCCCCGCCCCCGCACACCCGTGACGTGGGGAAGCGTCGACACCCGCTCGGTGATGGCGGCCCCCGCTCTGGTCGCCCTGGCGGGCACGTCCTCGGCCTCCATCGTCGCCAGGACGGCCCTGGCGGCGGCGGCGGCCAGTGGCTGGCCCCCGTAGGTGGTGGCGTGGTCGCCCGGTTCGAAGGCAGCGGCAATGCCGGCGATGGCCCAGCAGGCGCTGATGGGCACGCCGTTGCCGAGGGCCTTGGCCATGGTGACGACGTCGGGTCGGATGCCGGCGTGCTGGTGGCCGAACCACGCTCCGGTGCGTCCGAGTCCGGTCTGGACCTCGTCGAGGATGAGCAGCACTCCACGCTCGTCGCAGATCCGCCGAAGGCCGCGCAGGTAGTCGGCACTGGCCGGGTTGACCCCGCCCTCGCCCTGGACCGACTCGACCAGCACGGCCGCCACCGTGTCGTCGATGGCGGCCTCCACCGCGTCGAGGTCGTGCCAGGCCACGTGGCGGAAACCCTCCGGCAGCGGTTGGAACGCCTCCCACTTGCCGGGTTGGCCGGTGGCGTGGAGGGTGGCGAGGGTGCGTCCGTGGAACGAGCCGTAGGTGGAGATGACCTGGTAGCGGCCGTGACCTCCCCACTTGCGGGCCAGCTTGATGGCGGCCTCGTTGGCCTCGGCCCCGGAGTTGGCGAAGAAGACCTGGCCGCCGCCGCCCAGCAGTCGGTCGAGGGTGATGGCGACCTCGGCACCGGGTTCGGTGCCGAAGAGGTTCGAGACGTGCACGAGGGTCCTGGCCTGCTCGGCGAGGGCCTCGGCCACCGCGGGGTGGGAGTGGCCGAGCGAGGTCACCGCCAGGCCGGAGAGGAAGTCGAGGTAGCGGTTGCCGTCGCGATCCCACAGCCACGACCCCTCACCCCGGACGAACTCGATCCGCGGTGCTCCGTAGGTGGGCATGAGCGGGCAGCGGTCGAGGTCGGACGAGCCCATCGCCTCGGCATGGGCCGATGCGTCGGTCATGGTTGGACCTCCTCGTCGGCCTGGGGCTCGCCCACGGGCGGGTGGCGGGACACCATGGTGCCGATCCCTTCGTCGGTGAAGATCTCGAGCAGCAGCACGTGCGGGGTCGTGCCGTTGATCATGTGGGCCGAGTGGACTCCGTGGGTGGCCGCGTGGATGCAGGCCGCGACCTTCGGGATCATGCCGCCCCACAACGTGCCGGCGTCGAGCAGCTCGGCGAGGGTCTCGGGGGTGGCACGCCGGATCAGGCTGTGGGGATCGTCCACGTCGGCGAGGAGGCCCTCGACGTCGGTGAGGTAGACCACCTTCTCGGCGCCGAGCGCCACCGCGATGGCTCCCGCCACGGTGTCGGCGTTGATGTTGTAGGCCTGCCCGGCGACATCGGCACCGATGGTGGACACCACCGGGACCAGTCCCTCGGCGAGGAGACGCAGGATGATGCCGGGATTGACCGCCTCGACGTCGCCGACGAAGCCGAGATCGGGGTTGCGGGCGCTGGCCAGAAGGAGCCCGGCATCCTCTCCCGACAACCCGACCGCGATGGGCCCGTGCACGTTGATCGACGAGACGATGTCGCGATTGACCTTTCCGACCAACACCATGCGGGCGATGTCGAGGGTCTCGGCGTCGGTGACCCGCAACCCGTCGCGGAACTCGGGCTTCTTTCCGAGCCGATCCATGAGTTCGCCGATCTGGGGACCACCCCCGTGGACCACCACCGGCAGCATGCCGACCGAACGCATCAGGACCAGGTCCTCGGCGAAGGCTCGCGCCAGGTCGGCATCGACCATGGCGTTGCCGCCGTACTTCACGACCACGACCTTGTCGCGGAACTGGCGGATGTAGGGCAGGGCCTCGAGCAGGATCTCGGCCTTGGTGCCGGCCGGCAGCGTCGAGCGCGGTGTCGTCGTCATGAGGTGCCCATGTTCTCGTCGATGTAGGCGTGGGTGAGGTCGTTGGTGAGGATCGTCGCCCGGCCCGAGCCAAGACCCAGGTCGGCGGTGATCTCCAGGTGGCGTTGCTCCATGTATGCGCTCAGAGCGTCGTGGTCGTGGGCGACGGTCACCCCTCCGGCGGCGACCTGGTGCGGGCCGTAGCTGATCGTGATGGCGTCGGGATCGAACGCGATGCCGGCGCTGCCCAGTTCGCTGGCGATGCGACCCCAGTACGGGTCCTGGCCGTACCAGGAGCACTTGACGAGCTGGCTCTCGGCGGTCTTGCGGGCCCCGGCGGCGGCCTCGTCGTCCGAGGCCGCACCGGTGACGGTGAGGCGAACCACCTTGGTGGCCCCCTCGGCGTCGCCGGCCATCTGCAACGCCAGGTCGGCGCACACCTCGGCCACCGCCGAGGCGAGCGCGCCGGGGTCGACCGGGCCGGCGCGGCCGCTGGCCATGAGGATGACGGTGTCGTTGGTCGAGGTGCAGCCGTCGACGCTCAACGCGTTGAACGACACGGCCATGGCGTCGGTGAGTGCGTCGTGGAGCTGGGAGGGGTCGGCCTCGGCGTCGGTGGTGAGCACCGCCAGCATGGTGGCCATGTTGGGGGCGAGCATGGCCGCGCCCTTGGCCATGCCTCCGACCACGAAGCCGTCGCCGCGGGCCACCGAGAGCTTGCGAACGGTATCGGTGGTGAGGATGGCATCGGCCGCGGCCAGCCCGCCGTCGGCACCCGGGGCCCTGGCGGCGACCAGCGCGGGAAGGCCGGCCTCGATGGTGTCGATCGGAAGGGGGATGCCGATGAGCCCGGTGCTGCACACCAGCACTTCGGTCGGCTCGCACCCGAGCCCGGAGGCGGTGTTCGCGCACATCCGCTCGGCATGCTGGCGGCCGCTGGCCCCGGTGGCGGCGTTGGCGTTCCCGCTGTTGAGGACCACCCCGGCAGCCCGGCCGCTGCTGACCTCCAGATGGTCGCGAGTGGTGACGACCGGCGCGGCGGTCATCTGGTTCTGGGTGAAGACGGCGGCAGCCGGAACCGGCCGACCGTCGTCGGTGGCGACGAGGGAGAGATCCGGTGCTCCACCGGACTTGATGCCGGCGGCGATGCCGGCGGCGACGAAGCCTGCTGGTGCGGTCACGCTCATGTGGTGCTCGGGTTCCTTCGCGGGTTCAGGGGTGGAGTGCCACGAGCGGCAATCCGGTGGTCTCGTCGAGCCCGCAGGCCAGGTTGGCGCACTGGATCGCCTGTCCCGATGCTCCCTTGACCAGGTTGTCGATGGCGCCGATGACGATCAGCCAGCCGGTGCGGGGGTCGACCCTGGCGGTGAGCTGGGCGGTGTTGGCACCGAGGGTGGCCTTGGTCGACGGCGAGGCATCGGTGACCACCACGAACGGTTCGGCGGCGTAGTGGTTGCGGAGCACACCGATGGCGTCGGCGGTGGTCATCGCCTCGGTGGGCCGGGCGTAGCAGGTCGCCAGGATGCCCCGGTTCATGGGCACCAGGTGCGGGGTGAACAGCACCGAGGCGCCGAGGACCTGGTCCATCTCGGGGGTGTGGCGGTGCTCGAGCAGTCCGTAGGCGGCGAAGTTCTCGTCGACGGTGCAGAAGGTGGTGTTGGGCTTGGGTGGGCGACCGGCCCCGGAGACACCGCTCGCCGCGTCCACGATGATCCCGTCGGTGGCGACCAGCCCGTCGCGCACGAACGGCGCCAGGGCGAGGCTGGCCGCGGTGGGATAGCAGCCCGGGACCGCCACCGCGCGGGCACCGACCAGATCGTCGCGGAACAGCTCGGGAAGGCCGTAGGCGAAGCGCTCGAGCAGATGGGGGGCCGTGTGCTCCTCGCCGTACCACACCGGGTACAGCGTCGGGTCCTTCAGACGGAAGTCGGCCGCCAGGTCGATGACGACGATGTCGTCATCGAGGAGCTGAGGCACGATCGCCTGTGAGGCCCCGTGGGGCAAGCCGAGGAACACGAGGTCGACACCGCCGAGCAGCGATGGATCCCACTCGCTGAAGGCCAGGTCGGGGTGGGCGCCACCCAGGCTCGGGTAGAGGTCGGCCACCCGGGTGCCGGCCTGGGTGTCGCCGGTGGCGAAGGCCAGGTCGAGCTGGGGATGGCCGGCGCTGAGCCGGAGGAGCTCGGCGCCGGTGAACCCCGACGCCCCGATGATGCCGAATGTGATCACCCCACGACCATACATATGACTGAATGGCTATGCAACCCGAAGGTGGGTGCGTTACCCGCTGGGAAACTCTGGTGGCGAAGGCCGGTGACCCATGACCTAGTCTGGCCCTTCCGCAACCCAGGGGGGGAACCCGAATGACGATCCGAACCCGGCCGAGATGGTGGCGCGTGCTTGCCGCGCTGACTGCGCTGCTGCTGCTCCTCGCAGCGTGTGGCAACGACGACAGCACCGACGACGCCCAAGACGACACCACCACCGACGACACCGAACCTGACAGCGACGGCGACGACGACAGCGGCGACGACAGCGGCGACGACAGCGACGGCGACGAACCGCAGTACGGCGGGAGCATCGAGATCGGCGTCGAGGCCGAGGCCGGCGGCTATGTCCCCGCGCTGACCGCAACCGGTACCGCGAGCGCGACGGTGGACGGCGCGATCTACGACGCCCTGGTGATCATCAACGGTGAGGGCCAGTACGAGCCGTTCCTCGCCGAGTCGGTGGAACCCAACGACGACCTCAGCGAGTGGACCATCACGCTGCGCCCCGACGTCGAGTTCCACGACGGCACCCCTCTCGACGCCGAGGCCATCGTGTGGAACTACGAGAACCTCCACCGCGACCCCGAGTCGCTCACGGCCGGAACGCTGGACACCGCAGGTGTCGAGTCGGTCGAGGCCGTCGACGAACTCACCGTCGTCTACCGCCTCAGCGGGCCCAACGCCGCCTTCCCGGACCTGCTCTATGGCCGGATCGGCATGCCGGTCTCGCCCACCGCGTTCGAGGAGATGGGCCTCGACGCCTTCAGCTCCGCACCCGTCGGCACTGGCCCGTTCGTCGTGGAGCAGTGGGTCCGCGACGACCGGATCGAGCTCACCCGCAACGAGAACTACTGGCTCACCGACGAGCAGGGCAACCAGCTGCCCTATCTCGACGAGGTCGTCGTCCGACCCATCCCCGACGAGGACAGCCGCATCAACACCCTCCTCGCCGACGATGCCCAGGTCATCCACACCACCCGCGGCTTTGCGGGCAAGCGGATCGTCGAGGCCGCCGACACCGGCCCCTACGAGAGCAACATCGCGCAGGGCAACATCGCCGGGTCGTCGCTGTTCAACACCATCAGCCCGCCGCTCGACGACGTGCGGGTCCGGGCCGCGATGGTGATGGCCACCAGTGCCGACGACGTCGCCGTCGCCCAGGGCTATGACGGCATCACGACCCCCGCGAGCCAGTTCGTCGGAGTCGACAGTCCGTGGTACTCCTCGGCCGCCGAGGATGCCTACCCCGGGTCGGGCGGCCAGGACCTCGACGCCGCCGCCGAGCTGCTCGAGGAGTACATCAACGACCCCGACCGCTCCGACGGTCAACCGGTGGGCTCGCGCCTGAGCGTGCGGTACCAGTGTCCACCCGAGGCGAGCCTCCAGGACATGGCCGTGGTGCTCCAGTCGGCCTGGAACGAGATCGGCATCGATCTCGAGTTGGTCTCGGTCGACCAGCCCACGCTCATCTCCAACGTGATCGGCGGTCCCGACAACGGGTTCAGCGGTGACTACGACATGAGCTGTTGGCGCACCGGCTCCAACAACGACCCGCTCAACTACCTGTCCGGCTTCTTCGGCCCGGTGGAGAGCTCGGTCCTCAACTTCGTGAACTTCACCGATCCTGGAATCGACGAGGCATTGACCACCCTGCGCACCTCGGCCGACTTCGAGGAGCGCTACGAGGCCAACGAGGCGATCAACACGATCGCCAACGAGAACGTGGTCGTGGCGTGGCACATCAGCTACTCGTCGATCGTCGGATGGCGCGACGACCTCCACGACGTCAGTGAGTGGTCGACTCCCGAGGGCAGCCCGGGACGCGGCAACCTCGCCGGTCGGATCTGGGTCCACTGGATCTGGATGGACCAGTAATCACCGGGTCCACCATCTGAGCTGAACGATGGTGCCCCGGCCTCCAGGGCCGGGGCACCGTCGCGTGCGGGTCCGAGTCAGCCCCGGAGCGAGGCCGGAACCGCGGCTTCGACCGCCGCGACGCAGCGGCTGCGCACCTCGGCCAGCTCGGCGTCGGTGAGCGTGCGGTCCGAGGCCTGAAAGCGCAAGCGCCACGCCAGGCTCCGCCGACCTGGGGACACCGACGACCCACGGAAGACGTCGAAGAGCTCGAGCTCGACGAGGAGGTCGCCCGCGGCCTCGCGCAGGATCGGTTCGACCCGGCCGGCAGGAACGGACTCGTCCACCTCGAAGGCGAGATCGAGGTCGCTCGAGGGGAACAGCCGCACCGGGTCATAGGGCCGGGCGCTTCGGTCGACCGCCAGCACGGCGGTCAGGTCGAGGTCGAACCAGGCCACCCGCCCCGGCACCTCGAAACCCCTCAGCACGTCGGGGTCGACCTCGCCGACGGCACCGACCACCGTGGCGTCCACGACGATATCGGCGGCCCGGGTGGGGTGGAGACCGGGGATCTGGCGTGCCGACAGCTCGAAGGGCACCTTCAAGTGCTCGGCCACCGCCCGCCACGCCTGCACCGCTACCGGGGCCTCGGCCCCGGCGATGGCCGCCGCCACCCGCTCGGTCTCGTCGGGCAGGTCGGCAGCTGGGGAGCCGGGTCGCCGATAGACATGGCCCAGCTCGAAGACCGAGACGTCGGGGTTTCGGTGCGAGGCGTTGTAGGCGAGCACCTTGCACAGTCCCGGCAACAGCGAGGAGCGCATCACCGACTCCTCGGCCACGAGCGGGTTCGCGACCCGGATCCCGTCGTCGTCCAGGCCGGCTCTGGCCAGGTCTCCGGGAGCGAGGAAGGGCAGGGGCATGACCTCGCTGAACCCGAGTCCCACCAACGCCTGGCGCACCCGCCGGCGATCACGTTGGTAGCGGGTGAGTCCCCCGCTCTCGGTCGAGCGGGGGACCGAACGGGGGATGCGCCCGTACCCGTGGTGGCGGGCGATCTCCTCGATGACGTCGATCTCGGTCTCGGTGTCGGGCCGCCACGACGGGATGGTGACGTCGTGGTCGTCGCCCGCAGATTCGCACCCGAACCCGATCGGCTCCAGCAGATCTCGTACGGCGACCGGCACCAGGTCGATGCCGATAACGGCGTTGGCCCGGTCGGTGCGGACCCGCACCGGCGGCCGCGCGGGCAGCTCGCCACGCGCGTCGATGACACCAGGGGCGAGCGACGCGGTGTCGCCCAGCAGCTCGGCGAACCGCAGCGCTGCCAGCTCGAGCACCTCGGGGTCGGTGCCCTTCTCGAACCGGGCCGACGCCTCGGTGCGCAGACCGAGCCGCCGAGCCGTGCGGGCGACCGCGAGCGGCTGGAACCAGGCGAGCTCGACCAGGACGTCGGTGGTGTCGGCGGAGATCTCGGTGGCCTCACCCCCCATGATCCCGGCGATGCCGACCGCGGTGTCCTCCGCGTCGCAGATCAACAGGTCGTCGGCGACGAAGCGACGCTCGACATCGTCGAGGGTGACCAGCGCCTCGCCGTCGCGGGCCCGTCGGACCCGCAGACCACCGCCGGCCAGCCGCGACAGGTCGTACGCGTGGTTGGGCTGGCCCAGCTCGAGCATGACGTAGTTGGACACGTCGACCAAGCTGTTGATCGGGCGCATGCCCATGGCGGTGAGCCGGTTGGCGATCCAGGCCGGCGACTCCCCCACCGTCACATCGTGCAGCACCCTGGCGACGAACCGGCCGCACAGGTCACCGTCGATGATCTCGACGCTCGCCCGCTCCCCGGCTGCTGCTCCCGCCGATGGAGCCACCACCGGCTCGGGGATGGCGAAGGGCAGCTTCAGGCGTGCCGCCAGGTCGCGGGCCACACCGGCGATCGACATGGCGTCGGGCCGGTTCGGGTTGATCTCGAGGTCGTAGAGCACGTCGGACTCGATGCCCAGGGCGCCGGTGAGCGGGACGCCCACCTCGCTGTCGGGCGGCAGGACCATGATGCCGCTGTGATCAGCGCCGAGCCCGAGCTCCTGGCTCGAGCACAGCATCCCGTTGGACCACTCGCCGCGCATCTTGCGCCGCGCGATCTCCATGCCGCCGGGCATGGTGGTGCCGACGGTGGCCAGCGGGACGTGGTCGCCGATCGACATGTTGAACGCACCACAGCAGACCTGCTGGGCCTGGCCGTCACCGGCGTCGACGTCGACCAGCTGGATGCGGTCCGCGTCGGGATGCGGACGCAGATCGAGCACCCTGGCCACGACGATGCCATCGAGGCCCTCGCCCAACCGGTCGAGCGACTCGACCGCCATGCCGAGGTCGCTCATCGTCCGTCCCAGCTCGACAGGATCGCCCTCGAACGCAGCGAAGTCGCGGAGCCACGACAACAGGACCTTCATGTGGCCGCTCCCGGGAGCGGCGCGCTCGGCTGGCACGTGATGGTGGGAAGCATCTGCCTGCTCCTAGAACTGGCGGAGGAACCGGATGTCGTTGCTGAACATGTCGCGCAGGTCGCTGATGCCGTAGCGCATGAGCGACAGGCGGTCGGTGCCGAACCCGAAGGCGAACCCGGTGTAGACCTCGGGGTCGATCCCTCCGTTGCGCAACACGTTGGGGTGCACCATCCCGCAGCCACCCAGCTCGATCCAGCCGGTGCGGGAACAGGTGCGACAGCCCTCGCCCTCGCAGAGGACGCAGGTGATGTCGAACTCGGCTGAGGGCTCGGTGAACGGGAAGTACGACGGCCGGAGACGGGCGTGGATCGCGCCACCGAAGTACGCGGTGGTGAACTCGTCGAGGGTGCCGGCGAGGTCGGCCATGGAGATGTCGCGGTCGACGACGAGCCCTTCGATCTGGTGGAACACCGGCATGTGGCTGGCGTCGGGGGTGTCGCTGCGGAACACCCGCCCGGGGCAGACGACATAGATCGGGGGTTCGTTGTGCTCCATCACCCGCATCTGCACCGGCGAGGTGTGGGTGCGCAACAGGGTCGACTCCGGTTCGCCGAACTCGACATAGAGGGTGTCGTACATCGCCCGCGCCGGGTGGCCGGGCGGGAAGTTGAGCGCGCCGAAGTTGTACCACTCGGTCTCGATCTCGGGTCCCTCGGCGATGGTGAAGCCCATGCCGCAGAAGGTGTCCTCGAGCTCGTCGTGGGCCTGGGTGACCAGGTGGAGGTGTCCCAGCCGGGGCCCGTCGACCACCTCGGTGAGATCGAGTCGCTCGGCCTCGAGGCGCTGACGGCGAGCCGTGGCCTCGAGGTCCCGGCGGCGGTCGGCGATGGCCGCTTCGAGGTTCTGTCGGCATTCGTTGAGCCGGGCACCTGCGCTGCGGCGTTGGTCGGGGTCGAGCTGACCCAACCCGGCCTTGAGCCTGGTGAGTTCGGAGCGCTTGCCCAGAAGCTCGGTCTCGAGGGTCCGCAACCGGTCGAGGTCGTCGACGGCGGCCACGGCCTCGAGTCCCTCTCGTTCCAGGCGTTGCAGTTCGGCGATCATGAACCGATCACCTTGTCGCCACCAGGCGGCGTCGTCCAATCGGATTCGGACGAACCCATCGGTGGCACCGGTCCCCGTCGCCGCTGGCGCAGCGCCTCGAAGCACACGACCGAGGCCGCCATGGCCACGTTGAGCGACTCGGTGGAGCCTTCCATGGGGATGGTGAGCCGGTGATCGATCAGCTGGTCGACCGCCCGGTCGAGGCCGCGCGCCTCGTTGCCGAGCACGACGGCGAACGCCCCGCCCAACAGGGCTTGGTCATAGGCGGTGGCCTCGCCCACGACGGTTCCCCACGTGGGAATCTCCGCTTCGGCGCACGCCTGCAGCGTGGTGGCGAGATCGAGCCCGGTGACGATCGGGACCGACAACACCGCGCCCGCCGAGGACCGCACGACCTTGGGCGACCACGGGTCGACGGTGCCCTTCGTGGCGATCACGCCGGCCGCGCCCGAGGCGGCCGCGGCCCGGATGATCGTGCCGAGGTTGCCGGGATCGCGAACGTCGGCCAGCACCACCAGGTGGTGTCGGGTCGCCTGGCAGCGCTCCACCACCTCGCCGAGGCCGAACGTCGGGAGCGTCGCCACGCCCAGGATCGGGCGCGGGGTGACCACGTCGGTGAGGGTGCCCAGCACACCGGCGCTGACCAGGTGCACCGCCACCCCGGCCCGTTCGGCACGATCGACCGACCCCGTGGCGTCGTCGTACTGCTCGTCCACGAACACCGCCTCCACACCGCACTCGGCGTCGAGCGCCTCGCCCACGAGGGTGGGCCCCTCGAGCACGAACACGGCTTCGTCCAGACGCGCACTGCGGCGCCCGAGCAGGCGCCGCAGCCGACGGATCCGATGGTTGGATGCGGCCAGTGGCGGCATCGGGGCCCGGCTCAGGACGCGGTGGAGCCGGCCTCGTTGGCGTCGAGCGCCGTGCGCGACGCGTCGACCAGAGCGGCGAAGGCGGCGGCGTCGGTGACGGCGAGGTCGGCGAGGATCTTACGATCGACATCGATCTCGGCCAGGCGCAACCCGGCGATGAACCGGCTGTAGCTCATGTCGTGCTGGCGGCAGGCGGCGTTGATGCGCTGGATCCAGAGCTTGCGGAACTCGCCCTTGCGGGCGCGCCGATCGCGGTAGGCGTACTGCAACGAGTGCATGACCTGTTCGTTGGCGGCACGGTACGACCGGCTCTTGTTGCCGTAGTAGCCCTTTGCCCGCTCGAGGGTGGACCGGCGGTGCTTCTTGGAGTGAACAGCGCGCTTGACCCTGGCCATGGGGCGCTCCTTTCAAGTCGGTGGAATGAGGGGTGGCGATGCGGGCTCAGCGCATGCCGAGCTGGCGCTGCACCTTGGCCTTGTCGCCCCCGGTGACCTCGGCGGGTCGGGCCAGGCGGCGGGTGCGCTCCGATGGCTTCTTTTCGAGGAAGTGGCCTCGAAACGCCTTGCGGCGCACGATCTTGCCCGTTCCGGTGACCTTGAAGCGCTTCTTGGCCCCGCGGTGGGTCTTCATCTTGGGCATGGGATACCTCGTGGTGTGATCCCCGGGCCCCACGCGGATGCCGGGGCCGGGAGGTCGTTCAGTTGTCGGGGGTCGACGCGTCCGGGTCGGACGTGTCGGGATCTGGATCGGACGCATCGTCGGCGTCGCGCTTGGCTGCTGCGGCCTGGGCCTTCTTGTCGGGGGCCAGCACCATGATCATGTTGCGACCGTCGAGCTTGGGCACCACCTCGACCCTGGCCACGTCGGACACCTTCTCGGCCACCTCGTCGAGGATCTTCTTGCCGAGCTCGGGGTGCTGCATCTCGCGCCCCCTGAACATGATGGTGACCTTGACCTTGTGGCCCTCGCCAAGGAACTCCTCGACCTTGCGGGTCTTGGTGTCGAAGTCGCCGCCGCCGATCTTGGGACGGTACTTCATCTCCTTGACGACGATGTTGGTGCTCTTCTTGCGGGACTCCTTGACTCGCTGTGCGGCCTCGTACTTGTACTTCCCGTAGTCCATGATCCTGCACACGGGCGGGCTGGCCTTGTCGGCCACCTCGACCAGATCGAGGTCCTGCTCGCGTGCCATGGCCAGCGCCTCGGGAAGGGGCTTGATCCCGATCTGTTCGCCGCTGGCGGCCACGAGACGAACCTCGCGGGCTCGGATGCGATCGTTGATACGGGGCTCGTTGTTCGCCGGCGCAGCTATCGCCACTCACTCCTCATCGATGCGCAGATCCTCTCTGTGCGCTGGGTGTCTGGGACCGTCCGCAAAACCACGAAGCGGACGCCGGAAAGCCGACGTCCGCGACCGCTGTCACCGGTGGCGACAGCAGCGTGTCGATCGACCCGACTCACCTGGTGGTTCCGGCCAGCGCCGGACCCGGTGGAAGGGTGGGGGTTGGGACCCCGCTTTCCGTTCTCAATTGTCGGCCTAGAGTACCAGGAACGAACAACGAGAACCACGCCGGTGCAGCGCCATGCCGGGCGGCCTGGCAGAACCGATGACGACCGAAGGATCGACCCGATGAGCTTGTGGACCCCCGGTGGAGAACACCCCGTCGACCGCAACCAGCCCTCCGAACCCGCCGATGGCCAGACCCCACCCAGCCAGGGCGACGCCGGACCTGACATCCTGGCCGGGCTCACCGAGGAGCAGCGGGCCGAGTTCGACCGCCTCTCGCCCGAGGAGCAGGAGCAGGCCAAGGCGATGATCGCCCAGATGGCCGAGTCTCGCCAGCACATGGCCGAGACCCCCGCCGCGGTGGTGGTCGCCAACCACGCCATGGGGCTCTACGAGCTGGCCGCCATCCACCTCGGCGCCGACGCGCCCAAGGTCGACGAGGCCAAGCTGGCGATCGACGCCCTGGCGGGCGTCCTCGACGCGGTCGGCGACCAGATGGGCGAAGACGGAACGACCCTGCGCGACGCCCTGGCCCAGATCCAACTCGCCTACGTGCAGGTCAAGGCAGCCGCCGATGCCGGCAGCGGTGACCCCGGCGGCGACGACGGCTCCTGAGTCACCCAGCGATCCGTCGCCGGCATCAGGACGGGGGAGGCTCGGCCACCTGCAGCGGGCGCAGGCCTGAGGCCTCCCACTCGCCGAGGCGCCCGGCGACGAGGTCGAACGCGACCTTGGTGCCGATCTGGATGGTCCGGGTGCCATCGGCGATGGCGGTGCAGTGGAAGAACCACTGCTCGCCCCCGCTGTCGGTGACGGTCCCGTAGCCCGCGGCGTCGTCGAAGTCGGTGACGGTTCCGGTGGCGGTCTCCATCACGTGTCCTTGGTGAGCGTCCGCACCAGGTTGGCCATCTCGATCGCTGCCGCAGCCGCCTCCTCGCCCTTGTTGCCCGCCTTGGCCCCGGCGCGCTCGATGGCTTGGTCGACGGTGTCGGTGGTGAGCACCCCGAAGATCACCGGCACACCGGTGTCGAGGGCGGCGCGTTGCACCCCCGCTGCACACTGGCCGGCGACCTGCTCGTAGTGCCCGGTGGCCCCGCGTATCACGGCCCCGAGGGTCACCACGGCGTCGACGGTGCCCCCCACGGCAAGCTGCCGGGCGGCGAAGGGGATCTCGAACGCTCCGGGCACCCACACGACCGTGGTGTCGGCCGGGTCGACCCCGTGTCGGCGCAGCGCCCGTTCGGCCCCACCGAGGAGCCGGTCGGTGACGAAGTCGTTGAACCGACCGCACACGACCCCGATGCGCAGGCCGGCACCGGCGAGCGATCCCTCAATCACCTGCAGCCTCCTGTCCTGGCTGGTGCTGGGCGGGATCGGCGTCGTGAGGCTCGAGTCCGGTGTCATCCAGTCCCTCCAGGAGGTGTCCGAGGCGGGCGCGCTTGGTCCGCAGGTAGTTGATGTTCTCGATGGTGGGCGTCGACTGCAGCGGCACCCGTTCGACCACCTCGAGCCCGAATCCTTGCAGACCCCCGTACTTCGCGGGGTTGTTGGTGAGGACCCGCAGCTTGTCCACGCCGAGATCGACCAGGATCTGGGCGCCAACACCGTACTCCCGGCTGTCGATCGGCAACCCGAGCTCGAGGTTGGCATCGACCGTGTCGTGACCCGAGTCCTGGAGCCCGTAGGCCCGCAGCTTGTGCCCGAGACCGATCCCACGGCCTTCGTGGCCTCGCAGGTAGACCACCACGCCCGAGCCCTCCTCGGCGATCCTCGACAGTGCCGCGTGGAGCTGAGGGCCGCAGTCGCAGCGCAGTGAGCCGAAGATGTCGCCGGTGAGGCACTCGCTGTGCACGCGCACCAGGACCGGATCTCCGCCGGCGACGTCGCCCTTCACGAACGCCACGTGCTCGGTCCCGTCGATGAGCGAGCGATAGGCGTGGGCGACGAAGGTTCCCCACCGCGTGGGCACCCGGCCCTGACCGGTCGCCACCACCAGCTTCTCGTTGGCCCGCCGGTGGCGGATCAGGTCCGCGATGGAGATCATCAACAGGCCGTGCTCGGCGGCGAAGACCGCCAGATCGGGTACCCGGGCCATGGTCCCGTCGTCGTTCACGATCTCGCACAGGGCGCCGGCCGGCTGGAGCCCGGCCAGGCTTGCCAGGTCGACCGCCGCCTCGGTGTGACCGGCCCGCTTGAGCACTCCCCCGTCACGGGCCCGGAGCGGGAACAGGTGGCCGGGACGGTTGAAGTCGCTCCAGGCCACGGTGGGGTCGGCCAGTGCCCGGATGGTGGCCGTGCGGTCACCGGCGGAGATGCCGGTGGTGGTGCCGTGCCGGTAGTCGACGGTGTGGGTGAAGGCGGTGCGCTGGTACTCGGTGTTGTCGGCGACCATCAGTGGCAGACCGAGCGCGTCGCAGCGTTCGCCGGTGAGGGCCACGCAGATCACCCCCGAGGTGTGGCGCACGTAGAACGCCACCTTCTCGGGCGTGGCCGCCTCGGCGGCCATGATGAGATCGCCCTCGTTCTCGCGATCCTCGTCGTCGACCACGACGACGACCTCACCCCGCCCGATCGCGGCGATGGCATCGGGGATGGCGGCGAACACTGGGTCGCGACGCTCGGTCATGTGGGGATCTCCTCTTCGAGACGGGTCGAGGCCGACCCGTCAGGGACGCCATGGGTGGTGTCGGCTGGTAGGGGGTGGAGGTCGATGCGGAGGTCGTCGCCGAACCGCTCGATGCCCGCCACCGACCCCCGCCACAGCGCGTCGATGGTGGACGCACCGGCTCCGGTGAACAGGGGGCGGGCATCGTCGCCGCCGAAGAGCGCCGGTGCGAGGTAGACGACGTAGTGGTCGACGAGACCGGCCCGGTGGAAGGCTCCGGCCACCGTCGGCCCGCCTTCGACCAGCAGCTGCAGGACACCCCGGCGGCCGAGCTCGTCGAGCACCTCTCCCAGATCGCCCGACATCTCGACCGCGGGGTGGACCCGCGCGTCGGGCGGGGCGTGACCCAGCACCACCCGCAACGGTTCGTGGACGATTCCGGGCAGCGGGGACTCGACGCCGCGGACGGTGAGCGCGGGGTCGTCGTCGCGAACGGTGCCGGCACCGACGAGGATGGCGTCGCTGGCCGCTCGGAGACGGTGGACATCGGCACGGGCTTCGGGCCCGGTGATCCAGCGGCTGGTGGCGTCGGGGGCTGCGGTTCGGCCATCGAGGGTGGCCGCCAGCTTCAGCACGACAGAGGGGCGCCCGGTCCTGCGGTGGGTGAGGTAGGGCGCCAGCAGCCGGGTGGCCTCACCGGCCATCGAGCCGATCTCGACCGCGATGCCTGCAGCACGCAGGGCGGCGACGCCACGACCACCCACGTTGGGATCGGGATCCTCGATGGCGACGACCACCCGCTCGACCCCAGCGGCGATGATGGCGTCGGTGCAGGGCGGGGTGCGACCGTGGTGGGCGCAGGGCTCGAGGGTGACATACAGGGTCGCTCCCTGGGCCGCACCGCCGAGCTGTTCGAGCGCGTGGGCCTCGGCGTGGGGTCCACCGGCGGGATGGGTGACACCGTCGACGGTCCGGCCGTCGGCCAGCGCGACCACGCACCCGACCCAGGGGTTGGGCGCGGTGAGGCCCTGCACGGAGGCGGCATTGGTCAACGCCCGCTCCATGTGGCTCGTGTCGCGCTCGTCGCTCATCCGGTGCTGCTCGCTCCTCGCCTCACGGGCGGGCGCCCGGACAGGCGCGAGCGGGCAGGGACCGGTGCCCTGCGTGCTCTCGCTCCCATCCGGACTGTCACCGTCGGCCCCGGAGTTCCACCGGGTCGGCCCTGGCCGGAGCCAGGGTTCGCGGGCTCTCACCGCCGGTCGGGAGTTTCACCCAACCCCGCGAGATGTCGTGTAGTTGTCACATCAAACGGTACCCGGCCCGGTCGCGAGCAGCACACTCGACCTCGGTGCGGGCACCGAGACCACCCGGACTCTGGTCACCTCCGCTGGCGCAGGTGACACGCCACGGTGACCAGACGCGAGATCAGTGGGCGGTGTCGCCTGCGAGCAGCCGGACGGCGTGGGGCAGCACGTCGAGCACGGCTTCGAGGGTCTCGACCGCGCCCGCGGTGGACCCGGGCCCGTTGACCACGAGCGCCTCACCGATGGTACCGGCGACGCCTCGGGACAGCCGCCCGAGCGGGTTGACCAGCCGCATGGCCTCGGCGATGCCCGGAGCCTCACGGTCGATCGCCTCCGCGGTGCCCTCGGGCGTGAGGTCGCGAGGACCGAACCCGGTTCCGCCGGTGGTGGCGATGAGCCCGTTGAAGTCCCGCGCCATCTCCAGCAGCACCTCACGGACGCTCTGGGTGCCGTCGGCGACCACTCGGTGGTCGAGCACGGTCCATCCCGCCTGGGTCAAGCGCGTCGCCAGCGCCTCACCCGAGCTGTCCTCGCGGGTCCCGGCCACCACCCCGTCGGACACGGTGAGGACCTTGGCACAGAGCGGTTGTGGATGATCGGACATGTCGACTCCTCGGTGATCAACGGGGCCGGCGAAGG
Source organism: Acidimicrobiales bacterium (assembly GCA_034521975.1). Lineage (NCBI taxonomy): Bacteria > Bacillati > Actinomycetota > Acidimicrobiia > Acidimicrobiales > Acidimicrobiales bacterium. Next base: position 303,616 of record JAXHLR010000002.1, on the reverse strand, counting down.
CGCAGCACCATCATGGCGTCGGTCCCGGCGGCCTGGGGCAACAACAGCGCTCCCCGACCGTGGGGGACCCACGGTTCGCCTGGGGGCTCGAGCGCCTCCATCTCGGGGTGATGCTGGGCCAGGTGCTGGTCGATGCCGAGTGTCTCGGCATCGGTCATCGTGCACACGCTGTACACGAGCACACCCCCGGGCCGAACCAGCGGCACTGCCGCGTCGATGATCCGACGTTGCAGGGCGGCGAGGTGCTCGACGTCATCGGGGGCGATCCTCCAGCGTGCATCCGGGCGGCGGTGCAGCACCCCGAGCCCCGAGCAGGGCGCATCGACGAGCACCCGGTCGAAGCTGTCCGGGGCATAGGGCGCAGCAGTGGCGTCGGCCACCACCACCGCGACCCCGCGGTGGCCGGTTCGTTCGACGTTTCCACCGATCAGCCCCGCGCGCTGGGCGGTGAGGTCCGACGCCACCACCCACGCCCCCGATGACGCGAGTCCGGTCGCCTTCCCCCCGGGGGCGGCACACAGGTCGCCAACCCGCTCCCCCGGCTGGGCGCCCACCAGCTCGACCACCCACTGCGAGCCCCGATCCTGGGTGTAGCCGTCGGATCGAACCGTCACCGCCGGAGCCTGGTTCATGGCCTCCAGCGCCGCCAGGGCCACGTCGGCACCGAGATCGATCGAGAGCCGATCCACGATCCAGTCGGGGTAGCTGAGTCGGGTAGCGAGGTCGGGCCACTCGATGGCGGCGCCCGCCACCTTGCGGAGGATGGCGTTGACGAACCCCCGGGCCGCTCCATCGACCGCACCCACCGTCGCCGACACCGCCGCGTGGGCGGGGATGTTGGTGAACGCCAGTTGGTAGACACCGACCCGTAGCGCCGCTCGAACCGCCGGATCGACATCGCGCAGGACGAACCGGTCGGCCAGGTGGTCGCAGGCCCGTTGCATGCGGGTCGCTCCATAGACCAGTTCGGTCACCAGGCCACGATCGCGCTCATCGAGCGTGCTGCGCCCCAGCATCGGCGGCAGGGCCAGGTTCGCGTACGCCCGATCGACCTCGATGCGCACCATCGCCTCGATGGCCAGGCGGCGCACCACGACGCCGGGTGGCTCGGTCCTGGTGATGGTCTGCCGGGAGCCGCTCCGGCGCCGGGTCATCGACCCAGCCGGTCGTCGGGGCCCGGTCGGGCGCCGTTGAGCCATGCCGCGGCGTCTTGTCGAGGTTTGCCTTCGGGCTGGACCTCGATCAGCTCCAACCCGCCCTCACCGGCGGCGACCGTCCGACCGTCGAGCGAACCCGGCTCACCACGGTGTTCGGGCACCAACCGGGCGACGTGGACCTTGAGGCGACGCCCCCGCCAGGTGGTCCAGGCACCGCCCAGCCGCACGACCCGATGCAGCTCGACTGCGCGACGACCCCAATCGAGTTCGAGCTCGGAGGGCTCGATCTTGTCGGCGTAGGTGGGTTCGCCCTCCTGCGGCACGGGATCACCGAGGTCTTCGCTCAGGGAAGCGACCAACAGTTGCGACCCCCGCTCTACCAACCGCCCGCGCAACTCGTCGAGAGTCTCGTCCGGGCCGATGTCGACCTCCGCCGAGCGGTAGACACCGCCGGTGTCGAGCCCCTCCTCGACCGCCATGACGCACACGCCGGTCACGTCGTCGCCGGCGAGGATGGCCCGCTCGACCGGGGCGGCACCGCGCCACCGGGGCAGCAGGGAGAAGTGCAGGTTGACCATGGGGACGGCGTCGAGCACGTGGGGCTTGATGATGCGGCCGAAGGCCACGACGACCCCGAGGTCGGCACCACTGTCGATCACGGCATCGACGTCGGTGGTGACAGGGATCCCCAGCTCGCTCGCTGCCACCTTCACCGGACTTGGCGACAGACCGGATCCGCGGCCGCGGCGCTTGTCGGCGCGGGTGACCACCAGGGCGATCTCGAAGCCGGCGTCGTGTAGGGCCTGCAGCGGCGCCACGGCGGCCTCGGGTGTGCCGAGATAGACCAGACGTCGAGGCTGGTTCGGCGCAGGAACGACCACGGTCAGCCGAGCGCGAGCCCACCGGTGGGCCGCGTCTGGTCGTCGGCTGCAGCCAGCGTGTCCTCGCGCAGCGCCCTGAGGGCGCGCGTGCGTTCGTCGTCGGCGAGGCGCTCGAGCAGGAGGATCCCGTCGAGATGGTCGAGCTCGTGCTGGAACAACCGAGCGAGCAGCTCGTCGGCCTCCAACGAGACCTCGTTGCCGTCGAGGTCGAGCCCGGTGAGGTGCACCTGCTTCGGCCGCACGATCTCGAAGGTGTAGCCGGGCACCGAGAGGCATCCCTCCTCGTAGCACCACTCGCCGTCGGACTCGGCGATCGTGGGGTTGACCAGCGCCTCGGGACCCTCGCCGACGTCGTAGACGAACACCCGCTTGCCGACACCGATCTGGGGTGCGGCGAGCCCGAGCCCGGGAGCTCCGTACATGGTCGTGAGCATGTCCTCGACCAGGCGGGCGAGACGGCCGTCGATGTCGGTGACCTCGTGGGCGACACGGCGCAGCACCGGATCGCCGAAGGTGCGGATCTCGAAGGGGGCCATCCGGCAAAGACTACCGTCGCGGTGTGGAACTGCTGCAGCCGGACAACCGATGAGCCCGGGGCACTACTTCGACCCCGACCCCACCGCCCGCTCCCGGATCCGGGAGGTGGCGCTGGTGCTGCCTGACCTGTCGTGTCACCTGCAGACCGACTCGGGGGTGTTCTCCGCCGATCGTGTCGATCCGGGCACCAAGCTGTTGCTGCTCGAAGGACCCGAGCCCGATGCCGGTCACGGCCCCCTGCTCGATCTGGGGTGCGGGTACGGCCCGATCGCCATCACCCTCGCCCACCGTTGTCCGGACGCGACGGTCTGGGCGGTCGATGTCAACCAGCGGGCCAGGGACCTGTGCCGGCGCAACGCCGAGCTCCAAGGAGTCGCCGACCGGGTGCTGGTCGCCTCCCCCGACGATGTCGACCCCGACCTGGTGTTCGGACAGATCTGGTCCAACCCTCCGATCCGCATCGGGAAGCAGGCCGTCCACGACATGCTGTCCTCGTGGTTGGCGCGGATGCACCCGCAGGGCGGAGCTCACCTCGTGGTGAGCCGCCACCTCGGGGCCGACTCACTCGCCCGATGGTTGTCCGAGGCCGGGTTCGAGGTGACACGCCGTCGATCGCGGATGGGGTACCGCCTCCTCGACGTCGCTCCCAGGGTCGGCCATCGGGACTGAGGCCACCTCACCGAGGCTCAAGATGTCACCCCGAGTGGTCGAAGGGTGACAGATGGCACGCAGGCGGCGGCAACCGGGCACGGGGACCGGGATCACCGACTCACGGGGTTGGATCTGTCAGTCTGTGGAACGCAGCGGTCGAGACGACAGGGGGCGGGAGTACACGTGGTGAGCGGCGAGGAACTCCACATCATCGTGAAGCGGAGCATCCACCAGGGACGGATCTGGTCGGCGCAACCCCAGTTGCTCCTCGACGACGGCCCCGACGAGCTGGTCACCCTCAGCATCCCGGGAAGCACGTGTCACCTACCCCGGAACAGTCACGACATGCACCATGTCCGGGAGAGCTTCCGGTCGGGCGAGTGGACGCTCGAGGCCTCCTCCGGGGCGCAGTTCGTGGGCGTGTGCCGTCACCGCCCGGACCGCTACTTCAACGTCATGCACCTGTTCGCCCCCGAATCCGGCGAGTTCCTCTGCTGGTACCTGAACTTCGAGCGCCCGATCAGCCGCCACCCCGACGGGCTGGTGATCGACACGCTCGACCTGTGGCTCGACCTCATCGTGTTGCCGGACGGCAACACCTTCTGGAAGGACACCGACCACTGGAACTGGGCGAGCGAGCAGCGGCTGTTCTCGCCGGGCGAGGTGCGCCGCGTCGAAGCGCTCCGCGACGACCTGCAGACCGCTGCCCGCAAGGGTGTCGGGCCCTTCGACGGCACCTGGACCGAGTGGGTACCGATCGAGCTCGACCCGCTCGACCCGCCTCCGTACTGGGACCGGCCGCCGGTGGTGGTCGACGCACGCGAGGCGTTCGACCGCGCCTGACCCCGAAGCGTTCGGACCGGCCAGGTTCAGGTTCGGATCCTCGTCACACCCGGACCGGATCCATGGCGATCCGCAGCCGGCCCGATGGCCGCGGTGTCGATGCCACCGCATCGCAGAGCGTGTCGTGGTCGGGTGCCCGCAGCAGGTAGCGCCCGTCGGAGGGCCCGAGCACCTCGACCCCGGCCGGCGAGCCGAGCTCGGCCACGAAGGCGGCGGCCGACTGGCCCGACACCTCGGCGATCGCTGTCTCCGGAGGCATGTGCAACGTCGCACGGCGTGCAGCCTCGGCCGCGGAGAACCGTGCGGGATCGGCCGTCAGCGCCGCTTGGAGCACGTCGTGGCGGGGCACCCGGGTCTGCACGGCGACACGACCACCACCGGAACGGGGCCCCACCAGCCGGGCGGCCCTCGCCAGCAGCGCCAGCGCCTCCTCGCCGGCACGGTATCGGGGCGCCAGCAGCTCCTGGTCGATGTCGAGGAACGCCACCAGCGAGGCCCCACCGACGCGGTGAAGCACCGCTTCTGTGCCGATGTAGACGCGCGCATCGGCGATCTCGGTGTCGGACGCACCCGTCACCTCGACCACCGGTTCGCCCACCAGCGCCTCGAGCTCCTCGCGCGCCCTGGTGACGCCCGCTCTGATGTTGCGCAGGTTCGTCGCACCGCACGCCTGGCAGATCACCGGGCGCTCACCGCCGCAACGTCGGCATTGCAGCCGATCACCGTCGGCCTGGACCATGGCTCCGTCGCAGTGCTCACACCGGCTGACGTCGCCGCACCGGCCGCACGCCATCAGGCGCGAGCGTCCGGTTCGGTTCAACACGCACACCGCGCGCTCGGCCGACCGCAGCATGGGCGTGAGGCGCTCGGACCACAGTCCGCCTCTCATCGGGTCGTCCTGTCTGCGGTCGATCACATCGAACAGCGGCCATCCCGCCCGCTCGCCCGCACGCGTCGGCGCCGAGAGCGACCCGACGGTCAGCGCCTCGAGTGACGGCGTGGCCGACACCAGCACGCACGGAGCTCCGGCGCGACGAGCCCGTTCGACCGCGACCTCGCGCGCGTGCCAGGTGGGGGCCCGTTGCTCTTGCCACGCCTCGTCGTGCTCGTCGAACACCACCACCGCCGCGAGATCCGGAGCAGGCGCCCACGCCGCAGCCCTCGTACCCACCACCGACGCCCCCGCTGCCGCCGCCGCCCAGTCGCGTGGGTGCAGTGCCACCTCGATCCCGGCGCGGCGCAGCGCCAACGCCATTTGCCTGGCACCGGTGACCGTGGGCACGAGCACCAACGCCTGGCCTCGAGCGCACGCGGCGACCGCGACCGGGACCGGATCGGTCGTGGGAGGTCGGCGCAGCACCGACACACCGGTGCCGAAGGCGGCGACGATCTCGTCGGCCACCACCGGCACCGGGTCGTTCGAGCGAGGCCGCCGCTCGATCCCCGCGACGGTGGTGGGAGGCGAGGCCGTGGCCAAGAAGCTGGCCCGGCGACCGGCGAAGCGCCATGCCGCCCAGGCCGCCATCTCGATCAGCTCGCCCGACGGGCCGACGCCGCTGCGCTTGGAGAGCGCCAGCAGTCGCACCCCTGGTGGGGGCTCGACATCGGTGGCGACGACCCACCCACCCACGCGCCGACCGTGCAACGAGATGCGGACCATGTCGCCGATCCCGATCTCGGGGATCGAGTCGGGGACGAGGTAGTCGAACTCGCGGTCGATGGCGGGTACGTCGGGAAGGACCCGAACAACCCGCGGCGCGGTTGGCAGCGGCTCAGAGCCCGAGTGCGGACTTGAGGTCGTCGACCCGATCGGTGCGCTCCCAGGTGAACGACATGTCGTCGGGGCGGCCGAAGTGCCCATAGGCGGCGGTGGGCCGGTAGATGGGGCGGCGCAGATCGAGTTCCTTGACGATGGCCGCGGGACGCAGGTCGAACACCTCGCTGACCGCCCGCTCGATCTCGGCCTCCTCCACCCGTCCGGTGCCGAAGGTGGAGACCATGACAGAGATCGGACGAGCCACGCCGATCGCATAGGCCACCTGGACCTCACAGCGCTCGGCCGCGCCGGCAGCCACGAGGTTCTTGGCCACCCACCGGGCGGCGTAGGTGGCCGAGCGGTCGACCTTGGACGGGTCCTTTCCGGAGAAGGCGCCACCTCCGTGGCGACCCATGCCGCCGTAGGTGTCGACGATGATCTTGCGCCCGGTGAGCCCGGCGTCGCCGACCGGGCCGCCGATCACGAAGCGGCCTGTGGGGTTGACATAGACCTCGTAGTCGTCGTCGGCGTAGCGCTCGGGGATGACCGGACGGATGACCTGTTCGATCAGGTCGGGACGGATCATCGAGTCGCGATCGATGCCCTCGTCGTGCTGGGTGGACACCAACACGGTGCGCAAGCGGACCGGCTTGCCGTCTTCGTAGTCGAAGCTGACCTGGGTCTTGCCGTCGGGGCGCAGGTAGGGAACGGTGCCCGCCTTGCGCACCTCGGACAAGCGCTCGGCCATGCGGTGCGCGAGGTGGATCGGCAGGGGCATCAGCGCGTCGGTCTCGTTCGAGGCGTAGCCGAACATCATCCCCTGGTCGCCCGCACCCTGTTGCATCAGGGCTTCCTCGCCGGAGCCGCCCGAGCGCACCTCCTCCGACGCGTCGACACCCTGGGCGATGTCGGGCGACTGCTCGTCGATGGTGACCATCACCCCGCAGGTGTTCCCGTCGAAGCCGTACGACTCGCGGTTGTACCCGATCTCGTTGATGGTGCGACGCACCACGCTCGGGATGTCGACGTAGGCCTCGGTCGTGATCTCTCCGGCCACGATCGCCAACCCGGTGGTGACCAGCGTCTCGCATGCGACCCGGCTCTGAGGATCCTGCTCGAGCAGGGCATCGAGGATGGAGTCAGAGATCTGGTCGGCCATCTTGTCGGGGTGGCCCTCGGTCACGGACTCGGACGTGAAGGTGAAACGGCTCATTGTGCTCCTGGATAGGTGGACAGGGATGGGTTCAGGTCGTGGGAACGGGCGAGTGCCGTGCCACGACCGCGTCGATGACCGCTCTGGCCACCGAACGCTTGTCGGTGAGACCAACAGTGTGGTCCATTCCGTCGGTGCCGATGATCATGACGGCGTTGGTGTCGTGCTCGAACCCCACCTGGGGGGCCGAGACGTCGTTGGCGACGATGACGTCGGCGTTCTTGCGGGTCAGCTTGTCGCGGGCGTTGGCGACGACGTCGTCGGTCTCGGCGGCGAATCCCACCAGGATCTGTCCCGACGGCTTGTCTCGCCCGAGCTCGGCCAGGATGTCGACGGTGGGCTCGAGGACGATCCGGGGTGCACCGTCGTGCTTCTTGAGCTTGGTGTCGGCCACCTCGACGGGTCGGAAGTCGGCGACGGCGGCCGCCATCACGACGATGCCCGCCGACGCCGCGTGGGCCCTGACCGCATCGAGCATCTGAGCGGCGGATTCGACGGTGACGACCTCGACGCCCAGGTTCGGTGGCGGCGCGACGCTGGTCACGAGCACGACCTCGGCGCCTCGTGACCTGGCCTCGGCCGCGAGGGCGAAGCCCTGCTTGCCCGAGGACCGGTTGCCGATGAAGCGCACCGGGTCGATGGCCTCGCGGGTGCCGCCGGCGGTGACCACGACCTTGGTGCCGGTGAGGTCGCCGGGCCCGAGCACCCGTTCGACCGCGGCGACGACGGCGGCGGGGTCGGCCAGGCGTCCGGCACCGACATCGCCCCCGGCGAGGCGGCCCGATTCGGGGGCGACGATGTACACCCCCCGCTCGGCGAGCACCGAGAGGTTCTCCTGCACTGCGGGGTGTTCCCACATCTCGGTGTGCATGGCCGGGCAGATGACGACGGGGGCACGGGTGGCCAGTGACGTGGCGGTGAGCAGGTCGTGGGACCGACCCGTGCGCAGGTCGGAGATGACCTTCGCGGTGGCGGGACAGATCAGGACGAGGTCGGCACCCTGACCGAGCCGGGTGTGGGGGATGGGGCTGGCTTCGTTCCACAGCGACCGCTGCACCGGTTCCGACGCCAATGCCGAGAAGGTGGTCTCACCGACGAAGTGGAGCGCCCCGTTGGTGAGGACGGGGCTGACGTGCGCGCCCGCGTCGACCAACCTCCGGCAGACCTCGACCGCCTTGTACGCGGCGATGCCGCCGGTGACACCGAGGACGATGCGGCGACCGTCGATCACGACGGTGGGCTACTCGGTCGGGCTGTCGGTGTCGGCAGCGGACTCATCGGACGCGTCCGGCGTGTCGGTGCGCCGCGCCACGATCTTGTCGGCTGCGATCTCCTCGAAGGCGATCGACAGCGGCTTGCGAGCGGTGGAGGCCACCTGCGGTGGGATGGCGGGGCCACCGGCGTCGCCGAGCTGGCCGAAGTAGCTGTTGATCTGGCGGGCTCGGAGCGAAGCGAGGGTGACCAGGTCGAACTTGGATCCGGTGCGCTCGAGCAGGTCCTCGAGCGAGGGGTTCATCATCGAGTCGTTGAACTGGGTCATGGGTGCTCCAGAGGTGGGCGAGGCCGACCAACAAGACTAGCAGCGGGAGGTGCTGCCACCCCAGCATCGCCTCAGCTCGCTCGTCGGTCCCTGGCCTCGGCGATGAGTGCCTCGAGCTCGGCGACGGTTTTCTCGACCTGGTCGTTGACCACCACCGTGGCACCCAGGGCTTCTCCGCGTGCACGTTCGGTATCGGCGTTGGCCAATCGCCTGGCGACCTGTTCCTCGGAGTCGCCACGCACCCGCAGCCGTGCCGCCTGCTCCTCGCGCGACGGTGCGTCCATGAAGACGAACAGCGAATCCGGGTCGCGGGACAGGACCTGCTCGGCCCCCTGGACATCGATCTCGAGCACCAGGTCGACGCCCTCGGGGAGGCCGTCGGGCGTGGGGGTGCCCATCAGCTGACCGAGGAAGTCGGCCCATTCGAGGAACCCGTCGGCGGCGACGCGCGCCTCGAACTGCTCGCGGGAGACGAAGTGGTAGGCATCCTCGGCTTCGCCCGGGCGGCGGTCGCGGGTGGTCCACGAACGGCTCAACCAGAGCTTGGGGTCGCGCTCGACGAGCTCGCGCACCACGGTTCCTTTGCCCACCCCGCCGGGGCCGGCGACGATCACGATGATGGTGGCACCTACCGGTAGGGCGAGGGGAAGGCCTCGATGAGGGCCTTGCGCTGCTGGTCGCCGAGCCCCCGCACCCGCCGGGTCTCGCTGATGCCGATGCGCTCCATGGTGCGGCGGGCCTTGACCTTGCCGACACCAGGCAGTGATTCGAGCACGGCGAGGACCTTCATCTTGGCGATGGTGTCGTTGGTGCCGGCGGTGTCGAGCAGCTCGGCGAGGCTGATGGAGCCCATCTTGAGACGCTCCTTGACCTCGGCGCGCTCGCGACGCACTTCGGCAGCCTTGGCCAGCGCGGCCTGGCGTTGCTCGTCGGTGAGCTGAGGGGGCTGGGTCATGTTCCGACAGTAGCGCCCGCGGACGGGTTCGGGGCACGGTTCAGGAGAGGCTCTCGACGATGTCGACGGCGGCGGCCTCGGGATCATCGGCTTGGGTGACCGCGCGGCCGATGATCAAGAGGTCGGCCCCGGCGTCGAGCGCGGCACGCGGGGTCGCGACTCGAATCTGGTCGTGGTGGTCGGCCCCTTCGGGTCGGATACCGGGGACGACGGTGAACAGGCTCGGTCCGACCTCGCGAACCGTGGCCAGGTCGGGAGCGCCACAGACCACTCCCCCACACCCGGCTTCGACGGCGACGTCGAGCCGGTGGCGCAGGACCGATTCGGATGAGTCCTGGTCGCTGGTCAGCACGGTGACGCCGAGCATCATCGGTTCCGGGAGGCCCGCCCGCTCGGCCCCATCGGCGAACCCCTCCACCCCGGCGCGCACCACGTCGACTCCGGCCGAGGTGTGGACGTTGAGGTAGCTCGCACCGAGCGCGCCGATCACCCGGGAGGCCCGGTTGACCGTGGTGGGGATGTCGTGGAGCTTCAAGTCGCAGAACACGTCGTAGCCGAGGTTCATCAGCCCGGTGACCACTTCGGGTCCGACGGCGCTGTAGAGCTCGAGGCCGACCTTGGCGACCCGGAAGAACGGACGGAGCTGCCCGGCGAGGCGCATGGCGGCCACGTGGTCGTCGACGTCGAGGACGAGCGCGAGGTGATCCCAGGGACCGGGGTCGTCGAAGTCGTCGAGGTCGACCTCGGTGGCCGAGGTGGAGCTCGTGGGATCATCGGTCATGGACTGCTCCTGTCAGGTCGGCGACTCGGGTGATGCCGTGGTCGACACACCAGTTCTCGAGCTGGTGGAGGACCTTGGCGACAGACCGGGGATCGGCGAAGGTGGCGGTGCCGACCTGGACCGCGTCCGCGCCCGCCATCACCATCTCGACCGCGTCGGCACCGGTGGCGATGCCGCCGACACCGATGATCGAGGCGTGGGGGTGGGCGACGCGGCAGTCGCTGACGGCCTTGACCGCCACCGGATGGATGGCGGGACCCGACACGCCCCCGGGACCTCCCCCGAGGACCGGCCGGCGATCCTCGAGATCGATCACCAGTCCGGGAACGGTGTTGATCAGGGTGAGCGCCTCGGCGCCGGCATCGAGCACCGCCCCGGCGATCGCCGGCAGATCGGTGACCAGAGCGGTCAGCTTCGCCCACCGCGGACGTCCGCACACCGCCGCGGCCTCGATGACCGCGGCGCTGTCGGCGGCCGACTGGGCGAAGATGCCGTGACCGGACAGGTTGGGACACGACAGGTTGACCTCCACGGCCACCACCTCGGGGGGCGCGGCCGCGACGGCTTCGGCCGCGGCACGGTACTCGTCGACGGTGCGGCCCCAGATGCTGACCACCACCCGGGCACCGGCGTCGATCAGCGGCGGTAGATCCTCGGCCAGCCACGCTTCCACCCCGGGACCCTGCAGACCCACCGAGTTGATCATCCCCGCAGGAGTGTGATGAACACGCAGTGGCGGGTTCCCGGGCCAGGGCTCGGCCGACAACGACTTGACCACGACCGCGCCGAGGCCGGCCAGATCGACATAGGCGCCGAGCTCGGCGCCGTGACCCGCGGTCCCCGATGCGGTCATCACGGGATTGGGAAGCCGCACCGAGCCCACCTCGACCGACAGGTCGACCGAGTCGCGAGGACCGCGCCGGTGTCGGGTCATCTGGTGGCCCCCAGCTCCGACGCCGCCACGCCGCGGTGGTACTCCTGCAGGCTCCGGACCCGCAGGGGATGAGCCATCATGTCGGCGATGCCGGTCGCTGCGGCCAGCGCCGCCTTGGCGGTGGTGAGCAGCGCGACATTGTGCACCCCGGCCGCCTGTCGGATGTGGGCACCGTCGGCACGCGGGCCCCGACCACGGGGACTGTTGACGACCAGGTCGATCTCGCCGCTGGCGATCAGATCGACCGCGTTGGTGCCGTCCTCGCCGATCTTGGCCACGACGGTGTCGACGGGGATCCCCGCTTCGGCGAGGTGGGCGGCGGTCCCACTGGTGGCGACGAGCCGGAACCCGATCGCGTCGAACCGGCGGGCCGCCTCGACCCCCACCGCCTTGTCGCGGTCGGCGAGGGACAAGAAGACGGTGCCCTCGGTGGGCAGCCGGAGGCCGGCGGCCAGCTGGGACTTGGCGAAGGCGAGTCCGACCGTGAGGTCGATTCCCATGACCTCTCCGGTGGATCGCATCTCGGGGCCGAGCACCGCGTCGGCCTCGGGGAACCGGTTGAACGGCAGGACCGCCTCCTTGACCGAGATGTGGTCCCCCACCGCCCGCGGCCGCAGGATCCCCTCGTCGCGCAGCTCGGCCAGGGTGGCGCCGAGCATGATCCTGGCCGCGACCTTGGCGAGGGGCACACCGGTGGCCTTGGCCACGAACGGCACGGTGCGCGAGGCCCTGGGGTTGGCCTCGATGATGAACACCTGGTTCGCCTTCACCGCGAACTGCACGTTGATCAGGCCGCGGACGTCGAGCGCCTCGGCCAACGCCGCGGTGTAGGACTCGATCACCGCGATCGTCTCGCCGGACAGCGTGGTGGGCGGCAGTGAGCAGGCGCTGTCGCCGGAGTGCACGCCGGCTTCCTCGACGTGCTCCATCACCCCGCCGATGTGGACCTCGCCGGTGACGTCGCGCAGGGCGTCGACGTCGACCTCGGTGGCGTCCTCGAGGAAGCGGTCGACCAGCACGGGACGGCTGGCCGACAGGCCACCCTCGCGGCCGAGGGTGCCGAAACCGGCCAGCTCGGCCATCGCCCGGGTGAGGCTCTCGTCGTCGTAGACGATCTCCATGGCGCGCCCGCCGAGCACATAGGAGGGCCGCACCAGCACCGGGTAGCCCACGCGCTCGCTGATCGCCAGTGCTCCGTCGAGATCGGTGGCGGTGCCCCCGGCGGGCTGGGGGATCTCGAGGCGGGCGCACAGCGCGTTCCACTTGTCGCGGTCCTCGGCCAGGTCGATCGAGTCGGGGCTGGTGCCCGCGATGAGCGCACGGTCGAGCAACCCGGCCAGCTTGAGCGGGGTCTGGCCTCCGAGCGCCACGATCACCGCGACGGGCGCTTCGGCATCGATGACGTTCTGGACGTCTTCCTGGGTGAGGGGCTCGAAGTAGAGCCGGTCGCTGGTGTCGTAGTCGGTGGAGACCGTCTCGGGGTTGCAGTTGAGCATGATCGTCTCGTAGCCGGCGTCGCGCAGGGCGAAGCTGGCGTGGACGCAGCAGTAGTCGAACTCGATCCCCTGACCGATCCGATTGGGGCCGGAGCCGAGGATCAACACCTTGGGGCGGTCGCTCGGGCGGACCTCGTCCTCGTCCTCGTAGGTGGAGTAGTGGTAGGGCGTCTGCGCCTCGAACTCGGCACCGCAGGTGTCGACGGTCTTGAACGTGGCCCGCACGCCGGCATCGAGGCGCCGCCGGCGGACCTCGTCCTCGGAGACGTCCCACAACCATCCCATCTGAGCGTCGGCGAACCCCAGACGCTTGGCCCGGCGCCACGTGGCGGTGGTCATGGCGTCGATCCCCACCCCGGCGAGATGGGCGCGCTCCTCGACCACCATCGACATCTGATCGAGGAACCAGGGGTCGACCTTGGTGGCCTCGGCGACCGCGTCGACCGACAGCCCCCGCCGCAACGCCGCTTCGAGCTGGAACGGACGGTCGGGGGTGCCGATGCCAGCCCGGGCGAGCAGCTCGTCGTCGTCGAAGCGGTCGAGGTCGGCTTCACCGGGATCGCAGTTGAGCCCGTAGCGTCCCTGTTCGAGCGACCGCAGCGCCTTCTGCAGCGATTCGGGGAAGGTACGACCGATCGCCATGACCTCGCCGACCGACTGCATCGAGGTGCCCAGCACCCCGGTGGTTCCCGGGAACTTCTCGAACGCCCAGCGCGGGATCTTGGTGACCACGTAGTCGATCGTCGGCTCGAAGCTGGCCGGGGTCTTCTGGGTGATGTCGTTGTCGATCTCGTCGAGCCGGTAGCCGACGGCCAGGCGGGTGGCGATCTTGGCGATCGGGAACCCGGTGGCCTTCGACGCGAGCGCGGAGGACCGACTGACACGGGGGTTCATCTCGATGATGACCATGCGGCCGGTCTCGGGGTGCAGGGCGAACTGCACGTTGGAGCCGCCGGTCTCGACCCCCACCCGGCGGATGCAGGCGAAGGCGGCGTCGCGCATGAGCTGGTACTCGACGTCGGACAGGGTCTGGGCCGGGGCGACGGTGATCGAGTCGCCGGTGTGGACACCCATCGGGTCGACGTTCTCGATCGAGCAGATGATCACGCAGTTGTCGGCGTGGTCACGCATCACCTCGAGCTCGAACTCCTTCCAGCCCGCGATGGACTCCTCGATGAGGATCTCGCTGATCGGGCTGGCCGAGAGCCCGAACCGGGCCATCCGCTCGAACTCCTCGGGGGTCGAGGCGATGCCGGTGCCGCGGCCACCGAGGATGTAGGCCGGTCGGATGACCACCGGCAGCCCGATCTCCTCGACGACGTCGAGCGCGCCCTCGATGGTGTGGGCGATGGCCGACGACGGGGCATCGATGCCGATCTCGGCCATCGCCACCTTGAACTGCTGGCGATCCTCGGCGGTGGCGATGGCCTCGGCGTTGGCGCCGATCAGCTCGACCCCGTACTGGTCGAGCACCCCGGCCTCGACCAGCTCCATCGACAAGTTGAGCGCGGTCTGGCCGCCAAGGGTGGGCAGCAGCGCGTCGGGCCGCTCCTTCTCGATGATCGCGGTCAGCACCTCGATGTCGAGCGGTTCGACGTAGGTGGCGTCGGCGAAGTCGGGGTCGGTCATGATCGTGGCCGGGTTGGAGTTGGCCAGGATCACCCGGTACCCCTCCTCGCGCAGCACCCGGCAGGCCTGGGTACCCGAGTAGTCGAACTCGCAGGCCTGGCCGATGATGATCGGCCCCGAGCCGATGAGCAGGATCGACGACAGATCGTCGCGACGGGGCATCAGTTCGCTCCCTTCAGCGCGGCGAGGTCTTTGCCCTCCATGAGCCGGTCGAACAGCGTGAACAGATAGCGCGAGTCGTGGGGCCCGGGACCGGCTTCGGGGTGGTACTGGACGCTGAACGCCGGAACCTCGGTGCTGCGGATGCCTTCGATGACCCCGTCGTTGAGATTGACGTGGGTGACCTCGGCCGAGTCGAGGCTGCCCTCGGTGACCGCGTAGTTGTGGTTCTGGCTGGTGATCTCCACTGCGCCGCTGTGGAGGTGTCGCACCGGGTGGTTGCCACCGTGGTGACCGAACGCCAGCTTGTGGGTGCTGCCCCCGAGGGCCACCGCCATGAGCTGGTGGCCGAGGCAGATGCCGAACACCGGTACCTGGCCCAGCAGGTCACGGACCGCGTCGACGGCGTAGGAGACCGCGGCAGGGTCGCCGGGCCCGTTGGAGAGGAACACGCCGTCGGGCCGGCGCTCGAGCACCGCCGCCGCCGGGGTCGAGGCCGGCACCACCTCGACCACCCCGAGCTCGCCCAGATGGCGCAGGATGGTCGACTTGATGCCGTAGTCGTAGGCGACGATGCGCTTCGGCCCGTGGCCGACGGTGTAGGCCTCGCCGGTGCTGACCGTGTCGACGAGATCGATGCCCTCGGTGCCCGGCTCGGTCGCCGCGGCCGCGACCAGCGCCGAGTGGTCGGCGGTACCGAAGGCGGCGGGCATCGACCCTGCCTCGCGGATGTGGCGGGTGAGGCGTCGCGTGTCCACCCCACCGATCCCGGCCACACCGTGTCGGCGCAGGAACGAGTCGAGGCCGTCGGTGGCCCGCCAGTTGCTGTGCCGGCGCGCCATCTCGCGCACCACGACGCCCCGGCAGGCGGGATGGGCGGCTTCGTCGTCGCCCGCGTTGGTGCCGTAGTTGCCGATGTGGGGATAGGTGAAGGTGATGATCTGACCGGCATAGGACGGGTCGGTGATGACCTCCTGGTAGCCGGTGAGCACGGTGTTGAACACGACCTCACCGGTGGCGATCCCACCGGGTGGTTCGGCGCCGATGGCCTCACCTTCGAAGGTGGTGCCGTCGGCGAGGACCAGCAGTGCAGGGCGTATGGTCATCGGGTGGTTGCTCCATCGATCACGGTGGGTTGGCCCCACAAGAGGGTGTGGCGGACTCGGCCGGTGAGGGTGCGACCGGCATAGGGGGTGTTGCGGCTTCGGCTGGCGGTGTCGGCGGGGTCGACGGTCCAGGTGGCGGTCGGGTCGAACACGGCCAGGTTGGCCGGCTCGCCCGGAGCGACGGGACGACCGTGGCGGTCGGCGGCGCCGGCGATGACAGCGGGGCGCCACGAGAGCAGTGCGACGATGTGGTCGAGGTCGAGCTGATCACCGAGCTCGGTGATGGCCAGCGCCAGGGCCGTCTCGAGCCCCAGCATGCCCGGCGGCGCGGCGTCGAAGGGTCGTTCCTTGTCCTGGCTGGTGTGGGGCGCGTGGTCGGTGGCGATGGCGTCGATGGTGCCGTCGACGAGCCCGGCGCGCACTGCAGCCACGTCGGCACTGCTGCGCAGGGGCGGGTGGACCTTGAACACCGGGTCGTAGGACCCGACGCACGCGTCGGTGAGGGTGAAGTGGTGGGTGGCGGCCTCCGCGGTGACGGGGAGGCCCTGGGCCTTGGCTGCCCGCACCAGCTCGACCGAACCACCGGTGGAGAGGTGCTGGAAGTGGATCCGTGCACCCGTGAGGCCCGACAGGGCGATGTCGCGGGACACCATCAGCTCTTCGGCCTCTGCGGGCTGGCCCGGCAACCCGAGACGGGTCGACCACTCGCCCTCGTGCATGCAGGTCCCGGCCGACAGGCTGGTCACCTCACAGTGCTGGGCCAGGGTCACCCCCAGCCCGCGGGCGTACTCCATGGCGCGCCGCATGACCGCGTCGTCCTGCACCCCGGTTCCGTCGTCGGTGAAGATGTTCACCCCCAGATCGGCCAGCTCGCCCATGGGCGACAGCTGTTCGCCCTCGCGCCCCACGGTGATGGCACCCGACGCCAGGATCTCGCAGGAGACGCCGTTGCCGAGCTCGAGGACCTCGGCCACCACCGAGGCCGAGTCCATGGCCGGCGTGGTGTTCGGCATGGCGACCACGGCGGTGAAGCCGCCCCGGGCGGCCGCCCTGGCCCCACTCCCGATGGTCTCGGCCTCTTCGCGGCCGGGCTGGCGAAGATGGGTGTGGAGGTCGACGAAGCCGGGACTGACGATGCAGCCCGACGCGTCGAGGATCCGGTCGCCATCGAGATCCGTTCCGAGCTCGACCACCCGACCGTCGGCGATGGCCACGTCGGTCTCGTGACTGCCGTTCGGGTCGATGATCGTCCCGCCCCTGATGACCAGTTCAGCCACGTGCGGCCACCGTCCCCTCCACTCGTTCGTCGGGACGTCCCGACCCCAACAACAAGAACAGCACCGCCATGCGCACCGCCACCCCGTTCCGGACCTGGTCGAGGATCACCGACCGGGGCCCGTCGGCCACCTCGGCGGCGATCTCGACACCCCGGTTCATGGGTCCGGGGTGCATCACCAACGCGTGCTCGGGCAGCCGCGCGGCCCGCTCGGCGCTGAGCCCGTAGCGGTGGGTGAACTCGCGGAGGCTCGGCACCGGCGCGGCGCGCTGGCGTTCGAGTTGCATCCGCAGGGTGTAGGCGACATCGACGGTGGGCAACACGGCATCGAGG
Source organism: Acidimicrobiales bacterium (assembly GCA_034521975.1). Lineage (NCBI taxonomy): Bacteria > Bacillati > Actinomycetota > Acidimicrobiia > Acidimicrobiales > Acidimicrobiales bacterium. The sequence goes on along the minus strand of JAXHLR010000002.1, from coordinate 286,369 downwards.
TCGTGGCTCACCTCGACCGGCCAGGCATCGAGGTTCGCCGGTAGCAACGTTGGCGGTGCCACCAGCACCACCTCGGCACCCATGGCGGTGAACGCGTGCACGTTGCTGCCCGCCACCCGCGAGTGCTTGATGTCGCCGATGATGGCGATGCGCCGGCCATCGAGGCCTCCCAGCCGCTCGCGCAGCGTGTAGGTGTCGAGCAGTGCCTGTGTCGGGTGTTCGTGCCACCCGTCGCCCGCGTTGACGACCGAGGCGTCGAGCCAGCGGGTGAGCTGCCACGGCACCCCCGCCGAGGCGTGGCGCACCACGATGGCATCGACGCCCATGGCCTGGATGGTGAGGGCGGTGTCGCGCAGCGATTCGCCCTTGTTCACCGACGACGACCCGACGCTGAAGTTCACCGTGTCGGCCGACAGTCGGCGGGCGGCGGCCTCGAAGGAGGTGCGGGTGCGTGTGGAGTCCTCGTAGAACAGCCACGCCACCGTTCGGCCCCGCAGCGCCGGGACCTTGGGGATGGCCCGGGAGCTGACCTCGACGAAGCTGTCGGTGAGGTCGTGAACCTCGGCGATGCCGTCGGCTCCGAGATCGCGGATCGACAGGAGGTGCTTCACCTGTCCCCCTCCCCCGTTGGTGGGTCGCCGAGCTCGCCCAGGCGCACGCCATCGAGGGTCACATCGACCACCTCGTCGCGACGGGTGGGCAGGTTCTTCCCCACGAAGTCGGGACGGATGGGCAGCTCGCGGTGGCCACGGTCGACCATCACCGCCAGCTGGATGGCCTGCGGCCGCCCGAAGTTGGCGAGCGCGTCGAGACCAGCCCGCACGGTGCGCCCGGTGAACAGCACGTCGTCGACAAGGACGACCACTCGCCCGGTGAGGTCGACCGGGATCTCGGTGACCGCCTCGGGCATGATCGGCCGCAGCCCGATGTCGTCACGGTGGAAGGCCACGTCGAGCGAGCCGGTTGGGACCTGACGACCTTCGATGGCGGCGAGAGCCTCGGCCAGCGCCCCGGCCAGGGGGACCCCGCCGGTCTGGAGCCCGATCACCACCACGTGTTCGAGCCCGTGGTTGCGCTCGATCACCTCATGGGCCATGCGGCGCAGCGCCCGCCGGATGTCGTCGGCGTCGAGGACCTGGCTGCGGGCAAGAAAAACGCCCCCGCGCGGGGGCGTGTGTGGTCGTTCACGTCGAGCCAAGTGCGTGCCTTCCTGTCCGTTCGGGCCTCACGGGACCCGCTTCACGGTCAGAGCGAGATCATAGCAGGCACGGTCAGGGGTCGGGACGGACCTCGGCGGCGATGCGCGACAGCATGCCGTTGACGAACCGGCCCGATTCGTCGGTGGAGTACTGGGTGGCGAGATCGACCGCTTCGGAGATGGCGACACCGGTCGGCACCTCGTGGCACGACATCAGCTCGTGGATCGCCATCCGCAGCACCGCCCGGTCGATCGCAGGCATGCGTTCGAGCTTCCAGTCCTTGGCGAAGCGCCCGATGAGCTCGTCGATGGTCTCCTGGTCGTCGCCCACCCCGACGACGAGGTCGACGGCGTAGGGATCGGGAGGCACCGGAAGCGATTCGAGCACCGCCGCCGGGGCGACGTCGCGTGCCTCGGCTTCGTAGAGGAGCCCGAGGGCCCGTTCGCGGGCCTCGCGGCGGCTGGCGCTCACGCGCGGGTGATGTACTCGCCCGAGCGGGTGTCGATCTTGAGCCGATCACCCACGTTGACGAACAGTGGCACCTGCACGACCAGACCCGTCTGGAGGGTCGCCGGCTTGCGGGCACCCGAGACCCGATCGCCCTGCATGCCCGGCTCGGTCTCGGCCACGGTGAGCTCGACCGCCGCGGGCAGCTCGACCCCGACGATCTCGGTGCCGAACATCTGGAGCACGGCCGTGTCGCTCTCGACCAGATAGCCCGCCGCGTCGCCGAGGGTCTCGGCAGGCACGTGGAGCTGGTCGTAGGTCTCGCTGTCCATGAAGATGTAGTCGGTGCCGTCGTGGTAGAGGTACTGCATCTCGCGCTTGTCGATCATGGCCCGCTCGAGCTTCTCGTCGGCACGGAAGGTGCGATCGACGATGGCGCCGGTGCGGGCGTTCTTGAGCTTCGTTCGGACGAAGGCACCGCCCTTGCCGGGCTTGACGTGCTGGAACTCGACGACGTTCAACAGATCGCCGTCGATGGCAAGGGTCATCCCGTTCTTCAGGTCGTTGGTCGAGACTGCGGGCATGCTGGTGCTTCCTCGCGCGGGCGGACAGATGGGCGGACAGATGAGGGGGTCGGACTCAACCGAGGACGGTGTGGTGGGACGAACGGGTGAGACGACGACAGCCGGTGCCGGTGACCTCGACGGTGTCCTCGATGCGGACCCCACCGAACCCTGGCAGGTAGACCCCGGGTTCGACGGTCACCACGTGGCCGACGGCGAGCGTATCATCGGAGGTCGCGGCGAGACGAAGGCGCTCGTGGATCTCGAGGCCCACCCCATGACCGGTGGGATGTACGAACGCCTCGGCCCACCCGGCCTCGGCGACCACCCTCCGAGCGGCGGCGTCGACGTCACGACACGGCCTGCCGGCGACCACCTCCTCCACCCCGGCGGCCTGGGCCGCGGCCACCACCTCGAGCAGGCGCCCGGCGGTGTCGGAGGGCTCGCCGATCACGAAGGTGCGGGTCATGTCGGATCGGTAGCCGTCGACGGTGGCCCCCATGTCGATGACCACGAGATCACCCTGTTCGATCACCCGGCCGGTGGGGCGGTGATGGGGTACCGCCGAGTTGGGTCCTGACGCCACGATGGTGTCGAACGCCGGCTCCTCGGCGCCGAGACGTCGCATGGCGGACTCGAGGGCGACCGCGACCTCGACCTCGGTCGCACCGGCACGAAGCATGGGAACGACCTCGGCCAGTGCTGCGTCGGCGATGCCCGCAGCCGCTTCGGCGCGGGCGATCTCGGCCGACTCCTTCACCTCGCGCAGCGACTCGATCAACCCGGTCGTCGGCACCAGTTCGGCATCGGGGAACCAGCTGGCGTCGGCAACCTGGGCGCTCGCCCAGGAGAGGTCGTCGGCCTCGGCCGCGACACAGCCGAGCTCCTCCTCGCGGGTCAGCTCCGAGAGCACCTCCCCCGGTGCGCTGGTGACCGCGAGCTCCGCGTCCACTCGCGCATCTGCGAGCTCGGCAGAAGCGGACTCGCGGTAGCGACCGTCGGTGATCAGCACCGATCGGCGGGGCAGGATCAGCAACATTCCGGCAGAACCACTGAAACCCGTCAACCACCGGAGGTTGACCAGCTTGGTGACCAGCAGGGCATCGGCCCGGTGTCGGGAGATCTCCCGGCGCACACGATCGAACCGGGCGCTGCGCTCCATGGCCGGCAGGTTCGGCGCAGGCCACGAGGTGGTGGTCACGGCTCGAGCAGCGCGGCGACGGCATCGACGGCCATCTCGTAGCCGAGCGACCCCAGTCCGGCGATGGTCCCGGCCGCGACCGGCGACACGACCGAGGTGTGCCGCCACGGCTCGCGGGCGTTGGGGTTCGACAGGTGCACCTCGATCACGGGACCGTCGAACGCAGCGAGCGCGTCGTGGATCGACCAGGCGTAGTGGGTGAACGCACCGGGGTTGACGATGATCGCTCCGACCCTGCCCCTGGCGGCGAGAATGGTGTCGACCAGGTCTCCCTCGTGATTGCTCTGGTGGTGCTCCACGTCGAGATCGTGGGTCGCTGCCCGTCGCTCGGCCAGGTCGATGAGCTGATCGAGGGTGGTGGTGCCGTAGATCTCGGGTTGGCGCTCACCCAGGATCGCCAGGTTGGCACCCGAGAGGATCAACACGGTGGAACGGCTCACGACGACCTCCTGATCGCGGCCAACGTCTCGCGGACGAGCGCCGGTTTGACGTCGGCGACCACCTCGATCCCGTCGGGACCGTCGAGCACGAAGGTGAGACCGTCGAGTGCCTTCTTGTCGCGGGCGAGCAGGTACATGAGCTCGTCGTCCTCCAGCGCCCCGGGAAGGTCCTGGGGCAGGTCGTAGGCAGCCACCACGCGGCGGTGCTCGGCGACGCGGTCGGCGTCGATGCGCCCGAGACGGCGGGCGAGCTCGGCCGCGTAGACCAGGCCGATGGCCACCGCTTCACCGTGGCGGAGGTCGAACTCGGTGGCGATCTCCACCGCGTGGCCGAGCGTGTGGCCGTAGTTGAGCGTCGCCCGCCGCCCCGACTCCCGCTCGTCGGACGCGACGATGTCGGCCTTGATCTCGACACAGCGAGCGACCCGCTCGTCGAGGTCGAGGGCGTCGAGATCGCCCCCGCCGAGGAAGTGGTACTTGGCCAGCTCGCCGAGCCCGCTGCGCAGCTCGCGAGGTGGCAGCGTGTCGAGCAGCTCGGTGTCGCAGATGACCCCCGATGGCTGCCAGAAGGCACCGACGAGGTTCTTGCCCTCGGGCAGGTTGACCCCGGTCTTGCCCCCGATGGCGGCATCGATCTGGCCCAACAGCGTGGTGGCGACGTGCACCACGGCGATGCCCCGGTGATAGACCGCAGCGGCGAACCCGGCAACGTCGGTCACGAGCCCACCACCGACCGCGACCACGACATCGGTGCGGGTGAGCCCCCATGCGGCGAACTGGCTGCACAGCGACTCGACCGTGTGCAGATCCTTGGCCGCCTCGCCGTCGCCGATGGTGAATCGCCGGTGCTCGATGCCGGGGTCGACCACGATGTCGAGGTGGTCCTGGGTGACGATCGCCGCTCGGCGCGCCGACGGCGGTATGAGCGATGGCAGATCGCTGCGCGCACCGCGGCCGACGACCACGTCATAGGAGCGGTCGGCGAGGCGGATGGGGACGGTGATCATGGCTGCCAGCCCAGCACGCCCAGCACCTCGTCGGCCACCTCGTCGGCGCTGCGGTGCCCGATGTCGACGACGACGTCGGCCACCTCCGCGTACAGCGGTGCCCGGTGGTCGTGCAGGTCACGGAGCGTCGCCAGTGGATCGTGGCCCGAGAGGAGCGGACGGCGCCGATCGCCGTCGAGGCGCTGAGCGAGCATCCCGGGATCGGCCCTCAGCCACACCACCGTGGCGTCGCGTCCGAGGGCCAGACGGGCATCGGGCGTGAGCACCACCCCTCCCCCGGTCGCTACGACCACGGGCTCGGTCCGGGTCAGCGAGCGGTGGAGCGAGTCCAGCTCGTAGCGACGGAACGCCGCCTCACCCTCGCCGGCGAACAGCTCGCCGATCGAGCGGCCGGTGACGCCTTGGACCAGATCGTCGGTGTCGATCAGCTCGCGACCCATGCGCTCGGCCAGGATCCGGCCGACCGAGGACTTTCCGGTGCCCATCAGCCCCACGAGTGCCAGGTGGCCCGAGATCGAAGTGCTCGCCATCGCTGGAACCTTACCCATGCCCCTGGCACTCGGGAGCTTCAGTTCAGGACCTGGCCGCTGAACACCACGGCCAGCAACGCACCGAGACACAGGGCAGGTCCGAACGGGAACGCCCCCTTTCGGCCGAGCACCATGAGCACGGCCAGACCGATCGCTGCGCCGAGCAGGCTGCCCGCCAGCGCGCCCATCAGGACCAGCTGCAGCCCCCATTCGATGCCTCGATGGACCGGTTGGCCGTCGATGGTGACGAGCGACCCCGCCCAGCCGAGGTGCAGACCGAGAATCAGCGCCAGCTTCACGTCGCCGAAGCCCATCCCCCGCGGCCAGACGAAGAAGAACACGAACAAGAACGCGAAGTAGGCCACCGCTCCAACCACGGCGGCGACGAAGGCTCCCGTAACGCTGTCGATCAGCGCGGCCGCCCCGAGCACGGGAACCGTGACCGCCAACGCCGGGAAGACGACGCGATCGGGGATCCGGTAGTGGTCGATGTCGATGACCGTGGCCACCACGAGGGCAGCGCCGAACACGAGGAACGCGGGCAACGCCGGGGTCCAGCCGATTCGGTGGGCGAGCACGGCGAGCACCACCGCCGTCCCGAGATCGACCGCCGGCGCCCGCCACCGGCGCATCGCGATCTCGGCGGTGCCGTCGTCACGGTCGTCAGGAGACCCGACCAGCACGGCCGTCCCTGCCGGTTCGGCATCGAGCCAGGATCGGATCGGCACCAACTCGTGCCCCGGTCGGCTGAACAGCGGCTGGCGCCCGGGCACCTGGTCGATCGCCCGTCGTAGCACCGGACCGATCATCAGACCCAGCACCGCCGCCAGGATGGTGACGATCCCGCTCACGCCGGAGGACCCTAGTGGTTGTGGCGCGCGTGCCCGAGCTGGCCGTTTCGACGCAGCTGGTGGGCTACTCGTCGACCGACGAGAGGTACTTCAACAACAGGTTTCGGTTGATGGGTTCACCCGAGGCGTCCTGGGCCCGGGCGATGGCCTGCTCGCGCTCCTCGTCGGTGTCGGCCGAGGCTGCGGCAGCCACCGCTTGCTGGGCCCGGGGGCTGAGGTTGGCCAGCTGGCGAGCCATCTCCGAGGCCTCTTCGGCCTCGCGGGCGTCCTCGGGCGAGCCGAACGTGGGGATCTGGAACGGGTCGGGGCCGAACGGATCATCGGGCCCGGGGGCCTCCTCGGACGCTCCGAACAACGGAACCGACTCCTCGTCGCTGTGGAAGCTCGAGAGGCCGTCGTCGTCGGGGTCATCGTTCCAGCCGGCGATGGGATCCTCGGCGGTGGGTGCAGCGGGTGGTGGTGGCGGGGCGAAGGCGGCCTGGTTCGACTCGGCGGCATCGGTCGGCGGCGGGGCGAAGGCTGCTGAAGGACCGGACCCGGAGGCATCGGTGCTGAGCAACGGCCCGTCGGTGCCAGAAGGTGGCGGTGGCGGCGGTGGCGGCGGCGGTGACGACTCGGGCGTCGGAGCGATCAGCGACTCGGTGTCGGCGAAGGAGATGCCGGTGTCCGCCGCGGCTGCGGCAGGGGCCTCACTGTCGTCGGGTGCGACCGATTCGGTCGGCGCCACCGGGGCCAGGTCGATGACCGCTGCTGATTCGGATGTGGTGTCGGGCTCGGAGCCCGCGTCGGCGGGCGGTTCGGGCTGGGTCGTGGTGCGAAGCTCCTCCTCGCCGACCCTGGCCGCGCCGAGCTCGACCAGGTCGCGAACGACGCGGGAGGCGGGAAGCTCGGAGATGCCAAGGCGCTCGGAGAGGACCTCGGTCGTGCAGCCGTCGCCGAGGGCGACGACCGCCTTCCACTGTGGAGCGGTCAGGGTGATCTGCTCCTCGCCGCGCTCGGGGTCCAAGGTCACGAGCCGGGTGGGAGATGGCACCACCGCCTCGATCTCGCGCCACTCCCGGAGCTGCTCCTCGGCATCGGCCAGCGCTTCTTCGACGTTCTCCTGGTGTTCGCCCTGGCTGGTGACCTCGATGTCGCTGTCGAAGACGAACGACCCATCGCCGTAGCGCAGAAGCTCGAACAGGACCTCTCCCGGCCGTTCGGCACGCGGGGCTCCGGTCGCCGACGCCCCCACCAGCTCACCGTCGACCACCGAGAGGCTGCCGTTGCCACGATCACCGTCGATGCGCAACACGCCCGTCTTCTTGGTGGACGCGAGGAGTCGGAGCACATCGGCCAGTGCGAACGTTTCGAGTGTTCCTTGCAGAGCCACGTGGACCTCCGTACCCGTTCTGCTTCGTCTCCTCATCGGCATGTGAGCCCGAGAACTTCACGTTTCGCGCCCGAAAGTCGCGTCGATCCACTCGACGTCCTGGTGCAGTCAACCAGGCTTCACAGCCTGCCACATGGCCTCGATCGGTGCCGGATGGCCCGTCCAGAGGCTGAACGCGAGGCCGGCCTGGTGCACCAACATCCCCAACCCTGGGACCGCCATCGCTCCCCGTCGTTCGGCCTCGTCGAGCAGGCGGGTCCGGAGCGGGTGGACGACCAGGTCGGCCACCACCTGACCCGGACCGAGCAAGGTGGGGTCGAGGGGGATCGCGGGCGCCTCGGGCGACCCCGACACCATACCGATGGGCGTGGCGTTGACGACGAGGTCGGCGGCGGCGACGGCATCGGCGGCGACGACCCTGCCCGCCCCGCCGGCCAGCGCCGCGGCCTGGAGGCCCCGCGCGTGGGTCCGGTTGACCACCCCGACCTCGCTGGCTCCGGCTTCGGCCAGAGCCAGGATCACCGAGCGCGCCGCTCCCCCGGCTCCGATCACCACGCATCGCATGCCGTGGGGGTCGATCCCGTGATCGGTGCGCAGGGAGGCGACCAACCCGTCGCCGTCGGTGTTCTCGCCCACGAGCACGCCGTCACGGTTGACGACGCAGTTCACCGCACCCAGCGTTGCCGCCACCGGTGACAGCTCGTCGACCGCGGCTGCGGCGGCATCCTTGTGGGGCATCGTGACCGACAGGCCACGGAGGCCGAGCGCAGCGACAGCCCGCACCGCGGCCTCACCCCGGTCGGGTGCGACCTCGAGGGCGAGATAGACCCAGTCGAGCCCGAGCGCATCAAAGGCAGCGTTGTGCAGCACAGGGGACAGCGAGTGTCGCACCGGGTGCCCGATGACCGCGGCGAGCTGGGTGGTGGCGCCGATCCGGCGCGGGCTGCCCATGGCCCCCCTCAGAAGAGGCCGGCGGCCCGCGACTCGTCGCGGACCCGCAGGAACTCGTCGTAGTCGTCGGTGAAGAAGTGACTGCCGTCCTCGCCCGCCAGCACGTAGTAGAGCCATGGCCCCTCGGCCGGGTGCAGCGCGGCGTCGAGCGCGCTGCGGCTGGGGGCGGCGATCGGCGTCGGCGGCAACCCGGGGTTGAGACGGGTGTTGTAGGGCGAGTCGATGGCGAGGTCGGCATCGGTGAGCGGGCCGTCGCGCTCGGGTCCCCGCGCATAGAGCACCGTGGCGTCGATGCCGAGGTTCATGCCCAGCGCCAAGCGGTTGTGGATCACCCGGGACATCATCGCGTGCTCCTCGGAGAGGCGGGCCTCCTCCTCGATCATCGAGGCGATGATGATGTGGTCGTAGGCCGTGAGACCGGTGTTGGCGAGAGTGGCGGGATCGATGTTCATCCAGGGGTCCAACCCGACGGATCGAGCCACCTGGTCGAACTGATCCTTCATGCGCTGGAGGATCTCTTGGGTGTTGTCGTCGGTGTTGTACTCGTAGGTGTCGGGGAAGAGGAGTCCCTCCCAGCTGTCGATGTTGCCCGGTCGCCACGGGCTCTCCATCCGGATGAGGGCACCCGACACCTCGTCGGCGTCGAATCCCGGGACGTCCTCGTCGAGCAGCTCGGTGATCTCGTCGAGGGTGAGCCCCTCGGGGACGGTGAAGCGGTCGGTCTCCGGGGGTGCCGGACCGGCGGCCAGCGTGTCGATGACATCGCCGAACGCGGAGTTCTCCACCAGCGTGTACTCGCCGGCCTGGAAGGAGTCGATCCGCTTCCAGCGGAGGTAGTAGCGGAACACCGTGGGGTTCGAGACCACACCTTCCTCGGCAAGCTGGCTGGCGATGTCGTCGACGGTGGACCCGCTGGGGATCGTGATGCTCAGCGCATCGCCGGGGCCGCCTGTGGGGTTGATCTGGCGTTGGATCCACAGGCCGGCGCTGCCGACCAGGACACCGAGGACGATCAGCACGCCGAGCGTGGTGAACAACACCTTGCGGATGGGGCCAGGAGGTTGACCGACCCGCACGTACTCGCGGGCATCGAGCGGTGGGCCCGATCCGGCACCGGGGTGGACTGCGGGTTCGTCGGGCGGCGGATAGGCATCGGGAGGACGGCTCGCCCCGACCGGCGGACGCTCGCCGTGGGGCTCGTCCCCTGACCCCGGGGTGTCGCGGACTTCGGTGGCGGTGTCCTGGTCGAACAGGCGGGGATCGGTCACGGTCGGTCGCCCTCGGAGGGGGGACCGGCATCGAGCCAGGCCTGCAGCATCACCGATGCCGCGACCTTGTCGACGACCTGGCGGCGGGCACCGGCGCCGAGGTTCTGGCCCATGAGCTGCCGGTCGGCGGTCACGGTGGTCAAGCGCTCATCGTAGGCCGCGACGGGGACCTCGAGGGTGTCGGCCAGTTCGGCGATCTCGGCTTCAGCCGCTCGTGCGGCCGGACCCATCGTTCCGTCCAGCGAGAGCGGCATCCCCACCACCACGACCTCGGCACCGGTCTCGACGGCCAGTTCGGCGATCCGAGCATGGTCGCGGGAGCGGTCACCCGAGCGAACGACCACCTCGTAGGGGGTGGCCAGGGTTCCCGAACTGACCGCGACGCCGATCCGCTTGGTGCCCAGGTCGATGCCGAGGGCTCGGCTCATGCCCCGTTGACCGACTCGCGGACCAGATCGAGTGCCTCATCGAGCCGGTCGGGGTCGCGCCCACCGGCCACCGCCAGCTCGGCGTTCTTGCCCGTGCCACCGCCGACCATCTTGGCGGCAGGGCCGATCAGCTCGGAGGCGTGCAGGCCGCTGTCGGGGGCAACTGCGGCAACGATGGCGACGCCACCCGATTCGGGCGCGCTGCCGAGGATCGCCCCGCGGACCTCGGGCTGCTCGCGGATGGCGACGGCAAGGTCGCGCAGCTCGTCGCGGCTGAGGTCGTCGCGCCGAACCACCACCACGCCGTCGACGGCATCGGCGGCCAGCGTGCTGGCCTCTCCCCGGGCCACCTGGCGGCGCAGGGCCTTGACCTCGTCACGGAGATCCTTGAGCTCGCCCAACCGCTTCTCGATCCCCTCGACCACCTCGTCGGGGCCGGTGCCGACCAGGTCGGAGGCCTGGTCGAGCAGCTGCTCCTCGTGACGCAGTCGCTCGATCGGCCCGGTACCGGTGATCGCTTCGATGCGGCGGATGTTGGAGCCGATGGAGCTCTCGCTGATGATCTTGATCGGGCCGATGTCGCCCAAGGCGTGCACGTGGGTGCCGCCGCACAGCTCGATGGAGTGCTCGCCGGCTTCGAGGACCCGGACGGTGTCGCCGTACTTCTCACCGAAGAACGCGATGGCACCGAGCCGTTCGGCTTCGGCCTTGGAGGTCTCGAAGTGGCGAACGGGGGCGTTGCCGAGGATCTCGACGTTGGCGAGGTCTTCGATGGCGGTGATCTGTTCGGGGGTGAGGGCGTCGAAGTGGCTGAAGTCGAAGCGCAGGCGGTCGGGAGCGACCAGCGACCCCTGCTGCTTGACGTGGTCGCCGAGGACCTCGCGAAGGGCCCAGTGCAGGATGTGGGTGCCGGTGTGGTTGCGCTTGATCCTGGCCCGTCGCTCGGCGTCGATGGTGGCGGTGACCGACTGGCCGACCTCGATGTCTCCTTCGAGCATCCGGACGTGGTGGCGGGGCAAGCCGGGCAGGGCGTAGGTGGTGTCGAGCACCTCGGCGGTGCCGGTGGGTGAGGTGATCCGACCCGTGTCGCCCACCTGACCACCCGACTCGGCGTAGAAGGGGGTCCGATCGAGCACGAGCTCGTCGCCGATCCTGGCGATGACGGTCGCGGCGGATTCGACCTCGTCGCGGCCGGTGAAGGTGGTGGGCCCGTGCTCGTTGAGGAGGCGCTGGTGCTCCGCGGCCTCTTCCCCTGCGGCTACTCCCCCGCCCTTGCGGGCGGCCTTGGCCCGGTTCCGCTGCTCGGCCATGGCTGCGTCGAACCCTGCCTGGTCGACGGTGAACCCCTTCAGTTCGGCCACCTCCTGGGTGACCTCGAGGGGGAAGCCGTAGGTGTCGTGGAGCTGGAAGGCCACCGCGCCCGGAAGCTCGCCGCCCTCGGGGAGCTCGTCGAGCGCGGTGTCGAGGGTTTGCGAGCCGGTGCGCAGCGTCTGGCGGAACCGGTCCTCCTCGCGGCTGACGATTCCGAGCACCAGGTCGCGGCCGTCGACGAGCTCGGGGTAGTCGTCGCCCATGATGTCGATGCAGCGCTCGACCAGCGGTGGACAGACCGGTCGCTCGACCCCCAGCAGGTAGGCGAAGCGGATGGCCCGGCGGATGATGCGCCGCAGCACGTAGCCGCGGTCCTCGTTGGAGGGGACGATGCCGTCGGCGATGAGGAACGACATCGTGCGGGTGTGGTCGGCGAGCAGGCGCAGGCCGATGTCGCCGAGATCGCTCGAGCCGAGTCGGGTGCCGGTGACCCCTTGGGCCTCGTCGATGAGCGCGCTGAGCGAATCGGCGACATAGAGGCTGGGCGAGCCGTCGATCACGCCCAGGATCCGTTCGAGTCCGGCGCCGGTGTCGATGCCCGTGGCCTCGAGGTCGGTGAGGCTGGCGTCGGGCTGGCGGAAGTACTGGGGGAACACCAGGTTCCAGAACTCGACGAAGCGCTGCTCGGCGGCCGGGTTCGCCGGACCGCCGTCGGGGCCCCACTCGGGCCCGGAGTCGAAGAACATCTCGGAGCTGGGACCGCAGGGACCGGTGTCGCCCATCTCCCAGAAGTTGTCCTTGTCGAGGCGCTGGATGCGCTCGTGGGGGAACCCGGCAGCGTCGACCCAGAGCTCTTCGGCCTCGTCGTCGTCGACGTGGACGGTGATCCACATCTGGCCGGGATCGATGCCGAGCACCTCGGTCACGAACTCGTGGGCCCAGACGATGGCGTCGGCTTTGAAGTAGTCACCGAAGCTGAAGTTGCCCAGCATCTCGAAGAAGCTGAGGTGCCGCAACGAGCGACCGATGGCGTCGAGATCGTTGTGCTTGCCGCCCGCACGCACGCACTTCTGCACCGACACCGCACGCTTGGGCGAGAAGGGCACCGGTTCCTCGCCGAGGAAGTACGGCACGAACTGCATCATGCCCGAGTTGGTGAACATGGGCGCGCTGGGGTGGGTGGGGATGAGACTCGACGACGGCACCGCGGTGTGGTCGCGAGCGGTGAAGAAGTCGGTGTAGGCGCGACGAAGCTCGGTGGCTCTCATGATCCGACCAGCCTACCGACGGGGACCGGCGATCTCGGCCCGCATCCGTTCTTCGGTCTCGGCCATGGCGGCACGCCCCTCGGCCGCTGCCTCGCGGAGGTCGGTGCCGAGCTGACGTATGGCATCGGACAGGTTCTCGCCGATGCCCGCCGGTGTGTAGCGGGCCGCGGTCTGGCGCACCGCCCGCATGAGCCAAAAGGAGATCCCGAACCCGAACGCAGCCCCGGCGACGAGCCAGAAGAGTCGACGAAACATCGTCATCTCCCTCGACGCAGACGGCGCATGGCTCGTCCGGCGCCCGCGCCGAAGGCGACGACCTTGATGACCGGGTTGGACACCACCAGGTAGGTGAGCTTCGAGGCCGAGTCGACGGTGGTGGAGACCGATTCGGCGGTGTCGAGCAGCTCGTCGACCCGGTCGAGCTGTTGGTTGGCCGCTCCGGCTGCCCGTCGCAGGTCGGCGACCGCGGGTACGGCGTCGACCCTGATGGCTTCGATCGTGTCGCGCAGCGACCGCAGAGTGGAGATGATCGACACGACGGCAAAGAGCAGCACCACCAGCGCCACGATGGCGGCGATGGCGACGATGACCGCGGCCAGATCGGCGGCGCTCACGAGGAGCGATCCTGGTCGTCCGGTAGGTGGCCGCTGGAGGCTTCTGTGGTTCGCGTGGCCATCCGGGTGGCGATCTCCTGTTCGGCTCCGTGCGATGACGGCTCGTAGTACACGACACCGTCGAGACCGGGGGGCCGGTGCTGCTGTGGCACCCATCCCCGCGGGTCGTCGTGAGGATAGTCGTAGCCCCGGCCGTGCCCGAGCACCGTTGCCCCCTGGTAGTGCGAGTCGCGCAGGTGAACCGGCACGGCATCGTCACCGCCCCGTTGCGCGTCGGCCTTGGCCCGTCCGAGCGCCATCGTCACCCGGTTCGACTTCGCAGCAGTGGCCAGATGGACCACGGCGTGGGCCAGGTTGAGCTGGGCCTCGGGCAGCCCGACGAACTCGACGGCGCGGGCTGCGGCGTTGGCGACCACGAGGCTGGTGGAGTCGGCCATGCCGATGTCCTCGGAGGCGAGGATCACCAGGCGCCGGGCGATGAAGCGTGCGTCCTCGCCCGCGTCGAGCATGCGAGCCAGCCAGTAGAGGCCGGCGTCGGGGTCCGAGCCCCTGATGCTCTTGATGAAGGCGCTGATGACGTCGTAGTGGGCGTCGCGCCCGTAGCGCAGGGCCTTGGTGGCCACCGCCGCCTCCGCATGGGAGAGCTCGACGTGAGCGGGACCAGCGTCGCCCCCTGCCGCCAGGGCGACCGCCACCTCGAGGGCGGTGAGGGCCTGTCGCCCGTCGCCCGACACCTGGTCGGCGAGGTGGTCGAGCGCGTCCCGGTCCGCGGTGGCCTCCTCGGCCGCGAGGCCCCGGGTCAACAGGTCGAGGGTGGCGTCGCGGTCGAGGGTTTCGAGCCGGAACAGCGTGGAGCGCGACAGCAGTGGCGGGTTGACCTCGAAGTAGGGGTTCTCGGTGGTCGCGGCCACCAGGGTGAGCAGGCCCGACTCGACCGAGGGCAGCAGGGCATCCTGTTGCGCCTTGTTGAACCGGTGAACCTCGTCCAGGAACAAGATGGTGCGGTGCCCGTGCTGGCCGAGCCGTTCCTCGGCCTTGGCGATCACCTCGCGGACATCCTTGACCGATGCCGACACGGCGCTGAGCTGCTCGAAGGCGTTGCTGGTGGTGTCGGCGATGAGCCGGGCCAGGGTGGTCTTGCCGGTCCCTGGTGGCCCCCAGAGGATCACCGACGAGATGCGGTCCTGCTCGATCAGGGTGCGCAGCGGCGCCCCGGGTGCCAGCAGATGGTGCTGGCCGACCACCTCGTCGAGGCTGCGGGGCCGGAGCCTCGCCGCCAGCGGAGCGCGGGCGGCGAGTCGCTGCGATGCCGCGGCGGCAAAGAGGTCGTCGGCCACGGACCGAGGGTAGCGACCCCAGCAGCACTGCCGCGCGGCGGATGCTCCGCGAGTCAAGCGCGCTGACGTGCCACCATCTGTCCATGCCGCAGTGGGTCGTCGTCCTGTTCTGGACCTGGGTCGTGGTCTCGCTGGTCATCTTCGTGATCCGGCGGGTCAGGAGTCGCCGGGCCAAGCTCGCCGGTGGATCCGATGTCGGGCCCGCGCCGGCGTCCTCGGGTGGCCTGCTCGACAAGGAGTGGCCCGCACCTCCACCCCCCGAGCCCGGTGACGAGACGTTCCGGCTTGATCCTCAGGCGGCATCCCCTGAGCCCGTTCAAGACTCACCCCCAACCGGCGACCACGACGAAGAGACGCCACCCTCGACCGGGCACGTCCCACCTCCCGCCGACACGCCCGGCATCCCCACCGGCGCACCCACCCTGCCCGAGCTGCTGGCGGGCATCACCTTGCCCCACGAGCTGGTGCCGTTGACCCAGCTCGATGCCCGGGTCGACGTCGCCACCCACGTGATCGTGGCCACGGAGAAGGCCAGCGCCGAGGTGGTCCGCACCGGGATGATCGACGAGCTCGAGCGTCTGGGCTATGACATCGAGCACGTGTCGATGATGCACCTCGTCGCGAGTGGCCCACGAGGCCGCGTGCTGATCGACATCCACCCCGACGGACCCGGGGCGACCGAGGCGGGGGTGGCCCGCTTCCCCACCGCCCTCGAAGGGAGCGTGGTGGTCGAGCTGCGGGTCGGCTGACCCGGCCCGGTCAGCCGAGGGCTAGGTCTGCGGCGGCAGCAGCCGCAGGCCCAGCTCGTCGAGTTGGGCAGGGTCGATGGGGCTCGGTGCCTCGGTGAGCGGATCGCCCCCCGACTGGGTCTTGGGGAAGGCGATCACCTCGCGGATGTTCTCCTCCCCCGCGAGGATCGCCACGAGCCGGTCGATCCCGAAGGCGAACCCGGCGTGGGGTGGGGCACCGTAGCGGAACGCCTCGAGCAGGAACCCGAACTTGGCTCTGGCCTCGTCCTCGGTGATGCCGAGCAGCGCGAAGATCTGCTGCTGGACGTCGGAGCGATGGATACGGACGCTGCCCGAACCGAGCTCCCAGCCGTTGACCACCAGGTCGTAGGCCTGAGAGCGGACAGCGAGCAGCGCCTCGCCGGTGGCGTCGAGCAGGTGCTGGTCGTCGGGGTGGGGCATGGTGAACGGGTGGTGGGCGGGGATCGGTGACCCGTCGTCGCCGAGCCCCTCGAACAGCGGGAAGTCGACGACCCACAGGAACTGCAGACCACCCTCGTTCACCGGCGGTCGCCCGAGCTCGAGGCGGAGCAGACCCAGCACGTGCTGCACGGTGCGGCGTTGGTCGGCCACGAGCAGCAACAGATCAGCCGGTTCGGCGTCGAGGGTGTCGGCGATCGACCCCAACTCGGCCTCGCTCAAGAACTTGGCGACCGGTGAGGTGAGGGTGCGGTCGGGTTCGACCTTCATCCACACCAGGCCCTTGGCGCCGAACCGCTTTGCGGTCTCGGTGAGGTCGTCGAGCTGCTTGCGGGTGCGGTCGGCACCACCCGGCACCCGGATGCCCTTGACACAGTCGGCCGCGAACGCGTTGAACTCCGTGTCGGCGAACGTCGGGGTGAGCTCGACCAGCTCCATACCGAACCGGATGTCGGGCTTGTCGCTGCCGAATCGCTCCATGGCGTCGTGCCAGGTCATGTGGGGCACCTCGCCGGGGCGCTCGCCGGTGACCGCCTCGACCGCGGCGGACACCGCATGGGTGATGAACTCCAGCACCTCTTCCTGGGTGGCGAAGCTGGCCTCGGCGTCGAGCTGCATGAACTCGAACTGGCGGTCGGCTCGGAGGTCCTCGTCGCGCAGGCAGCGGGCGATCTGGTAGTAGCGATCGATGCCGCCGACCATGCACAGCTGCTTGAACAGCTGCGGACTCTGGGGGAGGGCGTAGAAGGACCCCGGCTTCAATCGCGACGGCACCACGAAGTCGCGAGCGCCCTCGGGGGTGGAGGCGATGAGCATGGGGGTCTCGATCTCGACGAAGCCCTGCTCTTCCATCGCGCCCCGGATCGCGCTGTTGACCGTGGCGCGCAGCCGGAGGTTCCGCTGCATCCGGTCGCGGCGCAGATCGACATAGCGGTGGCGCAGGCGCACCGTCTCGTCGGTGTCGAGCCGCTCGTCGACCGAGAACGGCGGTGGTTCGGCGGTCGAGAGGACCTCGACGCTGCAGTCGCCGACCTCGACCTCGCCGGTGGCCAGGTTGGGGTTGGTGGTTCCCTCGGGCCGGTGCCGCACGGTTCCGGTGATGCGCAGCACGTATTCCGAGCGCAGGTCGTGCGCGTTGTCGACCACGCACTGCACCACACCGGTGTGGTCGCGCAGGTCGACGAAGGCCAGGTGCTCGCCGTGCTCGCGGCGGCGGGCGACCCACCCGCAGAGTGCGACCTGCCGGCCGACGTCGGCGGTGCCGAGCCGTCCGCACATGTCGGATCGCATGGGGGTGGTGGATGTCGGTGTATCGGTCACAGTCTCTTCCTCAAGTCGTCGACGAGATCGTCGGTCGCGACTCGTTCCTGGTCTCCACCGTGGCGCAGGTCGCGCACGGTGATCTCGCCGGCCGCGGCTTCATCCTCGCCGATGATCAGCGCCAACGCCGCGCCCGAGCGGTCGGCGGCCTTCATCTGGGACTTCATGGAGCGCCCGTCGAAGACCCGGTCCGCCGCGATGCCGGCCCGGCGCAGCTCGGTGGTGATCCGTCGGGCGTGGGTGCCGTCGACCACGTCGACCACGAACACCCGGGCCTGCTCGGCTGGATCGCGGAACACGCCCTCGGCCTCGCACGCCAGCAGGATCCGCTCGATGCCCGAGCCGAAGCCAACACCCGGGGTGGCGGGCCCACCGAGCGCCTCGGCCAGCCCGTCGTAGCGCCCACCGCCACCGATGGCGTTCTGGGCCGAGTCGAGGGCGTTGGCCGCGAACTCGAAGGTGGTGTGGGTGTAGTAGTCGAGACCCCGAACCAGGCGCGGCTCGATCCGGTACCCGATCCCGAGGTCGTCGAGACCGGCCAGCACCTGTTCGAAGTGGGCGGCGGCATCGGGCGAGAGCCCATCGACGGTCTGGGGTGCCTCGTCGGTGACGGCCCTGGTCGTGGGGCGCTTGGAGTCGAGCACGCGCATGGGGTTGGTGGCAACGGTGGCCCGGTCGGCCGGATCGAGCTGGTCGACCCGATCCTCGAGCCAGGCTCCGAGACGGCGGCTGTAGCCGGCGCGGTCCTCGGTCGAACCCATCGAGTTCACGATGAGCTCGACCTCGGTCAGCCCGAGCGAACGGTAGAAGTCGGCCTGGAGGGCCATGACCTCGACGTCGACGTCGGGATCAGCGCTGCCCAAGGCCTCGACCCCCAGCTGGTGGTGCTGACGGTAGCGCCCGGCCTGGGGGCGTTCGTACCGGAAGTTGGGCGCCACGTACCAGGCCTTCCAGGGGACCTCGGTGGGCCGGTGCTGCACGAAGGCCCGCACGACCGAGGCGGTACCCTCGGGCCTCAGGGCGATGCGGCGGCCTCCCTTGTCCTCGAAGTCGTACATCTCCTTGGTGACGATGTCGGTCGACTCGCCCACCCGCTGGAAGACCTCGAGATCCTCGAACATGGGGCTGATCACCAGGCCATAGCCCGCCTGTTCGGCCAGCACGGCGAACCGAGCGATCAGCGCCGCCCAGCGTCCCGATTCGGGGGCGAGTATGTCGCGGGTGCCCTTGGGGGCGCTGAAGGATGGACTGGCCACGGCGGCGAGGCTACCGGTCGGCCCGCCCGCCCTCCGAACCGGTTGTCGACCCGGCGAAGGAGACGTTGGACCCTTGGAGCATGCCGGGGCGATCCGTAGGCTCCAACCATGGCTACAGTTCCGAGCACCCAGCCCACCGACGTCGTCGTCGCCGTCGACGGTTCCGAATCCTCTCAGGCCGCGCTGCGGTGGGCCGCCGGGCTCGGACTTCCGCTCCGGGTCGTGCAGACCTGGGAGTACCCGAGCACGATCCCGCTTCCGTGGAGCCGCCTCACCTCGCACACACCCGAGGAGGTCGACCAGGAGGTCGAGTCCGCGCTACGGGAGCTCGTGAGCTCGAGCCTCCCCGATGGGATCCCCGTCACCAGCGAGGTCCTCCGAGGCCCGGCAGCGACTGCGTTGATCAACCATGCCGCCGAGACCCGACCCAGGATGCTCGTGGTCGGCTCGCGGGGCCATGGCGGCTTCGCCGGTCTCCGACTCGGGTCGGTGAGTCGCCACTGCTTGGAACACGCACCATGCCCGGTGGTGATGGTCCCCGGCCCCGAACGGACCACCGCCGAGTCGACACTGTCCTCGATCGCGGTCGGCGTCGACGACTCCGAGCTCTCGAAACGGGCCCTCGACCTGGCGATCGGTCTCGCCGGAGACACCGGCGCCTCGGTGACCACCATCCACGTCTTCGACATCGAGCGAGCGCATCTGCCTGCCGATGTCACCCTCAGCATCCGTTCGGCGGTCGACGAGCAGATGGCGGCCCAGCGCGAGGAGGCACTCAGCCGGCACGAGGTCTCCGAGGCGCTGATCGTCGACGGCGATCCCCGCCGGATGCTGCCCGACACGGCGGCCGAACACCACGCCGACCTGCTGGTCGTCGGTGCCCTCGGTGCCGGGACGGTCAACAAGGACCTGGGGCCGGTGGCCTCCTATCTCGCCTCTCACACCACGATCCCCCTCGCCGTGGTGCGCTGAGGGCGTTCCGGCCCGGTTCACCCGCCCTTGCCGGGGACCACGCGGTAGGCGTCGTACACCGAATCGATGCTGCGCACGGTGCCGATCAGCGAGTCGAGGTGTGACGGGTCGCCGAGCTCGAAGTCGAACCGCAGCTTGGAGACTCGGTCGTTGCCGGTGGTGGTCGTGCACGAGATGATGTTGACGTGGTGGTCGGCCAGCACCGCCGAGACGTCGCGCAACAGGCGCGACCGGTCGAGGGCCTTGACCTCCATCGACGCGACGAAGAACCCCGACGGGGCGGAGTCCCACTCGACGTCGATGAGCCGGTCGGCCTGACCGGACATGAGCGACACCGCGTTGGCGCAGTCGGCGCGGTGCACCGACACACCCCGGCCGCGGGTCACGAACCCCATGATCTCGTCGCCAGGGACCGGCGTGCAGCAGCGCGACAGCCGCACCATGACATCGTCGAGCCCTTCGACGTGAACACCCGAGGACGAGGCGCCCGGTCGGTTCTTGGCAGTGCGCGCCGTGCGAGGCAGTTGCTCCTCGATCTCGGGTTCTCCGCCCCGGAGCGCCTTGCCCACCCGTCCGGCCACGGACTTGGCCGACACGTGGTGCTCGCCGATCGCCGCGTGCAGCGCGTCGACGTCGGCGTAGTTGAGCGACTCGGCAACCTCCTTCAGCAGCGGAGAGTTGGTGAGCTTCTGGACCGGGAGCCCTTCGCGCCGCAGCGCTCGTTCGAGCTCGTCGCGGCCGGTCTCGATGGCATCCTCGCGTCGCTCACGGGAGAACCACTGCCGGATCTTGTTGGTGGCCCGTGGCGTGACCGCGATCTTGAGCCAGTCGCGCGAGGGCCCGGCCCCTTCGACCTTGGAGGTGAAGATCTCGACGGTGTCGCCCGAGTTGAGCTTGGAGTCGAGCGGCACCAGCCGACCGTTGACCCGGGCGCCGATGCAGGCGTGGCCCACCTCGGTGTGAATCGTGTAGGCGAAGTCGATCGGGGTGGCCCCCACCGGCATGGTGATGACCCGACCCTTGGGCGTGAACACGAAGACCTCGTCCTGTTCGAGGTCGATCTTGAGGTTGGCCATGAACGCCGAGGGGTCGGAGGTCTCCTGCTGCCACTCGATGATGCGGTTGAGCCAGGCCACGTCCTCGCTCGACGCCGCGTCCTTGTAGCTCCAGTGCGACGCCACCCCGAACTCGGCCCTGCTGTGCATCTCCGAGGTGCGGATCTGGACCTCGAGCGGCTTGCCCTGGGGACCGATGACGGTGGTGTGCAGGGACTGGTAGAGGTTGAACTTGGGCATGGCGATGTAGTCCTTGAACCGTCCCTGCACCGGCTTCCACGTGGCGTGGATGGACCCCAACGCGGCGTAGCAGTCCTTGACCGTGTCGACGGTGACCCGGATGCCCACCAGGTCGAAGATGTCGTCGAACTCGCGGCCCTTGACGACCATCTTCTCGTAGATGCTCCAGTAGTGCTTGGGGCGACCGGTGACCTCGGCCTCGACGTTGGTCTCGGCCAACCGGGCCCGCACCTGCTCGAGCACCTGGATGACGTACAACTCGCGCTCGGGGGCGCGGGTGGAGACCATCTGGTCGATCTCGGCGTAGCGCTTGGGATGCATCGCCGAGAAGGAGAGGTCCTCGAGCTGCATCTTGAGCTCCTGCATGCCCAGGCGATGGGCCAGCGGCGCGTAGATGTCGAGGGTCTCCTGGGCGGTCCTGGCCTGCTTCCACGAGGGCATGGCGGCGATGGTGCGCATGTTGTGCAGCCGGTCGGAGAGCTTGATGATCAGGACCCGCAGGTCCTTGGCCATGGCCACCAGCATCTTGCGCATGGTGGCGGCCTGCTGAGCCTCCTTCGAGTCGAACTTGAGCCGGTCGAGCTTGGTGACCCCGTCGACGATGGCGGCGACCTCGGGGCCGAGCTCACGTTCGAGGTCGGCGACCTCGATGCCGGTGTCCTCGACCGCATCGTGCAGGAGCGCGGCGGCGATGGTGACCGCGTCGAGGCCGAGATCGGCCACGATCTTGGCCACGGCGAGCGGGTGGGTCATGTAGGGCTCGCCGGACACCCGCGTCTGTCCCTGGTGGGCGTCGCGGCCGATCTCGTAGGCCCGGGTGATCATCGCCGCCTGGGCGCGGGAGTCGCGCCCCTTGAAGCGCGCGACGAGCGGCGCGACCTCGACCGACGGCGGCGCCAGCTCGCGCCGCCAGGGAAGGACGCGGTCGACGGTGGCCATGACCGCCGCTCAGTCCCTGCTGGTGGTCGTCATGCCTTCAGGCTACCGGGGACCTGCACCCACGGTGACGATCTCGACTTCAGCGTCGCTTGCCCTTCTTGCGGGGTCTCGGAGGGTGGGTGAGGGTGGGCGTGACACGGGGCGTGGGAGCCGCGGGTCCGGCCCTGTCCGGCGACGAGGACGTCCGGGACTGCCGGGCGGTCTTGGCGTCGTCGCGGGCCGCCTTGCGGCCGGCGCTGGCCATGCCCGCCACCTCGGTCGCCTCGACCGGCGTCGAGCGGTTGCCGCCCAGCTTGCGGCTGATCTCGGCGAACTGCGACTCGCGCTCTTTGAGCCAGGTGACGGCGGGAACGGCGACGAACAGCGACGAGTAGGCGCCGACCGCCAGGCCGATCGCGAGTGCGATGCCGAACTCCTGCAGGGTGGTCGCACCGAGCAGCAGCGAGCCGACCAGGAGGATCGAGACGATGGGCAGCAGCGAGGTGATCGTGGTGTTCACCGACCGCATGAACACCTCGTTGGTGGCGTAGTTCGCCATGTCGGTGTAGGTCATCTTGGTGCTGGTGCCGACCAGGTGGGTCGACTCCTTGACCTTGTCGAACACGACGACGGTGTCATAGAGCGAATAGCCGAGGATGGTGAGGAAGGCGATGACCGTCGCCGGGGTGACGGTGAACTGGAACAGCGAGTACACACCGACGGTGACGGCGATGTCGTGGACCACCGCGACCAGCGCGCCCGCGGCCATCCGCCACTCGAGCCGGATCGAGAGGTACGCCGCGATGGCGATGAAGAAGTAGATCAGCGCCCGCTCGGCCGCTCCGGTGATCTCGTCGCCCCAGGTCGGACCGACCGTGTTGATCGACACCTGATCCGGGCTGGTGCCGGCGGCCTCGGCCAGAGCGCCAACGATCTCGTCGCTGTCGTCGACCGCGTCGACCCCGGCCTGCACCCGGATGGTGCGGGAACCGGCGGCGGAGGTGAGCTCTTGGATGCGGGCGTCGTGTCGATCGATGGGGCGGAGCGCATCACGGGTCTCCTCGACCGACAGGTCGGCGGAGGGAACCTCCCACACGCCGCCCCCTTCGAAGTCGATGCCCAGTTCGAGGCCACGGATCGCCAACGAGGCGACGCAGATCGCCACCAGCACCACCGAGATGATCAGCGCCTTGCCCCACGCCCGGCGGAAGTCGAAGCCGGGGTTGCCGCTGTAGAGCCGTCCGGCGATGCTCATCGGCCACCTCCCAGCGTCGCCGGTTCGCGCACCGAGGGCGCAGCGCCGGCCACCGGCTCGGTGGCCGGGATCCCCAACCAGCCCGGTCTCCCCCGGAGACGGTGCGACCGCCCGAGACCGATGACAAAGGGGCGCATCAGGTAGTAGGACACGATGAGGTCGAGGATGGTGGCCAGCCCGAGGTAGAGCGCGAAGCCCCGAACCGGACCGATGGTGAGCCAGTAGAGCAACCCCGCTCCGATGAGAGTGGTGACGTCGGCCTTGACGATGGTGGAGAACGCCGTCTTGAAGGAACGCTCGACCGAGGATCGCACGGGCCGCCCCTCGCGCACGTCCTCCTTCACGTTCTCGAAGTAGACGACGTTCGAGTCGACCGACACGCCCACCGCGACGATGAGACCGGTCACTCCCGCCAAGGTGAGGGCCAATCCCTGGGCCTCTCCGAGCCAGCTGATGATCGACCACAACAGGGCGAACGACACGCCCAGCGACAGCATGGCCACGATGCCCAGCAATCGGTAGTAGGCGATCATGTAGATGGCCACCAGCACCACGCCGACGAGGCCGGCCACGATCCCGGCATCGAGGGCGTCGCGGCCGATGGTGGCCGACACGGTCTGGGTCTGTTGGGTCTCGAGCTCGACCGGCAATGCACCGAAGCGCAGCACGAGGGCGAGGTCCTGGGCGCCCTCCTGATCGAAGTTGCCGGTGATGGTGACCGCATCGTCGAACTGGGGTTCTTGGAACACCGGTGCGGAGATGACGGCGCCGTCGAGCACGATGCCGAGCTGGCCGGTGGGACACTGGGGCTGGCGCGCGAAGCAGGCACTGGCCAGCTCGTTGAACGGTTCGATCCCCTCCGCTCCGCTCTTGAGGTCGACCTGGACCAACCACTCGAGTGCCTGCTGGTTGTAGAGCGCTTCGGCGCCGGAGATGCCGCTTCCGGTGAGTGCCGTCGGCCCCATCCGGTAGTGGCGCTCGACGCCGACCGAGTCGTCGCCCGCCAGCACCACCTCGTCCTCGGCGATGTCGTCCTCGGGCTCGGTGAGCTCGACGTCGGGTCCGACCTCCTCGAGCACCGGACGGAACCGCAGCTCGGCGGTCTGGCCGATGAGGTCGAGGGCCCGCTGAGGCTCGTCGACACCGGGGAGTTGGACGATGATGGTGTCACCCTGACGGGCCACCTCGGGCTCGGCCACGCCCAGGGCGTCGACCCGGCGACGCATGATGTTGATCGACTGGTCGAGGTCCTCGTCAGAGGCCGGATCGGTGGGCTGGAGCACCACCGATACCCCGCCCTGCAGGTCGAGGCCGAGCAGGGGCTGGTTGCCGGCCGCGAAGGTGTAGATCAGTGCCGCCGCGGTCACGATCACGATCGCCAGCAGCGGCACCAGTTCCTGTCTGCGCATCAGCGGTCCTCGACGGCGTCATCGCCTTCGCTGGTGTCGTCGGCGGCGCTGTCGTCGTCGGCGCGGTCGTCGTCGGCGCGGTCGTCGCCGGCGTCGTCCTCGAAGTCGATCTTGGAGGCCACCGCCGCGCTGGCGATGCGGATCTCGACGCCGGGCGAGACCTCGAGGAAGATGTCGTCGTCGAAGACGTCGGTGACGGTGCCGTAGATCCCCGCCGTGGTCAGCAACTCGTCACCGGGCTGGATCGAGGCGACCAGCTCGTTGTGGCGCTTCGCGCGGCGCTGCTGGGGCAGGATCATGAACCCCCAGACGAACAGCACCATGACAGCGAGAAAGATGAGCAGGTCCACGGCGAACAACAGCCTTCCGATGGCGATCAGACCGGAGGGTCACGCTAGTCGCGACCACCGACCCAGTGGTACCTGACCGCTCGGCCGCCGACCCGGTCAACCCCACACCGCCAGCACCTCGCGGCGCAGGGACTCGAACGTGCCCGCCTCGATCGCGGTGCGCATGCGGTGCACCAGGTCGAAGGTCCAGGCGAGGTTGTGCAGGGTCAGCACCCGGTGGGCGGTGGGCTCGTTGATCATGAGCAGGTGCCGCAGGTAGGCCCGGGAGTAGCGGTGAGCCGGGCTGGCCACGAACCCCGGGTCGAGCGGATCGTCGTCGGTGGCGAACCGCCGGTTGCGGAGGTTGATCCGACCCTCGCTGGTGAGGATCATGCCGTGGCGACCCAGGCGGGTGGGGAGCACGCAGTCGAACATGTCGATTCCGAGCGTGACCGCTTCGACCAGCCCGGCAGGGTCGCCGACGCCCATCAGGTAGCGGGGCTGATCGGCGGGGAGCTGATCGATGGTGGCGGCCAGCGCCTCGACCATCTCGGCCCGGCTCTCGCCCACCGACAGGCCTCCGATGGCGTAGCCGTCGAAGCCGATGCCGACCAGGGCCTTGGCGCTGGTGACCCTCAGCTGGACGTCGAGTCCGCCCTGCACGATGGCGAACTGGGCCTGGTCGCGACCTTGGGCCAGACGGTGCTCCCGCTCGGCGAGGAAGGCGGCCCGGCCCCGTTCGGCCCACAGCGTGGTGCGGTCGACCGCGTCGGTGATGACCTCGGGTGCCGACGGCAACGGGGGGCAGACGTCGAGCACCATCTGGATGTCGGCGCCGAGGCCAGCCTGGATCCGGGCCGCCTCCTCGGGGCTGAGGTGATGGGTGCTGCCGTCGTAGGTGGAGACGAAGGTCGCCCCTTCATCGGTGACCCTGGGTTCGAGGGAGAACACCTGGTAGCCACCCGAATCGGTGAGCAGGTGACCGCCCCAGTCCATGAAGCGGTGCAGACCACCCTGCCCGTCGATCAGGTCTGCACCTGGCCGAAGCATGAGGTGGTAGGTGTTCCCGAGCACGATCTCGGCGCCCAGCGCCTCGAGGTCGACGGTGTCGAGGGCCCGCACCGCGGCCTTGGTACCCACCGGCATGAACTGCGGGGTGGCGAACCGGCCTCGCGGGGTGGTGACCCACCCGGTGCGGGCGGCACCGTCGGAGGCGACCAGATCGATGTCGAGCCTCATCGGCCACCCCGCTGGAGGAACATGGCATCGCCGAAGGACAGGAACCGGTAGCCGTGGTCGAGGGCGTGCCGGTACAGATCGCGCCAGCGGGGACCGACGAAGGCGTCGACCATCACCAGCAGCGACGAGCGGGGGATGTGGAAGTTGGTGAGCAGCGCGTCGACGACCTTCCAGTCGTGGTCGCCGTGGATGAACAGGTCGGTCCGACCACACCGCTCGCCGCTGGTCGCCGCCGACTCGAGGGCACGGGTGACCGTCGTGCCGATGGCGACCACCCGGTCGGCATCGCGGCAGGCGGCCATGGTCTCGGCGGGGACCTGGTAGCGCTCGGCGTGCATCCGGTGGTCCTCCACCCGATCGGCGGTGATCGGACGGAAGGTGCCGAGTCCCACCACCAGCTCGACCGGATGCACCGGCACCCCGTTCGCCTCGATCCGCGCCAGCAGTTCGGTGGTGAGATGCAGCCCGGCGGTGGGGGACGCAACCGATCCGGGGCGGTCGGCGAACACCGTCTGATACCGCTCGGGGTCGTCGAGGGTCTCGGTGATGTAGGGCGGGAGCGGCACCTCGCCGTAGCGGTCGAGCGCGTCGAGCAGATCCATCCCCGTGGTCCGCACCTGCACCAGTCGGCGACCCTCGCCCAGGTCGTCGCCTACCTCGACACCGAGCCCGGCGTCGTCGCCGGCCGGTGTCAGGAGGGTGCCGGGGGCCACCTTTCGGCTTGGCCTGACGAGCGCCTCCCACACCTGGCTGTGGGTCGGATCAGGCTCGAGCAGCAGCACCTCGACCGCTCCGCCGGTGGGCTTGACCAGGTGGAGTCGGGCGGGCAGCACCCGGGTGTGGTTGACGACCACGACATCGCCGGGCCCCAGCAGCTCGGCCAGGTCGCACACCTGGCGGTCCTCGGGGCGGTGGCCGGGGCCGTGGTCGACCAGCAGCTTCGCCGCATCACGGGGCTCGATCGGATGCTGGGCGATGCGCTCGTCGGGGAGGTCGTAGTCGAAGTCGGCGAGATCCATGGGCACCGAAACACTACGGCCCCAGGGTGGTCCGACCACCAGCGCTCACTCGAAGAGGCTGGGCGGCTCTGGATCGGCCGAAGGGGCCTGGGGAGCGATGAGCCCGAGGTGGCTCCACGCAGTCGGCGTGGCCACCCGGCCACGTGGCGTGCGCATGAGCAGACCGAGCTGGATGAGGAACGGCTCGTAGACGTCTTCGACCGTCTCGGAGGGTTCGCCCACACTGATCGCCAGGGTGGACAGACCGACCGGGCCGCCACCGAAGCGACTGCAGAGCGCATCGAGGATGGCCCGGTCGATCTTGTCGAGACCGAGCTCGTCGACCCCGAACAGGGCGAGGCCGTCGTGGGCGGTGGCGTGGTCGACCACGCCGGTGCCGCGCACCTCGGCGAAGTCGCGCACCCGCCGCAGGAGCCGGTTGGCGATGCGGGGGGTTCCCCGCGCGCGGCGTGCGATCTCGACCGCGCCCGCGTCGTGCAGCTCGACGCCGAGGATGCCCGCGGTCCGCACGACGATGGACTCGAGATCGGTGGCGGCGTAGTAGTCGAGCCTGGCCACCAGGCCGAAGCGGTCGCGCAGCGGTCCGGTGATGAGCCCGGTGCGGGTGGTGGCGCCGACGAGGGTGAAGCGAGGCACATCGAGGCGCAGGGAACGAGCGGCAGGCCCCTTGCCCAGCACGATGTCGATCTGGAAGTCCTCCATGGCCGGATAGAGCACCTCTTCGACCGCACGAGAGAGCCGATGGATCTCGTCGATGAACAACACGTCGCCGTCGGCCAGCTGGGTGAGGATGGCGGCGAGGTCGCCGGCGCGCTCGAGCGCAGGACCGGAGGTGACGTGGATCCCGACGCCCATCTCGGCGGCGACGATGCCGGCCAGCGTGGTCTTGCCCAGACCCGGCGGCCCGGCGAAAAGCAGGTGGTCGGCCGCCTGGGCCCGGCGGCGTGCCGCTTCGAGCACGATGCCGAGGTGCTCCTTGAGCTCGGCCTGACCGACGAACTCGCCCAGGTGTCGGGGCCGCAGACCGGCCTCGTCGGCCCCTGGTGTTGCCGCCGCCCAACCGAGCGCGCCCTCGGCGTCGTGATCGTCGGGCCCCGGTTCGGGGTCGAGCAGCTCTTCTCTCATCGGGCCCCGGCCAGGCGCCGCAGTGCCTCACGCAGCAGATGGGAGGCGTCGCCGTCGTTCGGGAGGTCGCGCACCGCCTCGCGGATCTCGTCGCTGGAGTACCCGAGGCCGGCAAGCGCGTCGTGGACATCGGAGCGCGACGAGCCACCCGAACCGTTCGACGACGTCTCGCTCGTGGCCGACGATTCGAGATCGGGGACATCGAGGCGGGACTTCAGCTCGACGAGCAGACGGGCCGCGGTCTTCTTGCCGACACCCGGAACCAGGCACAGCGATGCGAGGTCGTCGTCGGCGAGGACGCGGGCCAGCGCCGACGGCGGGTGCACCGACAAGATGGCCAGGGCGAGCGACGGACCGACACCATGGGCGCCGAGCAGGGCCTCGAACGCGATGCGCTCGTCGCGGTCGGCGAACCCGTAGAGGGTCTGGGCGTCCTCGCGGAGGTGGTGGTGGACGTGCAGGAAGACGTCGTCGCCGACCTCGCCGATGGCGACGGCGGTGGACGGGCTGACCACCACCCGGTAGCCGATGCCGGCCACCTCGACGAGCACCTCACCCGACAGCGTGCGATCGATCAGGGTGCCACGCAACGACCCGATCATCGGCGACCTCCGATGGCAGCGGACAGCGGCGCGTGGGCGAGGTGGCACAGCGCCAGGGCGGCGGCATCGGCGGCATCGGGCGGTTCGGGGGGTCGGCGCAACGCCAGCAGCGTGGTGACCATGGCCCCCACCGCCGCCTTGTCGGCCGCGCCGTCGCCGGTGACGGCCAGCTTCACCTCGTTGGGTGAGTACTCGACCACCTCACAGCCCCGGCTCGCCGCCTCGGCGATGACCACGCCCGAGGCCTGGCCGACCGACACCGCGGTGCGCACGTTGTGCTGGAAGAAGATCCGCTCGATGGCCACGACGGCGGGGAGGAACTCGTCGAGCAGGGCCTTGACCTCGGCCTGCAGCTCGGCGAGTCGGGTGGGGAGCGGATCCGACGGCGAGGTGCGCAGCACCCCGATGGCCACGGCCCGGGCCGGACGCGGACGCGGGTCGACCACGGCGTAGCCACAGCGCGAGAGCCCGGGGTCGATGCCAAGAACGAACACCAGTACGACCATACTCGGGGTGGTGGAACGATTCGGGGATGGTCGCGGTCGCGAGAGCTACAGATCGACACCGTGTGCGCCGACCAGATCAAGGTGCACGAACCGATGACGGGGACCACCACACCGCTGCCTCGCGACATCCCCGACGCGGTCCCCGCCGTCGTGCTGGACGGCGTCAGCCGGGTCTTCGGCCCGGTCCGGGCACTCGACCGGCTGGATCTGGTCGTGCCCACCCAGAGCATCACCGTGCTGCTCGGTCCCAACGGCGCCGGCAAGACCACCGCGGTGCGGATGATCACCGGCGCGTTGGACCCCCATGGAGGCAGCGTTCGGGTGTTCGGACTCGATCCTGCTCACCGCGGCGAGGAGGTCCGGCGTCGCTGCGGGGTCGTGTCGGCCAAGCCCGCCCTCTACGACCGGCTCAGCGGGTGGGACAACCTTCGCTACGCCGCGCAGCTGTACGGACTGGGACGCAACGCCGACGGCCGCATCCGTGAGGCCGCGGCCCGCTTCGAGATCGAGCACGCTCTCGACCAGCAGGTCGGGGGCTACTCCACCGGGATGAAGACCCGCCTCGCCCTCTCGCGATCGGTGCTGCACGAGCCCGACCTGTTGCTGTTCGACGAACCCACCTCTGGACTCGACCCGGAGTCGTCGTACGCGGTGCTCGACCTCATCCGCCAGATGCGGACCGATGGATCGACGATCGTCATGTGCACCCACCTGTTGCTGGAGGCCGAGGGACTGGCCGAACAGATCGTGGTGCTCGACGAGGGCACCAACCTGGTGTCGGGGACCAACGAAGAGCTGGTGGCGCGCTACTGGCCCGGACTGTCCCTGCGACTCGAGGCCGAGGACCCGGCGACCCTCGACCAGCTCCGCCACCGTCCGGGGGTCCTCGGCTACCAGCGCCAGAGCCTGGCCACGGTCCAACTCGACGAGCACACCGCCGTGGCCGACGTGGTCGCCGACCTGGTCGCGGCCGGGGTGCGCCTCACCAGGGTCGAACCCCACCGGCCGAGCCTCGAGGACCTGTACTTCGCCGTCCGCTCCGAGGCCCGAGCCGCCCGAGCAGCGTCGACCGGAGGGGAGACCCCGTGAACGTCGGTCACATCCTCACCGTGGCTCGCACCGACCTCAAGCAGCTGATCGGGGCCCGCGACTTCTGGTTGCCGATGATGTTCCTCGGTGGCCTGTTCTTCGTCATCGTCCCCCTCGTCCTGCTCTCGAGCATCACCGCGATCGGCGATGTCGATGCCGTCGCCCAGATCTCCCAGACCCTCGAGATGCTGCCTGCCACCGCCCAGGAGAACGTCCGGGGCAACTCCGATGCCGGCCGGGCCGGCTACGTCCTGGCGGTGTACCTGTTCGGACCGGTGGCAGTGGTCGTTCCGCTCACGATCTCCACCGCGGTCGGTGCGGCGTCGATCGTGGGCGAGCGCGAGCGGGGCACCGGTGAGTTCCTCGCCCACTCCCCCGCCGACGTCCGTGCGATCTACCTCGGCAAACTGCTGGCCAGTCTCCTGCCGGGCTATGCCACCACCATCGTCGGGTTCGGCATCTACTCGCTCATCGTCAACGTGATCGTGGGGCCGGATGTGGGCGGCTGGTTCTTCCCCACATCGGAGTGGTGGGTCCTGATGCTGTGGGTCATCCCTCCGTTCCTCGCCCTGGCACTATCGGTCGTGCTGCGACTCTCGGCGCGGGTGAAGAGCACCGCCGCCGCTCAGCAGGCTTCGGGCCTGGTGAGCATCCCGCTGATCATGGTCGCCTACTCGCAGTCGACCGGAGCGCTCTTCGGCGCGGCCCGTGCCTCGGTGGTGATCGGTGGGCTGGCCTGGGCCCTTGCGGTGGTGGGGCTGTGGCGGGGGATGAAGGCAGTCAGCCGGTCACGTCTGCTGGGCGTCGCCGACGGGATCTGACCTCGGGGGTCGGGCTGGTGGCGTGCCAGGCCCAGGCCCAGGTGGCGATCACCAGCAGCGCCACCGGCTGCACCCCCAGCATGGCCGCGCCGAGGTGTCCGAACCCCGCCACCCACCAGAGGGCCAACACCTGGGGTTGGTGCCGTTCGGGAATCGTGGTGATGAGCGCTCCCACCGACACCACCAGCATGCCGGCGTCGTAGTAGAGCGAGTGCGGGGCCACCACCAACAGCGTGGGCAGCACCAACGCCACCGTGAGGTGATCGAGCACCGGCCGGGTCCAGAGCCGCCACACCAGCGCGGCCACCGTGGTGGCGCCGGCGACGAGGGCGATGGCCAGGGCAGCCCCTGAACCCGCGCCCAGCGCCACCTCTGCCAGGCCCAGCCACGAGACCTCGTTGTGGAGGTTGGCTCCCTGGTCGATCTCGCTCAGCGAGCGGGTGAGGTCGAGCCACGGGCCCATCCAACCGAAGCCCGACACCGCCGCGGAAGCGAGCCAAAGTACGACGGTCGTGACCGCCGCCGCCGCGACCGCGGTCCACCGTCGGGCGAGCACCACCAGAGCGAGCAGCGGCACCCCGTACTGGGGTTTGAGGGTGAGCAGGCCCATCGCCACGCCGGCGACCAGGTCGCGATGGTGGTGGAGTCCCCACCAGACTCCGCTTCCGGCCAACAGTACCAAGGCCGTGTTCTGTCCGAGCGTGACCCCGGTGAACATCGGAAGGAAGGTGAGGGTGAACGCCACCGCCGCGAGCCGGTACCGGTGGACCGTCAGCACGGGGAGCACGCTGCGGAGCACCAGCACCGCCGCGCCGAGGGCGGCGATCATCGCCAGCGTGTGCACGAGGTAGGCCAACCGATAGTCGAGCAGGGCGAGCACCCGGTAGGTGGCCGCGACGACGGGCGGGTAGGCGAACAGGATGAGCGAACCCTCCTCACCCCAGTAGCGCGCCTGGGCCTCGACCTGGCGGTCGACCTCGTAGAGCCGATCGCCGTCGCCGTCAGCGACGATCTGGCCGGCGGCGTAGAACTCGGGGAAGTCTCCCCCGAGCCGCCCCGACAGGCTGCTGGCGCCGTCGGAGGAGACCACCACCAGCACCACCGCGGCGACGATGGCGACCAGGATCGCCAGCGGGTAGGTCCGCCACCGCCAGCTCCCCCCGCCCGCCTGGGTCACGCCCGGCGACCCTCCACCAACGGAAGCTCGACGGCACGGCCCGAAACGACGCGGTCGGCGACGGTGATCTCGACGTCGGCGGGCAGGTCGATGCCCCGCTTGAGATAGGCCAACGCGACCGGATGACCGGTCGAGGAGACGTCGGCGGAACTGGTGACGCGTCCGACCTCGCGGTCGTCGTGGACCAGCGTGGCGCCCTGGGGCGGCGCCTGTTGGTTCTCTAGGTGAAGGCCGACGAGACGCCGTGGTGTCTGGCTGCCTCGCGAATCGATGCGGGCCACCAGCTCCTGGCCGGTGAAGCAGCCCTTGGTGAAGCTCACCGAGATGGGGACGACGCCGGCCTCGGCGGGGATGGTCGACGCCTCGAGCTCGTGGCCCATGCGGGGGCGTCCCGCCTCGATTCGCAGCACCTCCATTGCCTCGACCGAGCATTCTGGTGGCCCGGAGGTGACCTCGCCGGGCCCGATCAGGTCCCAGCCACGATCGCCTGGCCACTCGACGGGCACCGCCACCCCTTGGTCGGGGCTGGGCGGTGATTGTGGCGCCAGGACCTCGGCGCCGCGGAGCGCGGTCACCGTCCAGTCGCGACGTTCGAAGGTGACCGGGGTGCGGAGCTTGAACCGTTCGAGCCGTGCGACGAGCGGATCGGCCCAACCGGCGTCGATGTCGAGGGCGAAGGTGGTGTCGTCGACGCGGGTGACCCGGAACCAGGCGTCGACCTTGCCCTGGGGTTGGAGGATGAACGACCACGCGGCCCGTCCCGGTTCGAGGGCGGCGACGTCCTGGCTGAGCTGGCCCTGGAGGTAGTCGACGACGGCGTCTCCGTGGGCCAGCACGACCTCGCGGTCGAGGCGTACGAGCCCGGCGTCGTCGCGCAGGCGTTGGATCTGGTCGGCGAGCGGTGACATCGGGGGGCTCACTCCTGGTGCTTGCGTCGGATCGCGGTCATGCGTCGGGCCGGCGGGATGGCCACCAGCAGCGCCTTGGCCTTGTTGCGGCACTCGAGGTCTTCCTGCTCGGGCACGCTGTCGGCCACCACCCCTGCGCCGGCCTGTACCGACGCGACGTTGTCGTCGCCGATGATCATGGTGCGGATGGCGATGGCGGTGTCGATGTTGCCCGAGAAGTCGAGGTAGCCGACCACCCCGGCGTAGGGACCGCGCTTGGTGGGTTCGAACTCGTCGATGATCTCCATGGCCCGCACCTTGGGCGCGCCCGACACCGTGCCCGCGGGAAGCGTGGCCCGCAGCACGTCGATGGGGGTTCTGCCCTCGGCCAGTTCGCCCGCTACCTGCGAGGTCATGTGCATGACGTGGCTGTAGCGCTCGAGGGTCATCATCTCCTCGACCCGTTCGGTGCCGAAGGTGACCACTCGGCCCACGTCGTTGCGGGCGAGGTCGACGAGCATGACGTGCTCGGCGATCTCCTTGGGGTGCTCGAGCAGCTCGGCGCCCAGCCGTCGGTCGTCCTCCTCGGTGGTGCCTCGCCGACGGGTGCCGGCGATGGGCCGGGAGATCACCCGGCCGTCGAGGAGCTGCACCATCGGTTCGGGCGAACACCCGACCAGGCTGAGCCCCGGCTGGCGCACGAAGAACATGTAGGGGCTGGGGTTGATCTGGCGCAGCACCCGGTAGACGTCGAAGGGGTCGGCGTCGAGGGCGACGTCGAAGCGCTGCGAGAGCACCACCTGGAAGATGTCGCCGGCGAGGATGTACTCGCGAGCGGCGTCGACGGCCCGTTCGTAGGGCGCACCGCCCATGGTGGTGGTGAACTCGGGCAGTTCGTCGGCGTCGGGTGGGTCCATGATCGGCTCGTCGATGGCTCGGGCGCCGTCGCGGGCCAAGGTGTCGAGCCGGGCGACGGCGTCGTCGTAGCGGGCGTCGAGCTCGGCCTCGTCCGCCCCCGGCGGCACGATCACGTTCTCGATGAGGGTGACCCGCTGGCGCCAGTGGTCGAACGCCGCCAGCTCCCCGATGACCGACAGCATGGCGTCGGGATGCCCACGGTCGTCGGGCGGCACGTTCGGGAGCCGTTCGACCTCGCGCACCACGTCGTAGCCGAGGTGGCCGACCACGCCCCCGTGCAGCGGAGGCAGGTGGGGCAACGACGGCGACCGGTAGCAGTCGAGCAGCTCCTCGAGGGTGGCGAGCACCCCCTGGTCGAGGGGCAGGTCGTCGGGCAGGTCGCCTTCGACGGCGACCGCTCCGGCGCGGGAGGTGATCGTTCCGATGGGGTTGCGGCCGACGAACGACCACCGGCTCCACCGTTCGCCGTGCTCGACCGACTCGAGGAGGAACCCCGGCTGGTCGTCGCCACAGAGCCGGGCGAAGGCGGCGACGGGGGTGATGAGGTCGGCCAGCAGCTCGCGCCAGACCGGCACCACCGTGTACTCGGCAGCGAGGCGGTGGAACTCAGCTCTGGTCGGCTGCATGCCCGAACTCCCGGTAGAAGCAGCTGTGGTTGCCGGTGTGGCATGCCCCACTGCCTTCCTGCTCGACGGCGAAGAGCACGACGTCGCCGTCGCAGTCGTACCAGCCCCGCCGCACGTACTGGCGGTCGCCGGAGGTCTCGCCCTTGCACCACAGCTCTTGGCGGGACCGGCTCCACAGCCAGATGCGCCCGGTCTCGAGGGTGCGCCGCAACGACTCGGCGTTCATCCAGGCGAACATCAGCACCTCGCCGGTGCCGTCCTCCTGGATGATGGCGGGCACGAGTCCGGCATCGTCGAACTGGACCTCGGCCAGGTCGGCCTCGTCGACCGGTATGGGTGTCACAGCGGGCATCACCCCATCGTACGGGCGCGCCGCGACCCCACCGAACGATTCCCACCGAGGTGGGAGGATCAGGAGCCGGGTTGGTCGGCTTCGCCGTCTCCATCGTCGTCTCCATCGGCGCTGCTGTCTGTCTTGCTGCCGCGGCCACTTCGTCGTCGCCGGGCTTTGTCGGTGCGGCGGCGGCCGGGGTGGTGTGCGGGGCAGCGGGGTTCGCCGTTGGCTTGGGTGGTGGGCCCGGCGGGCCAGGCCTCGATGTGGTGGACGTCGCAGCGTTCGGCGGGCACCTCGCAGGTGTTGTGCACGCATTGGGGTTGGCAGATCTGTACGGCTCGGCGGGTGCCACCGACAAAGAACCGTGCCTGTTCGCCGAGGTCGACCAGCCGCGACGGGGTGTCGAACACGGCCCGTTCGATGTCGGCTTCGCTCAACAGGGGCAGGACCTCACCGGGGGTGAGGACCTGGCCGGTGGAGAGCTCACACACCCGACCCGCCAGGGTGTCGTGGTCGATGTGCACGGTGATCAACGGCACCGGTTTCCGGGCACCGGCGGGGGTCGCGGCGGAACGCCGGGCCATCTCGACCAGGGCGTCGTGGCGACGTTGGGCATCGCTGCGGGCCAGATCGGCCTTGGTGGCGTCGACCCCGAGACGGTCGCGGGCCTCGGCCCAATCGGTCTCCCACAGTTCTTGTTCGATCCTCGCCAACGCTTCGGCGAACAGGCCGTGGGCGACCGGGTCGAGATCGACCTCGAGATGGCCCATCCCGTCCAACCCAGTGGTGAGTCGGGCCCGGCGGGCCTCGTAACGGGCCCGGGCCTGGTCCTCGACCTCATCAGGCGCCGCGCACTGACACCAATAGTCGACCACCTTGGCGAAATCGTCGAAACCCAACACCTGGGCCTGGGCCACCAGCCACGCCTCGTCATCACCGGCAAACACCTCGGGGTTGATCCGCTGGGCCCGAGCCAACAACCGCACATGACGCGCCGACAACTCCCCCGCCTCGTGGGCGGCCGCGGTCCCGGGCATGTCCCGCAACGCCCGAGCCCGCCCGAACACGCCCTTGGTCTCGGCCCGATCACGACCCGCGGCCCGACCCAACCACGCCGACGCGGACTTGGACCCGTCCTCGGCCCAGACCCGCGACGCCTCCACCCGGCCCGCCACCGCCGCCGTCACCGCATCGAGCTTGGAACCCGCCCCCATCAACCCCACCAACACCTCCGCCGCCGACCCCGGATCGACCAGAGCCCAGTCGACCCCAGCCAACCCGTCGAGCACCTCCCCCAGTTGTCGCACCAACACCGCCGGATGTTCGCTCATGCACCCCACAATACCGGCTCGAACACCTGTTCGCAACCACAACCACCGAAACTTCAAGAAATC
Source organism: Acidimicrobiales bacterium (assembly GCA_034521975.1). Classification (NCBI taxonomy): domain Bacteria; kingdom Bacillati; phylum Actinomycetota; class Acidimicrobiia; order Acidimicrobiales; species Acidimicrobiales bacterium. The sequence goes on along the minus strand of JAXHLR010000002.1, from coordinate 249,883 downwards.
TCACAGAAGACGCCCGTGACTCAATGATGAGGAGGTGACACGATCCGATGTGTGATCGTCGTCGTCGAGGGCCCCAGCGCGGCGGGAAAGACCACATGGTGCGTTGCACAGGGACCCGACAGCGTGGTAGCCGAGACGGAACGGATCGAACCGCCCGCAGCCTCGTCTGACGACGGCCTCGCTCGGTTCTGGAACGACGTCAACTGCCGCCGCTGGGCAGAGGCCCTTCGGGTTGAGACCGAGCGCGACCTGGCGGTGTGTGACACCGATCCACTGAAGCTGCACTACGACTACTGCCTCGCGCGACTGGGGGTCATCTCGTGGGAACGCTTCGAAGCCGGCATCGACGCGGCGACCGAGGCCATCGCGTCCTGTCGGTTGGGCATCGCCGACCTCGTGCTGGTCAACATCTCCGACGACGAAACGCTGTCGCGCCGGCGCGACGCCGACCCGACTCGTAGCCGGAGGAACTTCGATCTGCACCGTCGTCTCGGCTCGGGACTCCGTGACTGGTACCAGACGCTCGCCCGGCTCGATCAAGATCGAGTCAGATGGGAGTACCCGAGTGAGATGCCGCCGATGCTCGTGCGCGACCGGTACGACACGGACCTGTTCCGAGTCTGGATGTCCCAACTCCCGCGCGAAGCGGCTGGCCCATAGCGCGACCGAGGAGTCCCACGACGTCAGTCGCCAACCGTTCGGAGCTCGACACCGAAGCTGGTCGCAGCCGTCCGCAGAGGATCGTTGTCGTCGACTTCGGCGAGACAGATGACGGCGGAGAGATGCCTCGCCGCCGCCAGCGCTTCGAGCGAGATGAGATCGAGGCGAGCTCCGGCGTGGACCAGTTCACCCATCGGCCACCCCAAGGCCCGGAGCGACACCAGATCGATCGTCTCGGGAAGCTCGATGACCGCGCCGAGCACGTCGGCGGCGACTGCTTCATCGACCCCACCGAGCCGCCTCGACAGCGACCCGACCACCGCGGAGTCAGATTACAAGGCAACAATGCATATCTACAAGGTCGCATTGGACAGCGGGACCGTCCCCGAGCTCCGTCCGAACGCTGAGGCCAGGAGAGCAGGCCGCCAGCCTCAGTCGACGAGGCGGTCGAGCAGCCAGCTCGGACCGACGACCTTCGCCTCGACGGCTCGGACCCGGGCGGCCAGCTCACGGTCGGCGGTGACCACCACCACGTCACGGTTGGTCTCGGCAACCGAGACCATGGTGTCGTCGCCTTCGCCGAGCGCGTGCACGACCGCCACGCCGTCGTGATCCGCCTCCTCTGCCCCTGACCGGGACCGGCCCTCGAGCACCACGGTCACCGGCGGATCGAGATTCCCCGCGGCCACCGTCGCCCGCACGCGACCCACGAAGGTTCGTGCGGCCCCCGGCCGATCGCGCCACCATCCCGTCGGGCGCGACCCGATCACGTTGGCCGCGTCGATCACCAGCATCCGACCAGGTTCGCGCGGCCTCGACCTCAGAGGTACAGGCCGGTGCTGCCTTCTTCGAGGCGGCTCGATGCCACCGCGTGGATGTCGCGCTCGCGCAAGATGATGTAGTCGGTCCCCCGCACCTCGACCTCGTAGCGGTCCTCGGGGTTGAACAGCACCTGGTCGCCGGTCTCCATCGAGCGCACGTTGGGCCCGACCGCAACGACCTCGGCCCAGGCGAGTCGCTTGGAGCTCTGCGCGGTGGCGGGGATGAGGATGCCACCCGACGACCTGCGCTCGCCCTCGGGCTGTTCGATCTTCACCAGGATCCGGTCGTTCAGCATCTTGATGGGCAGCTTGTCGTCGCCCGGCAGACCGGCGCCCTCGCTGTTGCTCATCTCGCCGACGGTACCGTCTGGGGCCATGTCCGACGACATCGACATCGGGCCCATCGAGATCGTCACCGACGACGGGCTGACCCTTCACGGCGACCTCGTGGTCCCACCGGGGACCGGTGCCGTCGCGGTGGTGTGCCATCCGCATCCGCGGATGGGCGGAGACCGCCACAACACGGTGGTCGACGCAGTGTTCCGGGGACTCGCCGTTACCGGGGTGGCGGTCGTGCGGTTCGACTTCCGCGGTGTCGGACGATCGGAGGGCACCTTCGGGTCGGGTGTCGACGAACGGCTCGACGCTTCCGCTGCCCTCGGCACCGCGGCCGCACTCGCCCCCGGCACACCGCTGTGGTCGATCGGCTACTCCTTCGGCGGCGACGTGGCCCTCTCGTCCGACCATCCCGACCTCACCGGCTGGGTCGCCATCGCCGCTCCGCTCTCGGTGATCGCCGACGATCCCGCCGCCGCGACCGACGACCGACCGACCACCCTCGTCGTCCCCGCCCACGACCAGTTCCGACCGCCTGCCGCGGCCCGCGACGCCTCCGCCGGGTGGGGCGCCACCACCGTCGTCGAGATCGACATGGCCGACCACTTCCTGACCGGACGACTCGCGGCGGCGGTCGACGCGGTGGTCGAGGCCGTCACACCGGCCTGACGTTGACTCCCTGATCGGCCATGAGCGCCTTGGCCTCGGCGATCGAGTGCTCGCCGAAGTGGAAGATCGACGCGGCCAGCACGGCGTCGGCCCCACCGCCGGTGATGCCGTCGACCAGATGCTGCAGCTCTCCGACCCCACCGGAGGCGATGACCGGGACCGGCACCGCGTCGGCGACAGCGCGGGTCATCTCCAGGTCGAACCCCTGACGGGTGCCGTCGCGATCCATGGAGGTCAGCAGCACCTCTCCCGCGCCCAGATCGGTGGCGCGGGTGGCCCACTCGACCACGTCGATGCCGGTCGGGCGGCGCCCGCCGTGGGTGTACACCTCGAACGACGACGGCACCTCACCCAACGATGTCGACTCGACCTGTTGGCGACGGCCGTCGATGGCGATCACCACGCACTGGGTTCCGAACTCTTCGGCCAGCTCACCCAGCAGCTCGGGGCGGGCCACCGCGGCAGAGTTGACCGACACCTTGTCGGCGCCCGCGCGCAACAGCCGGCGGGCGTCGTCGACCGAACGGATGCCACCGCCGATGGTGAACGGGATGAACACCTCCTCGGCCACGTGGCGGGCGAGCTCGACGATGGTGTCGCGCTCGTCGGACGAGGCGGTGATGTCGAGGAACACCAGCTCGTCGGCGCCCTCGGCGTCGTAGCGGGCCGCCAGCTCGACGGGGTCGCCCGCGTCGCGCAGGTCGACGAAGTTGGTTCCCTTGACGACCCGACCGGCGTCGACGTCGAGGCAGGGGATCACCCGCGCGGCGCGCATCGCAACACCTCCACCGCTCGTTCCACGGGAACCGCTCCCTCGTACACCGCCGTGCCGACGATCGCCCCCGCGAGCCCGCGCCCATCGACCTCCACGGCGTCGAGCGCCCGCAGGTCGTCGAGGCTGCTGACGCCGCCCGAGGCGATGACGTCGAGGTCGGTCGCGGCCAGCATCTCGGTGAGACCGGCGACGTCGGGCCCACCCATGAGCCCCTCGCGCTCGATCTGGGTGACGACGACGGCCTCGGCGCCGGCGCCCGCGAGGCGCGCCAGCACCTGATCCCACTCGACGCCGGCACCAGCGGTCCATCCCCGGATGGCAACCTCACGGCCCCTGATGTCGAGGCCGATGGCGACCCGCTGCTGGGCAGCGATCGCCTCGACGATCTCCGGCTCCTCGAACGCCGCCGTGCCGATCACCACCCGAGTCACTCCGATGCCGTCCAGCGCTCGGGCCGCATCGGCCGACCGCACTCCCCCGCCGACCTGGACCGGTACCGACACCGCCTCGACCACTGCTGCGATGTGGGGGCGGTTCACCAGCTCGCCGGTGCGCGCCGCGTCGAGATCGACGCAGTGGATCCATGGCACGCCCGCCTGTTCGAACGCTCGGGCGACCGCGGCCGGGTCGTCGCCGTGGACGGCCACGTTGTCGAAGTCGCCCTGCACCAGCTGCACGACACGCCCGCCGAGGATGTCGATGGCGGGATAGAGATCCACGGTCAGACCCCCACGGCGGTACGGGCCATGGCCACGAAGTTCGACAGGATGGCGATGCCGGTGTCGCCGGACTTCTCGGGGTGGAACTGGGTGGCCAGCACGTTGTCGTGCTCGACAGCGGCGACCACCGGTCCGCCGTAGTCGCACCGGGCGATGGTGTGCTCGCCGTCCTCGGGCGCGTAGGAGTGGACGAAGTAGACCCACGCCGGATCCGCAAGTCCCTCGAGCAGCGGCGAGGGCCGCACGATCTCGAGCACGTTCCACTGCATCTGGGGCCGCTTGACCCCTTCGGGGAGCAGCACCACCCGGCCAGGGAGGATGCCGAGCCCGGGGACGTCGGCGGTCTCGTCCGATCCCTCGTACATCAGCTGCATCCCGACGCAGATGCCGAGGAAGGGCCGACCGCTCGCGGCGGCCTCGACCGCCCGGGTGGCCAACCCCGACTCGTGCAAGGCCTCCATGCACCGCCCGAAGGCGCCGACCCCGGGCAGGACCACGGCCGCGGCATCGGCGATGAGGCCGGGATCGGCGGTGAGGCGCGCGTCGGCACCGGCCCGCTCGAGCCCCTTCTGGGCCGAACGCAGGTTGCCGATGCCGTAGTCGAGGACCGCCACCAGCGGCCGCTGGGTGTCGGCGCTGCTCATCGGTGCACCCTCACAGGGTCCCCTTGGTGGAGGGGACCGCACCATCGGCCACCTCGACGCGGATCGCGTCGCGCAACGACCTGGCGACGGCCTTGAAGCTTGCCTCGATGACGTGGTGGGTGTTCTTGCCCCGCACCATCTCGACGTGGAGGGTGATCGCGGCCGAGGTGACGAACGCGCGCCAGAACTCCTCGGCCAGCTGGGGATCGAAGGGTGGGTCGCCGAGGATCTTCTCGCCTGGGGGATGGACCTCGTAGACGAGGAAGGGCCGGCCGGACAGGTCGAGCGCCACGTCGACCAGGGCCTCGTCGAGCGGTACCCGGTTCGACGCGAACCGGCGCACCCCGGCCTTGTTGCCGAGCGCCTCGGCGAAGGTCTCGCCGAGCAGGATCCCGGTGTCCTCGACCGTGTGGTGGGCGTCGATGTGGAGGTCGCCGGTGGCGGTCACCGAGAGGTCGAGCCCGCCGTGGCGACCCAACTGGGAGAGCATGTGGTCGAAGAACGGCAACCCCGTGGACGCCTCGACCACCCCGCCACCGGTGGCGTCGAGGTCGAGGGCGATCTCGATCGAGGTCTCCTTGGTGGTCCGCGAGCGGCGCGCGCTGCGGGTCGGGGTATCGGTGGTCATGTGAGGATCTCCGTGAGTGCTTCGAGAAAGCGATCGTCTTCGGCCGGGGTGCCGAGGGTGACCCGCAGGCAGCCGTCGAGGCGCGGCCACGAGGCGCAGTTGCGCACCAGCACGGATCGATCGACCAGGTCGTGCCACACCTCGGCACCATCGCGTGCGTCGGGCCGGAACAGGATGAAGTTGGCGCCCGATGGCCACACGGTGACCGCAAGCTCGGACAGGGCCGCGACGACCCGGCCCCGTTCCTCGACCAGGTCGGCCACCCGGTGCTCCATGGCGTCGATGTGGCGGAGCGCCAGCGTGCCCGCCAGCTGGGTGACGGCGTCGAGGTGATAGGGCAGCACGACCTTCGCCAGCTCGGCGACCAGCCAACCCGGCCCGACCAGGTACCCGAGCCGCGCCGCGGCCATCGCCCAGGTCTTGGAGTAGGTGCGGGTGACCACCAGCGGCAGATCGTCGTCGAGGAGCTCGAGCGCGGACCACCCGGCGAACTGGCCGTAGGCCTCGTCGACCACCACCAGCGCACCCTGCGCGCCGGCGCGACCGACGATGTCGCGGACGACGGGCTCGGGCTCGACCAGACCCGTGGGGTTGTTCGGCGAGCAGAGGAACACGATGTCGGGATCGGTCGCCATGATCCGGTCGACCTCGGCCGGGTCGAGCTCGAAGTCGTCGGTGCGCTCGCCGACCACCACCGAGGTGCCGGTCACGCGGGCGATGTGGCCGTGCAGGGCATAGGTCGGCTCGAAGACCGCCGCCGTGCGGCCAGGCCCCCCGTAGGCGAGGCAGAGGGTCTGGAGGACCTCGTTGGAGCCGTTGGCGGCGAACACCTGGTCGGGACCGACGCCGTGCAGCCCGGCGATGGCGGTCCGCAGCTCGGTGGCAGCACGGTCCGGGTAGCGGTTCCAGTCGACGGCGGCGATCGCGTCGGCCAGCTCGCGGGCGAACTCGGGCGGTGGTCCGACCGGCGACTCGTTGGTGTTGAGGCGGACCTCGACGTCGACCTGTGGCGAGTGGTAGCCGTCCATGAGCGCGAGGTCGTCGCGCACCGCCGGCCGTCGCGACCGCGTGCCGGAGCCGGTCATCGGTCGGCCTGGCGGAGACGGACCGATTCGGCATGGGCATCGAGCCCCTCGGCCGCCGCCAGCGCCACCACGTGGGGAGCCACGGCGTCGAAGCCCGCGGGCTCGACGGTCACCACGTGGATGTCCTTGGTGAAGTCGGCGACGGTGAGCGCGCTGGCGAATCGGGCGGTGCCGTCGGTGGGGAGCACGTGGCTGGGACCGGCGATGTAGTCGCCGATCGACGCGGGAGAGAGCGGTCCGCAGAACACCGCCGGTGCGTTGCGCACCAGCGGAAGCAACCGACGAGGGTCGTCGCAGAGGAGCTCGAGGTGTTCGGGGGCGACGAGGTTGGCGACCGCGATGGCCTGCTCGGGGCCGTCGACGAGGGCGCTGAACCCACCGGCGGACAAGGTCTGTTCGATCTCGGTTCGCCGTGGAGCGCCGGCGACGAGACGTTCGACCGCGGCGTCCACCGCCTCGCACACCTCCGGGGACCAGCTGATGAGCCACGAGGTGCCGTCGGGGCCGTGCTCGGCCTGCAGGATGACGTCGATGGCCGCGTAGTCGACCGGTGTCGTCTCGTCGGCGACGACCACCACCTCGGACGGTCCCGCGAAGGCCGCCGCGATGCCGACCCGGTCGGACACCTCGCGCTTGGCGACCGCGACGAACACGTTGCCGGGCCCGGCGATGACGTCGACCGGGCGCACCGTCTCGGTGCCGTAGGCCATGGCACCGATCGCCTGGGCTCCACCGATGGCGTAGACCTCGTCGACCCCGGCGATCGCGGCCGCGGCCAGGGTCACCTCGGCGACTCGACCGGTGGCGCGGTCCGGTGGCACGCACAGCACAACCTCGGGCACGCCGGCGACGCGGGCGGGGATGACCGTCATCAGCACCGTGCTCGGGTAGGCGGCCCTGCCCCCGGGCACGTAGATGCCGGCGCGCTCGACCGGCCGGACCAGCGCCTCGATGCTGATGCCGTCGCGGGTGTCGGTGTGGTCGTGGCGCACCTGGGTCTGGTGGTGGGCCCGGATGCGCTCGGCGGCAGCGTCGAGCGCGGCCCGCACCGACGGATCGATCGACGCCAGGGCTTCGTCCAACGCGGCGGAAGGGACACGTGGCGAATCGAGGCGCACCCCGTCGAAGCGTTCGGTGAGCTCGAGGACCGCGGTGTCGCCGCGTACGCGGACGTCGTCGAGGATCTCGCGCACCGCTTCCACCGGCTCGGAGCCGGCCGCCTTGGGCCGGGGCAGGGTGGCGCGGAGGGCGTCGTCGTCGAGTCCTCGCAGATCGAGGTGGGTCAGGATCATGGCCCCGCCACGGTACCGGTCCCACCGATCGGATCGCCCATCGGTTTCGTGGGGTCATACTGCGTGCATGGACGAACACCGCGCCCAGCTCTCATCGGTGTCCTCGACGCTCTCCGAGCTCACCCAACGGGTGGTTGCCATCGCCGACGCGCACCGTGACACCGAGACCGACGACATCAGCACCGACCTCGACGAGGTGGAGCGAGCCCTGCGCAGCGCCTACCGGCGCCTCGACCGTCTGGTGCACCGCCTGCGATGACCACGCGGACGACGCACGCCCCGCTGAAGGTTCTTACGTTGTACGGTCGGGGCCCTGACGCGAGTCGGCGCCCCCGAAGGGGCGCCGACCGGGTGACCTCAGGCGGCGGATCCCGGGTCACCTTCAGCCAGGTGGCGGGACCTGGCAGGTATCACCATACACCGCCCGCGACGCCGTGACACATCCACATTCAACTTTTCGGTTCTAGAGCGCCGTTCGCGTTCTACGGCGTACGGTCGAACCGGCTCCCGGAAGACTGGCCCCGGGGCCTGACCCGAGCCGACGACGCCGACCGGTACCCTCGACCGCGATGTCGACCACACCCCTCCCTCCCGACCGAGCGCTGACCGTGCACCACCACGGTGCCGAGGGCGTCGCCCACCCCGGCGAACGCGGATGGGAGGTGGAGCTGCACGGCGGAGCCGGAGGACTCGACGTAGCCACCGCCAGCCGACTCCTCGACGATCTGGTGCAGACGATCGGCGACCACGGTGGAGGCCCGGTCCGCTGGCGGGTTCCGGACGCGAGCGCCGAGCACCACCAGATCGCGACCGCCGCGGGCCTGGCGCCGACCCGCCGGCTCGTCCAGATGCGCCGGTCGCTCCCGGTTCCACACACCACGGATCTCGACACCCGGCCCTTCGAACCCGGCCGCGACGACGAGGACTGGCTCCGGATCAACAACGCCGCGTTCGCCTGGCATCCCGAGCAGAGCGGGTGGACCCGCCAGCACCTCCGCGACCACGAGGATGAACCGTGGTTCGATCCGAACGGCTTCCTCGTGCACCCGCCGACCGGCCCGTTGCTGGGGTTCTGCTGGACCAAGGTGCACCACGACCTCGACCCTCCGCTCGGGGAGATCTATGTGATCGCCGTCCACCCCGATGCCACCGGACGGGGCCTGGGGCGCGCCCTGGTGCTCGCCGGACTCGAACACCTCGCCGGCCTGGGTCTCGACACCGCCATGCTCTACACCGAGGCCGACAACCGACCGGCCGTCGCGCTCTACGAACAGCTCGGCTTCACCGTCCACCACACGGTGACGGTGTTCGAACGCGACGTTCCGGCTCAGATCCCGACGCCGATGGCCGAGCCGATCCCGTAGGTGACCGCGGCGGCCCCGCTGGCCACCAGTGCCTGGCGGACCGCGGTGTAGACCGGCGACCGGCCCGAGAAGAAGCCAACGATCGCGCCGAGCACCAACGCGCCCACCAACCCGAGAACGACCGAACCGACGAACGCCCCGGTGCCCGCAGTGAACAGCCAGGGGATCAGCGGCAGCGCGGCACCGACGGCGAAGGCGGCGAACGACGAGCCCGCAGCCCCCAGCGGCGAGCCGAGCTCATCGGGATCGATGCCGAGCTCCTCGCGGGCATGGACCTCCAGCGCCACGTCGGGGTCGCGCATCATGGCCCCGGCCAGCTCCTCGGCCAGCTCAGCGCTCATCCCCCGATCCTCGTAGATCTTGGACAGCTCCAGCTGCTCGAGCTCGGGGTTCTGGCGCTGGGCGGAGCGCTCGATCCGCAGCTCGCGCTCGTAGAGCTCGGTCTGGGCACGCATGGAGATGTACTCGCCTGCGGCCATCGACACCGCACCGGCGACGAGCCCGGCGATCCCCGCGAGGCGGACGACGCCCTCCGCAGGTGACGCGCCGGCCATACCGAGGATCAGCGACACGTTCGACACCAGACCGTCGCTGGCGCCGAAGACCGCTGCTCTGGCGCCTCCGGTGGACACGCTCCGGTGCTGGTGGTTGCGGTGCGCCGCCCGGTAGACGGCATCGAGGGAGTCGTTCCGCAGCGAGGGATCGTGGTCCATGCCGACAGCGTATCCAGGGCCGCTGCCTAAGCTGAGTGGGTGCCCACCCGCTATGACCCCAGCGCCCACGAGCTCGCAGGCCTGCTCGAGGACGAACCCGCCTACCGGACTCGACAGATCTGGGACGGCCTCTACCACCAGGGGCGGGACCTGCTCGAGCTGACCGACGTGCCCAAGGGACTCCGGGAGCATCTGGCCGAGGAGCTTCCACGCGCGCTCACACCGGTCGCCGAGTCGGTCAGTGACGACGCCATGACCGCCAAGTGGCTGTGGGAGCTCGACGGCGGCGCCCGGATCGAGACCGTGCTCATGCACTACCGCGACCGCACCACGGCATGTGTGAGCACCCAGGCCGGCTGCGCCATGGCCTGCTCGTTCTGTGCAACCGGTCAGGCCGGGTTCGACCGTCAGCTCAGCGTCGGCGAGATCGTCGAGCAGGTGATCGAGGCCCGGCGAGCGGCCTTGCCCCGCCGCCTGTCGAACGTGGTCTTCATGGGGATGGGCGAACCGCTGGCCAACTACGACGCCATGTGGGGCGCCATCGAGCGGCTCCACGCCGACGTGGGGCTCTCGGCGCGCCACATCACGGTGTCGACGGTCGGCCTGGTGCCCGGCATCCGACGACTGGCCGCCGAAGCTCTGCCGGTGAACCTGGCGGTGTCGCTCCACCTGGCCGACGACGAGCGTCGCGACCAGCTCGTCCCCATCAACCGGCGGTACCCGCTCGCGGTGCTCGCCGAGGCCTGCAACGAGTACCTGCGAGCCAAGGGACGCCGCCTGTCCTTCGAGTGGGCCCTGATCGACGGTGTCAACGACTCGGATCTCGACGCCCGGCAGCTGGCGACGTTCGCCCGCCCCCTGCGAGCACACGTGAACCTGATCCCCCTCAACCCCACACCCGGCTACCCCACCCGGGGGACACCACCGGAACGGGTCCGGTCGTTCTGCGAGCATCTGCGGTCACTCGGCATCAACGCCACGGTCCGCCAGAACCGCGGTACCGACATCGATGCCGCGTGCGGCCAGCTCCGAGCGAACCAGACGACCACGGTGGCATCCCCGCGCCGTCGCCGCGACCCAGGCGCCTGAACCTCACCGGACCAGCACGGTGACCCCCACATCGGTGCGGATGGCGTCGACCAGGATCTCGACAGGCCACACGTGGGCACCGGGCCACACGACCGAGCGGACGACCGTTCCCTCGACCACCGCGCCCTCGCCGACGACCGAGTGGCCCCGCGACCTCAGCAGGCTGGCGGTGAGGTAGTCGCGGGGAGTGGCACAGTCGATCACGGTCCCCTCCCAACCGACCACGTCGAGACGACCGGCCTCGGCCGCCGGAGCCCAGCACGTCTCGTAGAGCCCTGAGGGTTCCACGGCCAGCCGGGCGACCTCACGCGCGGGGAGGAACGAGGCGACGATGCGCGAATCGGCAGCCAGGACAGGTGCTCCCGCCACGACGACCCGGATCCGGTCTCGATCCCAGCTCTGAGCGAGTGGTTCGAGGTCGCCGGGACACCAGGTGTCGGCGTTGACCACGACGAGATCGTCGTCGCCGATCCACGGCGCGGCGTGGGCCACGCCGCCGGCGGTGCCGAGGCCCGGCCGGTCCTCGACCGACAGGTGGACCCGGCCCGACAGGTGGGCCTCCATCTCGGCCCGCCCGTGGTGGGCGTTCACCGCGATCCTGGTGGTGCAGGACCGCAACCTGGCGATGGCGTGGTCAACCAGGGCCGCCTGGCCGAAGGGCAGGAGCGGCTTGGGACGCACCCGGCTCAAGGGCTCCATCCGGGTGCCGGCACCGGCGGCCAACACGAGGCCTGCCAGACTGTCAACCATGGAGACGCGCCGCTGGACCAACCCTCATCAGCCGCAGACCCTACAAATCGCGGTGCTGTTGCTCTACATCCGCGCCGTGCTCGGCCTGCTCCTCGGTGGCACCGTCTACCAGTTCTACTGGGGCTTCGAGGTCAACCTGCTGGCGTCGATCGCCATGGTCGCCGGCGGGCTCGGCATCGCCAACGAGAAGCGGTGGGGCTACCGCTTGGCCGTGGGCATCACCGTGCTCGGGCTGTTCCCGCTCGTGGCCTGGTTGTGGGACTTCGGCCCCAGCATCCTCGGGGAGTTCCGGTTCGTCACCATCGCGCTGTTCCCGATCGCTCAGGTCGTGCTGCTGCTGCACCCCCTGAGCCGTCAGCACCAACGCATCTGGTTCACCTGAGCGCGTCGGTCCGCCGATCCGTCCGGGGTGCGTTCGTGGCCACACTACGGTGACCCCGGTGAGCTACAACCTGGCGGACCTGTTCGAGCGGGTTGCGCGACATGTCCCCAGCCGCGAGGCGATCATCTGCGGCGACCACCGGTGCACGTACCGTCACCTCGACCAGCGAGCCGATCGCGTCGCCGCCGCGCTGGCCGGCTCGGGCATCGCACCCGGCGAGCGGGTGGCCATTGCGCTGCGCAACAGCATCGAGTACCTCGAGCTCATGCTCGGCGCGTTCAAGTCGGGGGCGGTGCCGATCAACGTCAACTACCGGTACCAGGCCGGCGAGCTGGGCCACGTGCTCGACGACAGCGGCGCCCGGCTGCTGGTCCACGAACCCGAACTGACGCCACGGGTCGATGCCCTGGACCGGCTGCTGAAGACCCTCGAGCGAGGTGCGGCCTACGAGCGGTGGCTGAACGATGCTCCGGGGGGAACCCCCACGTCGCCCCGATCCAGCGACGACCACTACATCCTCTACACCGGCGGCACCACCGGCGCCCCGAAGGGGGTCGTGTGGCGCCACGAGGACATCTTCTTCGCGGCCATGGGTGGCGGTCGCCGCACCGCGAACCCGATCGAGGCACCCGACCAGATCACCGACGTGATCGCCGACCCGCCCAACCGGGTCCTGCCCGCGTCGCCACTCATGCACGGCACCGCGCACTGGTTCGCGTTCCTCACCTTGTTCGCGGGCAGTTGCGTGGTCCTCTCGCCCGCACCGACCTACGATCCGACCGGCCTGCTCGATCTCGTCGACGCGGAATCGGTGTCCTATCTGGTGGTGGTCGGAGACGCGTTCGCCGCCCCGCTCGCCGACGCCGTCGCGGCCGAGCCCGACCGCTGGGACCTCACCAGCCTCACCGTGGTGATCTCCGGCGGAGCCACGCTCTCGGCTCCCGTGAGGCGGGCGCTGCTGGACCTGCTGCCGTGGGTGATGGTGGTCGACAGCTATGGCACGTCCGAGACCGGGGGACAAGCCTCGCTCGTCTACTCGGCGGGAATGGCGCCGGTGACCGGGCCACCGCGCTTCGAGGCCGGCGACCACACCGTGGTGCTCGACGACACCCTGTCGCCGGTCGAACCCGGCAGCGGGGTCGCCGGCCGCGTGGCCAGACGGGGACACATCCCGCTCGGATACCTGGGAGACCCGGAACGCACCGCAGCCACCTTCCCGACCGTCGACGGGGTGCGATGGGCGATCACCGGCGACCAGGCGCTGGTGGATGGAGACGGACGGATCCTGCTGCTGGGACGAGGATCGGCCACGATCAACTCAGGAGGTGAGAAGATCCATCCCGAGGAGATCGAAGCGGTGCTCCGCGAGCACCCCGCGGTGCACGACGCGGTCGTGGTCGGCCTGCCCGACGACCGATGGGGAGAACGGGTCGGGGCGGTGGTCGCTGTGCGTGGGCGCCACGACGTGTCGAGAGCCACGCTCGCCAACCACTGCCGCACCAATCTCGCGAGCTACAAGACGCCACGGACCATGGCCCTGGTCGACCGGGTCCAGCGAACCGAGTCGGGAAAGCCCGACTACGCCTGGGCCCAGTCGCTGCTCGCCGCCACGGACCGACCCTCGTAGAGGCGGCTCTGGTCCCGGACCGCCCACGTGGCGAACGGTCCGGGATCCAGAGCCGCGGTCCCGCGATCTGGTGAGGCCGGCTACAGCGGAAGACTACCCGTCGCGGCGTTGACGCCGCCGGTGTCCTTGTAGACAGCCAGGGTGCGCTCGGCGATGCGCATCTGGTGGATCTCGTCCGCGTGAGGTACAGCTCCTTCTGCTCATCGGTGGCCCAGTGCAACAGGGTGTGCATGTTGCCCTCGTCGGGGGTCTGGGCGTCGAGGGCGAAGGGTCCCATGGGGGTCTTGGCCGCCTCGGCGGAGACCGCGGCCATGGCGACGAGTGTGCCATGCGGTCGGCTGAACGATCCAGTGATGCGACTGTACGAGTCGGACAGCGTCCGCGTCCCCGGGTGGTCGGCCCCGACATCAGCCGAAGCCGCACCACCCGGGCGCGCCGGCCCCTACTCCAGGGGGCCGCACACGGCGCCCGCGCCGTTGCAGCGCCCGAACCCTAGTGGGTGGTGGAGGCCCGCGCCCGCCCGTGCGGGAGCACCCTCGCCCGGCATCTACCATCCGAGGTGTGATCGAGGACCGCGACGAGCTGCCGACCGGAGGCACCAAGGTCGCGGCGGTCCGCTCGATGTTCGACACCATCGCCCCCCGCTACGACCTGGTCAACCGGATCATGACCTTCGGCCTCGACGTGCGGTGGCGCCGCCGGGCGGTGCGCGACCTCGACCTGGCACCGTCGAGCACCGTGCTCGACCTGGCTGCCGGCACCGGCGACTTCTGCCGGGACCTCCAGGCAGCGGGGATGGAACCGATCGCCATCGACCTCTCGTTCGGAATGCTGTCCAACGCCCGGACCGAGGCGCCCCTCGTGCAGGCGGACATCCTCCGCCTCCCGGTTCCCGACCGGTCCGCCGACGGGATCACCTGTGGGTTCGCCCTGCGGAACCTCGTCGAGCTGCGCCCCTTCTTCGACGAGCTGGCCCGCGTCGTCCGCCCGGGTGGACGGATCGCGCTCCTCGACGTGGGCGAACCCACCAACCCGGTCCTTCGGGCCGGGCACGCCATCTACTTCGGCAAGGTCGTCCCGGTCATCGGCGGGCTCCTCTCCGATCCCGCCGCCTATCGGTACCTCCCCCGCTCGGTGCAGTACCTCCCCGACCCGGTCGAGCTGCTGAGGATGGTGCGCCGGGCCGGGTTCGCCGATGCCACCCACACCCTGTTGCCCCCCGGCGCCGCCCAGCTGATCCTCGGATCCCGCGATGGGTGATCCCACCCACCAGGTCACCACCCGCCGCCTCGACGACGACGTCGATCTGTTGGCCTTCGCCGGCGACCACGGGCTGTTGGTCGAGCGCGACGGGGTGGGTCTGGCCGGACGCGGGGTGGCCGCCGAGCTGATCCTCGAGGGCTCGGTCCCGGCCGAGGTCGCGACCGCCTTCGACCACGCCACCACGTCCTTCGACGTCGACGACGAGGTCGGGCTCCCCGGATGCGGCCTCGTCGCCTTCGGTGCGCTGCCGTTTCTCCCCGGCCGGCCCCGCACCCTCACCGTTCCCGAGGTGCTGGTCGGTCGAGGACCAGACGGGACCCGATGGCTGACCCACGTCGTCGCCAACGGGGACCGACCGGCGGCGGTCGACCTCCATCCCCCGACGCCCACCGAGTCCGAGCTCGATCCGGGCGAGATCAGGATCCGATCCGCTCGCGATCCCCGGGACTGGTGCGCTGCGCTCGCACAGGGGCGCGACACCCTGGGCGGGGCCGACGGTCTGCGCAAGTTCGTCCTGGCCCGCGAGATCACCGTCGACACCGACCGACCGCTGTCGCGCTCCGCTGTCCTCGGTCGCCTCCGCCGCGCCTACCCCGGCTGCTACCTGACCTCGGTCGGACCGATGGTCGGAGCCTCGCCCGAGCTGTTGCTGTCGCGGTCGGGCGACATCGTCCGATCGCGGCCCATGGCGGGCACGGCCCCGCGCAGCGCCGACCCCACCGCCGACGCCCGTCTGGCGGCATCGCTGCTGGCCTCGAGCAAGGACCGCGAAGAGCATCAGATCACCATCGACATGGTCCGCGACACGCTGCTGCCCTGGTGCTCGTACCTCGATGCCGAACCCGAACCGTCCATCGTGGCCATGGCCAACGTCCAGCACCTCGCCACCTATGTCGAGGGCCGCCTGTCGACCCCCGCCGCCTCGGCGCTCGAGCTGGTCACCGCCGTCCATCCCACCCCTGCGGTGTGCGGCTCGCCCACCGCGGCCGCGCTCGAGCTGATCGACCGACTCGAGGACCTCGACCGGGGCGCCTATGCCGGGCCGGTGGGGTGGGTCGACCACCGGGGCAACGGCGAGTGGGCGGTCGGGATCCGCTCGGCCGAGCTCTCCGGCACCCGGGCCCGGGTGTTCGCCGGAGTGGGCGTGGTCGCCGACTCGGACCCCGACGCCGAGCTGGCCGAGACGAGGGCGAAACTCCAGGCGATCCTGTCGGCGCTGCTCCGCCCCTAGCCACGATCGGCAGGCTTGATCGAACGACAGCGTCGGTCATCCGATGCGGCGGGAGAGCTCCCCGGAGGAGACGTCGCCGAACCCGATGCGCCCGGCGTCTGGTCGCAGGACCTCGATCGGGTCGCGCAGGTCGTCGATGTAGCCAAGGGCGTAGGCGCCGCGCCCGTAGCCCATGAGCCGCTGCAGGTCCTCGTCGAAGATACGCGCCGTCTCGACCGGCACGGTGAGGTACTGGTTCTCCTCCTGTCGCAGCCAGGCCACGGAGTAGGTGATGTTCACCCCACAGCGCACCTGCTCGGACCGGTTCGCGCCACGCCCGTGGTACAAGGTGCCGGTGTAGAACAGCACCGATCCTTTGGGCATCTCGGCGGGGATCGTGTCGACCTCGGTGAAGCGCTGCCTGTCCTCGAAGTGGTTGCTGCCCGGAATGACCCGGGTGGCTCCGTTAGCCTCGGTGAAGTCGGTCATCGCCCAGAGCGTGTTGCACTGGACCTCGTAGCCGGAGGGAAACGGGAAGAAGTCGAAAGCCCACTGGTCACGGTGGATGTCCTGGGCCGACTCACCGGGTCCGACGGCGATGAGCTGGGTCAGGTGGAGCTGGTAGGAGGTGGCGTCTCCGAGCACGAGGTCGACCGCGCCGCGCACGGTGGGGTGCTGGATGAGCGCCCGGCTCGTCTCGCTGCGGGCGAGCAGTCCGCCCGTGCGCCGCGTCGAGTGTCCGGAGAAGTCGTCGGGCCCAGGTGACGTGGCCTCCATCCACGGCGCCATCTCCTCAGCCAAGCGGTCCATGACCGTGGGGTTGACGAGGTGCTCGACCACCGCACATCCGTCCACAGCCAGCACCTCAGCGATCATTGCCGGCTCGACATCGGCAGCGAAGCGTTGGACCTGCACGACGGAACCCCCCTCGGTGTTGGATCAGGAAACCAGCGTCGCACGTCGGCGCTGTGTTGCGCTCGTCCGGGCCCATCGCGCTCGTCGGGGTGGTCATCCTGCCGGAGCACGACGCACCGACGACGGCGAGGTGCGCGAACGCGCAGGTACTGCTCGCGGCGTGCCGATGCCCCCGCCGTCCTGACGCGAGGATCCGCGTTTCTACCGATGCGCGCCCGCCTGCTGTCCCATATGGTCTGAACCAGACCGCGAATCCGTGGTCGAAGAACAGGGAGACCAAGATGTCGGTGTACATGGTTGACAGGGACCTGCCAGGGATCACGCTCGATGCTCTGGGCAACGCACAGAGGAAGGTCATTGCCACAGCGGAGGAGTTCCGACGCAAGGGCCAGGAGGTTCGCTACATCCGGAGCACGTTCGTGCCGGGGGAATCCCACTGCATGTGTCTCTTCGAGGCATCCACCGCGCAAGATGTCGCCGATCTCAATGACGAGGCGGGAGTCCCCTACACGCGGGTGACCGAAGCGATGGATCTTACTCCCTGACCTCGGTTCCCCCACGTTGGCCTACGGTGGCCCACCACTTGACCAACTGGGTCCGTGATGTGAGGTCGAGCTTGGTGAAGATGTGTGAGAGGTGGCTGTGCACCGTTCGCTCCGAGACGAAGAGCTCCTCGGCGATGAGGCGGTTCGACATTCCGGCAGCGACCAGTTCGGCCACCTGAGCCTCCCGATCGGAGAGTTCGGTGGAGACAGGACACAGGCCGTCTAGGTTCTGTTGAGCTGTGGTGCGACCCGCCACATCCTGAAGCTTCTCGAACCGTGCGATCGCCTGTTCGTAGAGCATGCGGGCCTCGGTGAAGGCCCCGTGCGCCTCCCAGAAGCCCGCAAGGTTGTTCAACATGGCCGCTTCGCCGCGGAGGTCGGCGACAACGGTGAAACGGTCCAAGGCGCGACGCGCCAGCTCGATGGCATGATCGACGTCACCGTGCGCGTTGGCAAGGATGGCGAGGTTGTTGAGACACAGTGCCGCTCCCCGTCGGTCCTCGATGGAGTCGAAGAGCTGCAGGGCACCGTCGTAAAAGCGAGACGACCGCTGGTCGTCCCCGACGTCCTGAGCAAGGTTGCCAAGGTTGGCAAGGACACTGGCCGACTCATGCCGCAACCCTTGGGCCCGGAACAGCTCCGAACTGTGCAGGAGATGTTCAAACGCTTCGTCGGGGCTATGCCTTGCCGCGGCGATCAATCCCAAACACGACAACGCGAATGCTCTGCCTCTGTCGTCCTCGAGTTGCTCTGACGCCGCCAGGGCGAGCAGCCCAGCATCCTCGGCGGCCTCGTGGTCGCCCGAGCGCAGCAGGACCACGGCGAGAGCACTGGTCGCCGACGCGACAGCACCTTCGTTCCCGATCGCTGCATGAAGGGAGATCGCTTCCTGATGGGCCCGTCGCGCTGCAGCCAGGTCACCTTGGACCGTGGCGAGCGTGGCAAGCGCCCCGTACGCTTCTGCTTGTTCGGCTGGTG
This sequence comes from Acidimicrobiales bacterium, assembly GCA_034521975.1. Lineage (NCBI taxonomy): Bacteria > Bacillati > Actinomycetota > Acidimicrobiia > Acidimicrobiales > Acidimicrobiales bacterium. The sequence continues at coordinate 231,418 of JAXHLR010000002.1, read as the reverse complement.
GGCCGTCTTGAGCCGCCAATGCGCTCTCGAGCGTGTCACGGCCTGCGACGAACTGGCCGTGCGACTCCCAATGCGGGGTCAGCCGGGTCGCGAGGACGAGAGGGGAGAGCTCCTGATCGGACGGATCGCCTGATTTCGTCTCATCCGGGTGCCCTCTGTCCACGATCCGGCCCTCCTCGGTGCATGGAATGATGCCACGAGGGTGACCCACCCGGGAAGTGCGCGAACGGCGTCCAGAGATGTTTCGAGCCGCTAGAGCGAGACCTGCCAGCCACTGGCGGGGTTCGGGACACCGCTCGCAGACCTCAGCGAAGCGGTGACCCCATCGATGATCGCCTGCAGCTGGGAGTTGATCTCGTCGCGCTTGACCAACAGATCGTCGAGCTCGACCTGGCCGAGGATGCTGCGCAGCCTGGTCTGGGCGATCTCGGAGGTGCCCCGCAGGTAGTTCTGGATCGCCACGACGGCACGAACGGGGTCGACGACGTGGCGGCAGCGAGCAGCAGCACGATGACGGCGACAGCGGCCGCGAGGCCGTAGATCCACGCTTCGTTCATGATGATCCGCGGGCTCACGATCGGGGGACGACGGCTCGGCGAGGAGGTCGAGGCCTTCCACGTCGACGATCCTCACCGATGAACCATCGTCCGCGGTCGTCTCGAACTCGCACCACTGCATCGTGTCCAACGGGGGGACCCTCAACCCGCCTGCCCACAGCTACCGTTGACGCCCGTGACCACCTCAACGCATACGGCCCCAAGCTCCTAGCCGAGCGCGTCGGCCACCGCGGCGTGCAGCTCGTCGTGGAGGGCCACGTTGGCGTGTCGCTCGGTGCGGGCGACGATCAGGTGGACTCCCCCCGCCGCTTGGGCATCGACCACCGCACGGCTCACCTCCCCCGACTGTGCGGCGACCGTGGTGGGAATGCCGTGGACCGCCGCGAGGGCGGCGAGGTCGATCCCGTGGGGGGTCCCGAAGAGCCGCTCGAACCCTTCGCTGTCGAGCAGCTCGGCCTGGGGCAGGAAGGAGAAGATGCCGCCTCCGTCGTTGTCGACCACCACGACGACCAGGTCGACCTGGCGCTGCATCAGCCCGAGCAGACCGTTCGAGTCGTGCAGCAGGGCCACGTCGCCGATCAGCAGCGCGGTCGGTGATCCGGCCAGCGCCACCCCCACGGCGGTGGAGACGACCCCGTCGATCCCGTTGGCCCCACGGTTGGCCAGCACCCGGACACCCGACCGGGCCGCGCCGTACCACTCGAGGTCGCGAACGGGCATCGACGACGACACGACCAGGCTGCTCCCGGCGCTGAGCGCGGCGAGGAGGTCGCGGGCGACGCCGGGCTCGGATACCGACGGGTGCAACGCCAGGGTCGAGGCGATGCTCGTGCTGGCCGCGGCGTCGGCCTCGGTCCACTCGTCGAGCCACCCGGGGTCGGTGCCACCCCCGGCGACCGCCACCGCCAGCTCTGCGGCCAGGTGTGACGGATCGGCGGCCACGATGAGCTCCGAGCGGCGGTCGGGGTCGGCCCAGATGCCGTCGGGATCGATCACCAGGTGCTCGGATGCAGCGGTCAGCCACTGGGCCAGCACCTTCGATGCCGGCGGCTCTCCCAGCTGCAGCACCACATCGGGGCGGTGCCGCTCGGCGAAAGGCACGTGCCGCAGCAGGGCATCGGCGTGCGACACCGTGGTACCCACCTCGGTCCGGCACCCCGAACGCGGATCCGCCAGCACCGGCCAGCCGAGGCTGCGGGCCAGGGCGTGCACGGGGATCGGGTCGAGTGCCCTCCCACCTCCGGCACCACCGGCGACGATCACCCCGCGCCGTCCGGCGACCGTGGCGGCGAGATCGGCGACCACCCGCGGGGCTGCGTGTGGTGTCTCGACGTCGCGGCGGTGCCACGGTGCGTCGTCGGCGCGCCCGGGCGGCAGCTCGCCGGGACTGGCCACGAGCGGGTCGCGGAAGCCCAGGTTGAGCTGCACGGGACCCGCCGGTGGCCCGAGCGCCTCGGCGACGGCCCTGGCACCCAAGGACCGCCAGGCCGACTCGGGCACCGTGTCGACCGGTCCCGGATCGGCGAACCAACGGGAGGCGACACCGTAGAGACGGGTCTGATCGATGGTCTGTGGTGCCCGGACCTGCTGGAGCTCGGGTGGCCTGTCGGCGGTGACGCACACCATCGGGACCCGGCCGTTGTGGGCCTCGACCACCGCGGCGTGCAGCTCGACGGTGGCGGTGCCGCTGGTGGTCAGCACCGGCGCCGGCGATCCGGTGGCCAGGGCGAGCCCCAGAGCGAGGAACCCCGCCGACCGCTCGTCGTGGTGGACATGGACCCGCAACCGATCGTCTGCCACCAAGGCCATGGCCAGCGGCGTGGACCGGGACCCGGGAGCCACCACCGCATCGGTGATGCCGCACCTGACCCATTCGTCGACCACGGTCGCGCAGAAGGTGGCTTGGGCGGTGATCGGCGCGTCGGGCATCGGCGCGCAGCATAGGTTGTCGGCGTGGATCGACCGAGCGTGCTCCCCGGCGAGGCATCTCTGTACGCCGAACGTCGCGGCAGCGGCCCTCCGCTGGCGCTGGTGCACGGGTTCACCCAGAACCGGCGGTGCTGGGGGCCCGTCGCCGAGGACTTCGCCCGCGATCACGAGTTGGTGCTGATCGACGCCCCCGGACACGGGTGGTCGAGCGATGTCGTCGCCGACCTGGTCGGCGGCGGGCACCTCATCGCCGAGGCTGCGGGCCCGGCCACCTACCTCGGGTACTCGATGGGTGGGCGCTTCGCGCTCCACACCGCGCTGGAACGGCCCGACGTCGTCGACGGCCTGGTCCTGGTCGGCGCCACCGCGGGCATCGAGGACCCCGGCGAGCGCTCCGCCCGGCTCGCCGACGACGAGGCCAGGGCCCGTCGCATCGAGAAGATGGGGGTCGAGGCGTTCGTGGCCGAGTGGTTGTCGTTGCCGATCTTCTCCGGCCTGGGAGCCGACGTGGCCTGCCGGGACGAACGCTCGGAGAACACTGCTGCGGGTCTGGCCTCGTCGCTGCGCCTGGCGGGCACCGGCAGCCAGGTGCCGTCCTGGGACCGCCTGGGTGAGCTGACCATGCCGGTGCTGGTGGTGGCGGGAGCCGCCGACGCCAAGTTCGTCGCCCTCGGCGAGCGCCTCGCAGCCTCGATCGGGGCGTCGGCGACCTTCGAGACGATCGCGGGAGCCGGCCACACCGCCCACCTCGAACAGCCCGCGCGCTTCCTCGTCACCGTGCGCAGGTGGCTGGAGCGGCACGGGCTGTGATCAGGCGCTGTACCAGAGCCCTGCGGACAGCGCGACCCCGACGATGAGCTGAACCCGTCCCGTCGCCCCCAGCACGGGGATCAACGCCTGCCCGGCCGCTCCCTCGAGGACCGACAGCACCGGTCGGCGACCGAAGGGGATCCCCACCAGCGCGGCCACGGCACCGATCCGGCCGAACGCGGCGATGGGCGGCACCATCACGAACGGTGCCGCCATCAACAGGGTGTAGAGCACGCGTGTGCGCCCGTCGCCGAGGCGGACCGCCAGGGTGCGCTTGCCGGACGCCGCGTCGCCGGGGATGTCGCGCAGGTTGTTGACGACCAGCAACGCCGTCGACAGCAGCCCGACCGGCACCGCGACCGCCACCGACAGCCCGGTGACGGTGCCGGTGTGCACGTAGGTGGAGCCGACGGTGGCGACCAACCCGAAGAACACGAAGACGAACAGCTCGCCGAACCCGGCGTAGCCGTAGGGGCGAGGGCCACCGGTGTAGAGCCAGGCGGCGGCGATCGCCAGCGCCCCCACCACCAGCAGCTCCCAGCCGACCGCGAGCACCAGCGCCAGCCCCGCCAGCGCGGCGACCCCGAGGGCGGCCAGCGCAGCCCGCTTGACCGCCGAGGCCGGCTTCAGCCCCGAGCCCACCAGGCGCATCGGGCCCACCCTGGCGCCGTCGGCGTCGGTGCCCCGCTTGCCGTCGCTGTAGTCGTTGGCGTAGTTCACGCCCACCTGCAGGGCGAGTGCCACGACCAGCGCGGCGCCGGCCCGCCAGGCCACGACGGGCGCCTCGCCCACGGCGGCGGCGGTGCCGACCGCGACCGGGACCACCGCAGCGGGCAGCGTCCTGGGGCGGGCCCCGAGGATCCAGGGGTTCATCGGCGCGGCGTCACGCGGGTGCTGGTGGTCTCGGGCACGACGTGAAGTGTCGTCCAGCGGGAGAACCAGGGCCAACCTCTACGCTGCGTTCGTGCACGAGCTCGTGGCGCTGATCGGACCGGCCGGGCCGGCGTGGGTCGACCGCCTACGGCGGGCGTGGGACGACGGCGACGCCGTACTCCCGGTCGATCCCCGCCTACCGGGGCCCGCCCGCGACCGGCTCATCGCCGCGATGGCCCCCACGGTGCTCGACACCCCCGACGGTGGCCGCACCCGCACGACCGACGGAAGGCCGGTGCAGGCCGGCGATGCCCTGGTGGTGGCCACCAGCGGCACGACCGGCGCCCCGAAGGGGGTGGTCCTGACCCACGACGCAGTCACCGCGTCGGCACAGGCGACCACCGCGCGCCTCGGTGTGGACCCGGACCGGCACCGGTGGCTGGCATGTCTGCCCCTGTCCCACGTCGGCGGGCTCTCGGTCGTGACCCGGGCGCTGCTCACCGGCACCCCCCTCGAGGTGCACCCGGGCTTCGATGCCGAGGCGGTGACGGCCGCGGCCACCGAGCGTGGCGCCACCCACGTGTCGCTGGTGGCCACCGCGCTGGCGCGGATCGACCCGTCGCGCTTCGCCTGCATCGTCCTGGGCGGCTCGGCTCCCCCGGCCGACCGCCCCGCCAACACGGTGGCCACCTACGGCATGACCGAGACCGGCAGCGGCGTGGTCTACGACGGCCATCCGCTCGATGACGTCGAGGTGCGGATCGTCGACGGCGAGATCCACCTGCGGGGACCGATGCTGCTGCGGGCCTACCGCGACGGCACGGTGCCGACCGACTTCGAGGGATGGCTGGCGACCGGCGACCGGGGCGAGGTCGATCCCGACACCGGCGAGCTCACCGTCCACGGGCGAGCGAGCGACCTCATCATCACCGGCGGCGAGAACGTGTGGCCGGCCACGGTCGAGGCGGTGCTCGGGGCCCATCCCCTCGTTGCCGAAGTCGCGGTGGTCGGCCGGGCCGACCCCGAGTGGGGGCAGCGGGTGGTGGCCGTCGTGGTCCCGGCCGATCGTCACCATCTTCCGACGCTCGACCAACTGCGCTCGGCGGTGAAGGACCAGATGCCCGCCTTCGCCGCCCCGCGAGAGCTCGAGCTGGTGGAGCGATTGCCCACCACCGCGCTGGGCAAGGTGGTGCGCACGCGGCTGTGAGCGCTCAACCCGGCGCCGACACGGGACGCCATGGCTCCGGGAGCGCATCGACCGGCACCAGGAACAGGCCTTCGTAACCACCGGATGCCTGCGTCCGATCCGACAGCCGTACCGACACGGGGCTCGTGGAGGCGTCGGGACCGCGCCACCACACCGCCTGCACCGACGGCTGCAAGTGCTGCTCGAGCCAGATCAGACCGTTGCTGTCCGGTGTCCAGGTGACGGCGGTGCTGGGGTCGCCGCTCCATCCGTCGAGCGCGAAGGTGACCGGTGGGCCACCGTCCACCGACAGAACCGACAGTTCGAGCGCGGATCCGTCGGCATCGGGCGGAGAAACGACCGCCACGGCGCTGCCATCGGGCGCGGGACGGGCAGCGATGATCGATGCCGACGACTCGAACCCACCCAAGGTGGTCTCGATGCCGGCAGACACGTCGTCGAGCACGATCTCGCACTCGAGCACCTCGTTGCAGCTCCGACGCACCAGAAGCCGGTCGCTGGCCCCGAGCAACGACCCGAAGGCGTGCCGCTGCGGGGTGCCGTCGGGGGCGATGAGATAGATGGCTCCGCCGATGTCGACCGCCAGGCGTCCATCGACGAGACCGGCCGGTCGGTCGAAGGGCTGACCGAGATCGAACACCTCGAGTTCGCCCGTGGCGAGGACCCGACCCAGCACCGCGCCCGACCTCGGCGTCGCCGAATCGGCGGACCACAAGGTCAACAGCTCGCCGTGGCCGGGCCACCACAGATCGGCCTCGTATCCGTCGGTCTCGACTCGCCGCCACCCGGCCGAGGTGGGACGGGTCTGATACAGCTCGGAGTCCACTCCCCGGACCAGAAACGAGTCTCCTGTCCATCGTGCACCCTGCACCGGTCGGACCGGCAGGTCGTCCTCGATCACCTGCTCGGTGCCGGTGCCCAGGTCGGCGACCACCACAGCTCCGTTCGATCGGAACCACACCAGCGCCATGCCGGACGCCGGATCGAGCCGCTCTCCCTCTTCCAGCAGCGTCAGGTCGTCGTTGGTCCGGGGGGTGGGCAGCGTCGGAGCCGAGGCCGGGGGGAGCGTCGTGGTCGTCGTCTGGTCTGCGGCGGTGGGGTCCGCCCGCTCGTCGGCGTCGCCACCGCCGGTGACCGACAGCACCACGATGAGCGCCACCACGCCCAGCAGCACCCCGGCGACCGTGGTGCGGGTGCGGTCCCGGGGCGGTGGCGGCTCGGGTTCGTCCGGGTGTGCCTCGGAGCCGAGGTCGAAGACCGGGAGGGCGTGGCTGGCCGCAGCGCCGCAGGACGGGCAGAACCGGGCACGCTCCGGCAGGCTCGCTCCGCAGGTGCTGCAGCTGCTGGTCCCCACGAGGTTCACGCTACCGGGCGCACTCCACCGCAACGGTTCGCGACATCGCCGACGAGGGTCGGCAACACTGGGTGGCGTGTCCGATGATCCGCTATCGCCCGGCGACGCCCCGCGCGAACGCCGACCGCTCGATCGGCGTCACCTCAAGGTGCTGGTGTTCGTCCCACTGGTCGCCGTGGTGGGAGTGGTCGTGCTGCTGCTCGGCGTGCCGTGGCCCCTCGTCGTCGCGGCGCTCGTCTTGTTCGTGCTCTGGCTGGTGTTCGAGGGTTGACCCACGGCCAGGGTGGGGCGGCTCAGGCGAGCAGCGCGCTCACTGCGCCGGCGGCGGTGGTGAGCACGAGGGCGACCACCGCGATGACCGCAACCCACCACATGGCGGGGTTGCGCTGCTTCATCGACGGAAAGGTGTCGTCGGGTTCTGGCGGGCGTGTCACTCGTCCGGTCACGTCGTCCACCCTAGCTACCGCTGCGCAGGAGCGAACCACCGTCGACGACCAGGGTGTGACCGGTGATCCACGCCGCCAGGTCCGACGCGAGGAACAGCGCAGCGTTGGCGATGTCCTGTGGCTCGCCGATGCGACCGAGCGGGGTGTTCGACCCGAGCGTGGCCTCGTTGGGCTCCCACAGCGCCCTGGCCATGTCGGTCTTGACCAGACCCGGGGCGATGGCGTTGACCCGAACCGTGGGTGCCAGCTCGTTGGCGAGCAGGCGCGTCTGGTGGACGAGTCCCGCCTTGGTCATGTTGTAGATGCCGATGCCCGAGGCGGCGGAGTAGGCGCCGACCGAGGCCAGGTTGATGATCGAGGCCCCCGGACGCGCGTGCATCGACTGGTGCCATGCCTGGTGCGACCACACGAGTGGACCCCGCAGGTTGACCTCGAACGTCTTGTCGTACCGGGGCAGGTCGATGTCGATCGAGCGGCCGGCGTAGGGGTTGGTCGCCGCGTTGTTGACGAGGATGTCGATGCCACCGAAGCGTTCGACGGTGGCTGCCACGCAGGCCTCGGCCGCCTCCGGATCGCCGGCGTTGGCCGCGAAGACCGCGGTCTCGCCGTCGATCTCGGCCGCGGCGGCATCGAGCGCCTCCTGCTTGCGCGACGACAGCATGACCCGTGCGCCATGGGCAGCCAGCGACGCGGCGATGGCCCTGCCGATCCCCTTCGACGCGCCCGTCACGAGCGCGACCTTCCCCCCGAATGCGATGTCCATGTGCTGGGACCCTAGCGGCCCCGCGAGCCACCCCAGGACCCACGATGGACGGCCTCGGCGAGCCCGCGTCGGGGTTGATCGGCCGACCGACCCCGACGGTGCTCCGGCGCGGGATGCCCGATGGCGACCGCCCCGATGGGTCGCAGATGGTCGGGAACGCCGAGCGCGCCCATGAGCTCGGCCTCGTTGCGGAAGATCCCGAAGAACAGCGCGCCGAGCCCGGCGTCGACCGCGGCGTGCAACAAGGTCATGGTGGCGAAGGCCGTGTCGATGGTCCAGTACGGCACCGGCCACGCATCCTCGGTCGCACCCAACCCCGTGGTCTCCTTGTCGGGCCGGGAGTACCGGTCGAGATAGCGCTTCGGGTCGGCCAGCGGCACGACGATCACCGGGGCGGCCAGCAGCCCTGGCCAGGCGAACGACGGGCGCCGCTCCTCCGGCAGGGTCACGTCCCAGAAGGCCGCGGTCTGTTGCGGTCCCTCGAGCACGACCAGGTCCCGACCCTGGCTGTTCCCCGCGGAGGGAGACCTCAGGGCGTCGGAGAGCATCTGGTCGAGGACCTCGGCGTCGACGGGTTCCGAGGTGAATGCCCGCACCATCCGGCGTCGAGCGACGACGTCGCGGAACTCCATCGGGTCAGGGATCAGCTCGCGGAGGCGACGGAAATGGGAGCCTCGGCCGCCTCGGTGAGGAGGCGCGCGGCTCTGGGGCTGGCGATGAACCTGGCGGTGGCGTCGTAGGCGGCCACCGCCACCGGTTCGAGACCGTGGCCGCGCATGGGGTTGAGACCATGCGCGTCGAGCTCCTCGCGGCCCGGACGCAGCAGCAATACCGACCGTCCGGCGGAGCGCAGCGCCATCCGGTCTCGCGCCAGGCCACGGTTGATGGGGCGCCGGGCGGCGCGGGCGAGCGGTCCCGGCGCGCGGCGGGGGTCATAGGCCATCGGAGCCGAGGCGATGACCAGCGGGGCCTCGACCCGACCGGCCAGGTCGAGGTTCGTCGTGGAGTGGACGCCCCCGTCGACCAGCGTCCGGCCGTCGAGCCGCACGGGCTGGTAGTAGCCGGGAATGGCGCATGACGCCAGCACCGCCTCGGCCAGCGGCGGTTGGTCGCCGCGGCGTCCGAGCACCACCCGTCGGCCGGTCTCGATGTCGACCGCGCACAACCACAGCGGCGCATCGGGCCAGTGGTCGCCGATGCCGGTGCCGACATCGCCCTGTTCCTCGCTGAGGCTGAGGAACCCCCCGGGGAAGACCCGGCGGGCCAGCTCGGGTATGGGCACCAGCGGGACCCGTACGAGCGAGCGCGACACGACGAACACCGAGCCCAACGCCCGCCGCACCAGCTGGGAGGGGTTCGTCCACGACCGCCCGAAGAGGTCGTCGCCGGCGACATCATCGCGGTGGTCGGGCAGCCGGGTCCTGGTGGCGAGGGCCCAGATCTCCGAGGTCGACCATCCCAGCCGCAGCAGCGCACCCATGACGCTTCCCGCGCTGGTGCCGATCACGAGCCGAGCTCGAGCCGGGTCGAGTCCGCCGACCTCGTCCAGGGCCCGCAGCACACCGGCGTGGGAGGCCATGCCGACCCGGCCACCGGCACCGAGCACCAAGGTGAACCCATCGGTTCGGTCGTTGGACCCGACGGGGATCACCGATCAGGCCAGCTTCGCCAGATCCTCGGCCATCGCCCAACCGAACGCGATGAGCGAGTCGCCACGTCGCCGGTCGAGCGGTTCGAACAGCGCCGCCACATCGGGGGCGATCCGCTCGGGCTTGAGCGCCTCGTGGTGGAGCACACAGGGGGTCGAACCGTCGCCGGTGGCCACGAAGCTGCGGTCGTCGTAGTTGCCGTTTTCAACGCCGAAGCGCTTGGCGAGCCGTCGCCCCCAGGCCCGTTCCTCTCCCGAGGCCTTGTGGCCCGGCCGGGGCACGATGTCGTCGAGCTGGCGGTAGGCCTCGAACCCTGCGGGATCGTTGAAGCGGGCACCGATCAGGACGTCTTCGTCGGGGAACGCCAGCACCGCCCGCCGCAACTGGTCGAGGACGATGCCCCGCAGGATGGAGTCGCGCTTGGAGGTCCGCTTCACCGATGCGACACCCACGAGCACGCTCGGGGTGCCCCCGATGCGTTCGAGGGTGCTGAACGAGAAACCCTTCAGCTTGCTGTTGTCCCTGGCCAGGGTGATCAGCACCCATTCCTCGGCCTGCTTCGAGAGCATGCCGACACCGATCTCGCTGTCTCCCTCCGCGCACATGTCCGCCAGCTCTCCGAAGTCTGCATCGCTCAAGGCGGCGCAATCCTTGGTCTCGATCTCGATCGCCATGCCTGTCATGACCCCCAGGAATGGTGGACGGACAACACCACCAGTCCAGTAGGTCCCCGCCGTTCGCGCAACTTGAGCGATCGGCTCAGCGCAGCCACACGTCGCATCGGGCCACCCGGGCGAACCCCAACCGGTCGTAGATCCCTTCACCGGCGGGGGTCGCCTGCAACCAGGCGTGGGGGATCCGGTGCGCGGCGGCCAGATCGAGCGCGGCGGCGGTCAGCGCGGTCCCGATCCCACGCTCGCGATGGCGCGGATCCACGGCGGTGCCGACGATCGCCGCCGCGGCCGGATCGAGGTGGACGGTGATCGAGCCGACCACCGGCCCGCCGATCTCGGTCCGGGCCACGATGACGGCAACGTCGGGGTCGGCGAACATGGCGTCACCGACCAGCCCCGATGCGGTCGCGGGGGTGAGATCGAACGACACGCGCTGCACCTCGACGATCTGATCGCGTTCGACGCTGGTTCCGAGCTCGAGCACGACACCGGGCTCGATCCTCTCCCAGTCACGTGCGGCGAGCGGTCGCACCATCCCCGGACGGCTGACGACCACCTCGAACCCGCGCCGGTCGAGCACCGCTTCGATGTCAGGGTGTGCGCCGACGACCAGGTCGAACGCCGGTCGCCATCCGGCACGATCGAAGCAGATCTCGGCCGCGATCACCGCGGCGCCGGGCTCGGTGACCGGCCCCTCGACCACCGCCACCTGCTGGGTCTGGTCCACGATGCCGCTGAGTGCGACGAGGAGCCCACCGAGGTGCCTGATGGTGCTGCCGGGCACCCATCTGGTCTGACGTGCCCAACTCGTTGCCAGACCTCGCTCCAGCAGCCGCGCGGCCTCGGGTGAGTCCACTCAGCAGACGATGGCGTCGGGGCCGAGCATCTCGCGCAGCTCGCCGACCAGCCCGCCCTCGGCGTTCACCGAGAACTCGTCGGGGAGGCGGATGACGGTACGGTCGCCGAGGTGCAGGAAGACCTCGGACTCGCCGGGGTGCCGTGACAGCAACGCCTTGAGCGCGCCCGACACCTCGTCGGAGAGCGCGGTGAGCGCCACGCGGATGCGCAGCGGCGGCCTTGCCTGCTCGAGGCCCCCTTCGAAGGGTTCGATCTCGACCGCCATGAGCTTGGGGACATCGTCGCGATGGTCGACCCGGCCCTTGACGCACACGACGCGATCGTTGTCGAGCAGGTGGCCGTATGCCTGCATGGTCTTGGGGAAGACCATGACCTCGGCCGATCCCTGGAGGTCCTCGAGGGTGAACACGGCCATGAGGTCGCCCTTCTTGGTCCACTTGCGGGCCAGACTCGTGATGATCCCCCCGCAGGTGCGGACCGAGCCCTCCTCGACATCGAGCAGATCGAGCAGGTTGATGTCGGTACGGCGCCGCAGCGCCCCCTCGGCGCCCATGAGCGGATGGTCGCTGACGTAGAGCCCGAGCATCTCCTTCTCGAAGGCGAGGCGGGTCATCTTGTCGAAGTCGATGTCGGGGATGGGCGGCCGTTCGTCGAAGACCGGGTCGCCGTCGGCCTCGCCGAAGAGGGTCATGACCCCCATGTCGCGCTCGCGACGGCGGGCCACGGTGGTGTCGACGATCGCCTCGAACACCTGCAGCAGTCCCTGGCGGGGATGGCCGAGCGAGTCGAACCCACCGGCCTTGATGAGGGCCTCGAGCGTTCGCTTGTTGAGCACCGAGAGGTGGACCCGTTCGCAGAAGTCGTAGAAGTCGGTGAAGGGCCCGTTGGCCTCGCGCTCGGCGACGATGTGGGCGACGAGCCCTTCGCCGACGTTGCGGACCGCGGACAGCCCGAACGGGATCGAGCCGAGGCGACCGCCGTCGGGGTCGGGCACCGCGGTGAAGTCCGACGCCGAGACGTTCACGTCGGGGACGAGGACATCGACGCCCATGTTGCGGCACTCGGCGAGATAGACCGCGGCCTTGTCGAGGTTGGTCCTGACGCTGGTGAGCAGTGCGGCGAAGTACTCGACCGGGTAGTGCGCCTTGAGGTAGGCGGTCTGGTAGGCGACGAAGCCATACCCGTAGGAGTGGCTCTTGTTGAACGCGTAGTCGGCGAAGGGCTCGATGATGTCGAACCACGCCTTGCCGAGATCGCGCCCGTACCCGTTGGCCTCGCAGCCGGCCTCGAACTTCTCGCGCTCCTGGGCGATGAGCTCGCGGATCTTCTTGCCGCACGCCTTGCGGAGGTTGTCGGCCTCGGCGAGCGAGTACCCGGCGAACTTCTGGGCGATCCGCATCACCGACTCTTGGTAGATCATCAGCCCCTGGGTGCTGCCCAGGATCTCTTCGGCGTCGGGGTGCAGGTAGTCGATGGGCTTCCGGCCGTTCTTGCGGTCGGCGTAGTCGTTGTGCATGTTCGCCGCCATCGGGCCCGGGCGGTAGAGGGCCACGAGCGCGGCGACGTCTTCGAAGCAGGTGGGGGCGAGGGAGCGCATGAGGGCCCGCATGGGCCCGCCTTCGAGCTGGAACACGCCGATGGAGTCGCCCTGGGCGAGCAGCTCGTAGGTGAGGGGGTCCTCGAGGTCGACCGAGTCGATGTCGAGCGCCACGCCCCTGGTCTCGGCAATGAGGTCGACCGCGTCCTGGATGACATCGAGGTTGCGCAGCCCGAGGAAGTCCATCTTCAACAGGCCGAGGTCCTCGACCCCGTGCATCTCGTACTGGGTGACGACCGGGGCGTCCTCGGGGTCCTGACCGTTCTCGGGCTTGCGCTGGATGGGCAGGTGCTCGGTCAGCGGCTCCTTGGTGATGACCACCGCGGCCGCGTGGATGCCGTCCTGGCGGCGGAGTCCTTCGAGTCCCTTGGCCACGTCGATGACCTGGCGAGCATCGGGATCGGTGTCATACATCTGGCGGAGCTCGGCCGCCATCTTGTAGCCGTCGACGAACTTGGGATCTTCGGTCATGCAGGCGTAGAGCGGGGTGTCGCGGCCCATGATCAGCGGTGGCATGGCCTTGGCGACCTTGTCGCCCACCGCGTAGGGGTGACCCAGCACCCTGGCGGCATCGCGCACCGCGGCCCTGGCCTTGATCGTCGAGAAGGTGACGATCTGGGCGACGTGGTTGCGGCCGTAGCGCTCGGCGGCGTAGCGGATCATCTCGTCGCGGTAGCGGGAGTCGAAGTCCATGTCGATGTCGGGCATGGACGACCGCGAGGGGTTGAGGAACCGTTCGAAGAGCAGGTCGTAGCGGATGGGGTCGAGGTCGGTGATCCACAGGCAGTAGGCCACCGCACAACCGGCCGCGCTGCCACGGCCCGGCCCGACCCGGATGCCGGTGTCGCGCGCGTGGCGGATGAGGTCCCAGGTGATGAGGAAGTAGCTCGAGAACCCCATTTCGCTGATCGTCTGCAGCTCGTAGGCCAGCCGTTCGACGACCCGGTCGTCGAGGGGTTCGCCCCACCGCTTCTTGGCCCCCTCGAAGGTGAGGTGCCGGAGGTAGTCGTCGTCGCCCTCGAAGCCTGCGGGGATGGGGAAGTCGGGCAGCTGGGGTGTGCCGAACTCGATCTCGACGTTGCAGCGCTCGGCGATCCACAGCGTGTTGTCGCAGGCTTCGGGCACCTCGGAGAAGAGGTGGCGCATCTCGGCGGCGGACTTCAGGTAGTGCTGGTCGCCGTGGAACTTGAAGCGGTCCGGGTCGCTCATGAGCGACCCGGTCTGGACACACAGCAGCGCGTCGTGGCTGACCGCGTCGTGGCTGTGGGTGTAGTGGCTGTCGTTGGTTGCCAGCAGGGGCGCGCCGATGCGGCGGGCGATCTCGACCAGCTGGGGGTTGGTGCGGTGCTGTTCGGGGATCCCGTGGTCTTGGAGCTCGACGAACAGCGAGTCGCGTCCGAAGATGTCCTGGAGGCGTCCCGCCTTCTTGAGCGCGCCGTCGAAGTCTCCCTGCATGAGCGACTGCAGCACGTGCCCGCCGAGGCACCCGGTGGTCGCGATGACACCTTCGGAGTGCTCGTCGAGCAGGTCCCAGTCGACCCGGGGCTTGTAGTAGTAGCCCTCGAGGAAGGCCCGGCTGGCCAGCTGGATGAGGTTGCGGTAGCCCTCGCGGTTCTCGGCCAGCAGCGTCAGGTGGTAGTAGAGCTTCTTGCCGCCGTCGACCTCACCACCGGAGTCGTCGACCCGGCCCCGCCGTGCCGGCCGCTCGAAGCGGTCGTCGTGGGCCATGTAGGCCTCGGTGCCGATGATCGGGTTGATGCCGTGGTCGCGGCACTCGCGGTAGAAGTCGAGGACCCCGTACATGTTGCCGTGGTCGGTGATCCCCAACGCCGGCTGGCCGTCGGCCGCGGCCGCGGCGACCACCTCGGAGATGCGCGCCGCGCCGTCGAGCATGGAGAACTCGGTGTGCACGTGGAGGTGGGTGAACGAGTCGGTCACCGCAGGAAACCCCCTGACAAATCACAACGGTGTCGTTCTCGCCGACTGTACCCCATCTCGCCGCGACGCGAACGAGGAGACACCGAGTCAGAGGTAGGTGCCGGGGCGATCGGTCGACGGACTCTGCCGACCCCCCTGCTCACCACTCGGGAGCTCTGCCGAGCGCATCTGCTCGAGCTGCTGGCGGGCGGCGACCTGCTGCGCGAACAGCGTGGCCTGGATGCCGTGGAAGAGGCCTTCGAGCCAGCCAACCAGCTGCGCCTTGGCCACCCGGAGCTCGGCGTCTGACGGAAGCTCCTCGGCCCCGAAGGGCATGGTGAGCCGCTTGAGCTCGTCACGGAGATCCTCGGAGAGCGCACTGCCCAGCTCGGTGATCGACAGGTCGTAGATGTCACGCAGACGGTCGCGGCTGGCTTCGTCGAGCTGGGTGGTTCGCACCTCGTCGAGCAGCTGTTTGATCATCGAGCCGATGCGCATCACCTTGGCGGGCTCATCGACCGACTCACGTCGGTCGTCGTGCTTCTTGGCGCGCTGTCCGTCCGGAGTGAAGGGGGTGATGAGCTCTCCACGCTCGGGAGCATCGGCCGGATCGTGGGGTGAGCGCTGGTGTTCCGACATCAGGGGCACCATAGCGGGTCGAGGCGGATCACCCTCTGGCCGCGCGGGTCACCCTCTGGCGGCGATGAGCGGCACCAGCATCTCGGCCGGCGTCACCGATCCGTGGCGTCCGACGAGTTGGAACGGACCGGTGTCGTTGGGCTCGAGGAAGGCCAGGGTGCCCCATGGGGCGAGCAGCACGTCGCCCATCCGGGCCCGGGCCATGTCGCTCACCTTGGGCCCGTACCAGCCCTGGCTGATCGCTTCGTCGCGGGTGCGGATCCACGCCTGGTGGCCGTGGTGGGTGACCAGGGCTTCGAGCAACGCCTGGGACCGACCGGGGCGGGCGTGGAACCACCGGAAGCGTCCTTCACCGGACTGCATGGCGGTCTCGGCGAGCACCTGGTGGTGGGGACTGGTGACGTTGCCGCCGGTCTCGACCTGGCCGTGGTCGGCGGTGACGATCAGCGACGCGCGCGGTGGCAACAGGTCGATGATGTCGGCCGCCAGGCGATCGGCGGCCACCAGCTCCGACTCGAAGCAGTCGCCGAACCCGTACTCGTGGCCCACCTTGTCGATGCCGTCGTAGTAGGCGTAGATGAACGGCTCGTTGGCCTGCAGCAGACGGTGGAGGTGGACCAACATCGTCGACGGCATGCGGTAGCCGTGGAACCGGACCTGGTGCAGGTGGGCACCGCTGAACCCCGACGTGGCGAACTCGGCCTTGGTGACGATCGGGGGGCGCTGGCCGGCGAAGGGACTGACGTCTTGGAGACGCTCGGGCGGGAACCGGTCGCGTGCGTCGCCGCGGGCGGTCGACCAGCGCAACACGTTGAGCACCTCGCCCTCGACGGCCATGCGGTAGCCGACGACACCGTGCTCTCCCGGTGGAAGCCCGGTGGTGATGGAGGTCAGCGCAGTGGCCGTGGTGGAGGGAACCACGCTCGCCACCGGACCACCGGCCAGACTCGCGAGGGTCGGCACCAGGTGGGCGTAGTGCTGGAGCTGCTCCCACCCCAGGCCATCGAGCACGAGCAGCACCACCTGGTCGGCATCGACCACCGGGGACGGCAACCAGCTGGGCGTCTCGTCCCACTCGAGCAGGGCGGGAACCACGTTGGAGATGCATGCTCCGCCGTAGTCGGGGAGGCACGGGTGCTCGTGAACCGAGTCTGGCTGGTCCGCGACAGGGGGTTCGCTCGGACTCATCTCGTCCACTCCATCACGTCTGGTGGGCCGATGCCAACACCGGGGTGCTCCCGTCGGCCATACAGTAGTGATCGTGAAGGTTTCGACTCGCGGTGACTACGCCTGCCGGGCGCTGCTCTCCCTCACGTTGCACGCCGACCACGAAGGCCCCACCTCGGTTCGCGACATCGCCGAGCGGACCGGGCTGCCCCAGCCCTACCTCGAACAGATCCTCCTCGCACTCAAGGGTGCGGGGCTGGTTCGGTCCAAGCGCGGTGTGGGCGGCGGCTACGTGCTCGCCCGAGACCCGGCGACCGTCACCTTGGCCGACGTCGTCAGCGCAGTCGACGGGCCCATCGTCGCCGGCGACTTCGGCGAACCCCACCAGGACGGTGCCTGCGACCACGAGGGTCAGTGCGTGCTGCTGGCGGTCTGGGCCGAGGTGGGCGAACACATGCGCCGCCACCTCGAAGGCACCACGCTGGCCGACGTCGCGGCGATGGCTCGCGGCCAGCAGGACTGGCCCGAGGTCGACTGAGCGAGTGGCCGAGCGGTCGAACGGTCGAGCGGTCGAGCAGCACGGCCGGCGGTTCGGGATCGGGTTCAGGCCGGTGGCACGTGACGACTTCCCGCAACTCGCAATGTGGTTCTCCGAGCCCCACGTCGACCGATGGTGGAACGAGGACAGCTCACCGGCAGGCGTCGAGGCCAAGTACGGCAGGCGTGTCGATGGTCTCGACGCGACGGGCATGTGGGTGATCGAGATCGACGGGCGTCCGGGCGGGGCTGGCCCAGCACTACCGGCACGAGGACTATCCCGACCACGACGAAGCGGTCGGACTCCCCCACGCCGTGGGAATCGACTACCTGCTCGGTGCAGAGTTCTCCGGGCAGGGCTTGGGTCCCAGGGTCCTCGCCGAGCTCGCGAGGTTCGTGCTCGACCGTACGCCGGGTGCACGATGCTGTGTCGCGACTCCGGCCCAGGCCAACAGACCGTCTTGGGTCGCCTTGGAGCGAGCAGGGTTCACTCGCCACGGGGCGTGCCGACCACCGGACGAACCGCCGGCGTGGACCTACGTATGGTGGCCCGACTGAACCCTCGGACGACGCGACACCTGCGAGAGGCTTGACACTCGAACACCTGTTCGATATTCTGGAGTTCTTCCCCATCGGAGCCGGTGCGGCTCCCTCCAGTCAGGTCGAGCGCGAAGGGCGCGGGTTTCGATGGGTCGAGCCACGGTGGTGAGCCACGACAACGAGGCGGAGCACGGCGAAGGCGTCGGAGACGTCGAGGGCGGCAAGCGCGCCGAGCATGCGGTCCTGTCAGCGAACGCGGCCCGCTACGCCGAGTCCACCCCCGATGAGCGCCTGGCCGCCCTCGAACAGCTCGCAGCGGTGCTGTGTGCCACCCACGCCGAGATCCTCGACATCCTGGCTGCCTCAGCAGCTCAGGGCGACCACGACCTCGACGGCGCCACCGACGTGGCCCCGTGGCTGGTCGGGCGCCTGGGGCTGGCCCGCTCCAACGCCGACGAGTGGGTGCGAGCCGGCCAGGCCCTCCAGGCGCTGCCGGCGCTGCGCGGCGCCTACGCACGCGGTGAGCTGTCGTGGGACCAGGTGAGACCCGCCACCAAGTTCGTCACCCCCGACGCCGACACCGAACAGGCGGCAGCACTGCCTGGACACTCGGCCCACCAGATCGCGTTGATGGCCCGCCAGGCCCGACCCGTTCCCGACGACGAGGCCAACGACGCCCACGCCAACCGGGGGTTCCGATGGCGACGTGACCACCGCAAGGGTGGCTACTGCTACAGCGGGTTCTTGCCCTTCGACCAGGGCGAGGCGGTCAACCAGGCGATCGACTCGATCGCCGAGAACTGGGGCCCCGACCCCGAAGTTGGCCGGTGGGCGCCGATCGCCACCCGCCGCGCCGACGCTCTCCACGACCTCGCCACCCGCAAACTCGGCTCCGCCTCCGCTCCCGACCGGGCCACCGTGGTCATCCACGTCGACGCTGCTGTGGTCGACGGCGAGACACCGGGCAACGGGTTCATCGGCGACCTCGCCCTCTGCCAGAGCGGGGTCATGCGCTCCATGTGCGACGCCCGCGTCGAGGTCGCGCTGCACGGCCCCGACGGCGCCACCGTCGGTGTCGCCCGGGCCAGCCAACAGGTCCCGTGGTGGCAGCGCCGCCAGGTCCACGGCCGAGACATCTGCTGCCGCGGGTTCGGTTGCGGACGCAAGATCCGCCAGATCCACCACATCCACCACTGGACCGACGGCGGTGAGACCAACCTCGACAACCTCGTGGGTCTGTGCTGGGAACACCACCGCCTCGTCCACGAAGGCGGCTGGACCATCGAGGGCAACCCCAACGGCGAGATCACCTTCATCAGCCCCGACGGCCGACGCCGCCTCCCCAGCCGGCCCCAACCGCTTCACCCCAAGGTCCGCACCCAACTCCGACGCATCAACAACGGCAATCTCCGACCGACCCCAGAAACCGCTAGGAGAGACCCCCGAGCACCCCGGCGAGGTCCTCCGGCAGCTCCGACCTGAACCTGAGGCGCTGCCCGGTGCCGGGGTGATCGAAGCCGAGCTGGGCGGCGTGGAGCCATGGCCGCGCGCACGGGATCGGCGAGCGAGCGCCGCCGTACTGGCGGTCGCCGACGATGGGGTGTCCGATCGCGGCCAGGTGCACGCGAATCTGGTGGGTTCGACCCGTCTCGAGCCTGCACGCCAGGAGGCTCACCTCCGAGGGATCGCTGAAGGTCTCCCGCACCTCGAAGCGAGTCCGCGCCTCGCGGCCCTGGTTGGTGACCGCCATCTTGGTCGGGTCAGAGGCCCTCCTGCCGATCGGCGCCTCGATGAGACCACTCGGCGAGTCGAGATGGCCCCAGCACAGGGCCAGATACTCGCGCTCGACCGAACGGGATCCGAACTGATCCACCAGCGACTCGTAGGCCCGCTGGGTGCGGGCAACGACCAGGAGACCGCTCGTGCCCTTGTCGATCCGGTGCACGATGCCGGGCCGCTCCGGCTCACCGACCTGGGCGACCTCCGGCCAGATGGCCACTACTCCCTGCACGAGCGTTCCCATGGCGTTTCCCGAGCCCGGGTGCACCACGAGCCCGGCGGGCTTGTCCACGACGATGACATCGTCATCGACGTGGACCACGTCGAGCGCCACCGACGGGTCGGGCTCGATCGACGAGCCTGCCGGCGACTCGGGCACCTCGATCGAGACCTCTTGACCACCGCTGACCTTGGTCGATCGCAGAGTGACGACGTCGCCATCCAGTGTCACCGCGCCGTCGGCGATCATGGTGCTCGCCTCGGATCGACTGCACCCCGACACCATGGCCACCACCCGGTCGAGGCGTTCGCCGTCGAGGCTGTCAGGCAGAGTCTCGTGCTGCGCCGGCATCGCGACTCGCTCCTGCCTGCTCGGTGTCGGATCCGTCGTCGGCGCCCCAGGTGGCGATCGCCAACAGCACCGCCCCGACGACGATCGCCATGTCGGCAACGTTGAAGACCGGCCACCACTGCAGGTCGATGAAGTCGACCACGCCTCCACCGAGGAACCCGTCGCCTGCACGGAACGCGCGGTCGATCAGGTTGCCGATCGCTCCGCCCATGACCAGGCCGACCGCGAACAGGCCGAGTCGGTTCGGGATCCGGCCGACCATCAGGAGCAGGCCGACGACCACGAGCGCGGCCAACGGAGCGATGAGCCGGCCCCAGCCGGCGCCCAGCCCGAACGACATTCCCGTGTTGAACGCGAGACGCAGCTGCAGGGTCCCCACGAGCTCGATGATGCGGCCGTCGGCCAGCGAGGTGACCGCCCAGTGCTTGGAGATCTGGTCGATGACCACCAGCACCGCAGCAAGCGCGACCGGTCCCACCGCCCGCCGGTGGACCGGGCTCGAGGTCACCGGCGGTTGAACCCCCCGACCTTGAACTCCACCCGCTCGGCCGCCCACGGAATGGCCTCTAGTCGTTCCTTCGGGATCGGCAGGCCAGAGGTCACACAGATGCCGTAGGTGCCGTTGTCGATCCGCGCAAGTGCGGCGTCGATCTCGTCGACCGCCGCCCTCGCCTGTGCGCTCAGCGCCAGGTCGCGCTCGCGCTCGACGGCCACGGTGTCGCCCTCTCCGGACTCGTCGTCGAACTGGACGTCTCCAGGATCGCGATCGAGCATGAGCAGGTCGGCCTCGGCCTTGAGGCTGTCGGCCTGGTGGGTGTAACGGGCTCGCTCCTTGAGCAGCGCTTGTCGCTGATGCTCGAGGAACTTCGCTCCGAACGGCGTCTTGGCCACCTTCTTCTTGGCCGGCGCCTTCTTCTTGGCCGGCGCTGCCTTGGCCGGAGCTGCCTTGGCCGGCGCTGCCTTGGCCGGCGCCTGCCTTGGCCGGCGCCTTCTTCTTGGCCGGAGCCTTCTTCTTGGCCGGAGCTGCCTTGGCCGGCGCCTTCTTGTTCGCTGACGCCTTCTTCTTGGCCGGCGCCTTCTTGTTCGCTGACGCCTTCTTCTTGGCCGGCGCCTTCTTGTTCGCTGACGCCTTCTTCCTGGCAGGCGTGTTCCGTGCTGGTGCCTTGGCTGCCCCTCGAGTGCTGGCGTTGGCCATCGTCGTTCCTCTCGCTGCCGGGGAGTGCGGTCCCTGGGCTCCGCCGGGGTCGGTGTGGTCGAGCGATCCTATCGCCACCACGAACGCTCTCCGACCCACCAGACCAGGATCTGACACCACCGAAACCGCTTCCCGGGCCTCGGGGACCGGCCGATATGCTGCCAGGGCCCATCGTCTCCGCGTGCGAGGACCACTCCCCCATGGCCGACCAGCCCTACTCCCCTGTCGATCCACGACCCTCGTTCCCCGAGATCGAGCGGCGGATCCTGGAGTCGTGGTCGGCCGGACACACCTTCGAGCGCTCGGTCGAGGCCCGCCCTCCGGGCCCCGACGGGGCCAACGAGTTCGTCTTCTACGATGGCCCGCCGTTCGCCAACGGACTCCCCCACTACGGGCACCTCCTCACCGGCTATGTGAAGGACGTGGTCCCCCGCTACCAGACCATGAAGGGCCGCCGCGTCGAGCGCCGCTTCGGCTGGGACTGCCACGGCCTGCCCGTCGAGATGGAGGTCGAGAAGGACCTCGAGGTCGCCGGCCGAGCCGCAATCGCCGACTTCGGCATCGAGCGCTTCAACGACACCTGCCGCACCTCGGTGATGCGCTACACCAAGGAGTGGGAGCGCTATGTCACCCGCCAGGCTCGCTGGGTCGACTTCAGCAACGACTACAAGACCATGGACATCTCCTACATGGAGAGCGTCATGTGGGCCTTCAAGCAGCTCTGGAACAAGGGGCTGGTCTATGAGGCCCACCGGGTCATGCCGTATTCGTGGGGCGCCGAGACGCCCCTGTCGAACTTCGAGATCCGTCTCGACGACGCCACCCGTCCCCGCCAGGATCCCGCCATCACCGTGTCGTTCACCCTCGACCCCCGCGACGGCGATCCGGGCCCCATGCACATCCTCGCCTGGACCACGACTCCTTGGACGCTCCCCTCGAACCTGGCGCTCGCCGTTGGCCCCGACATCGACTACGCCATCGTCGAAGAGGACGGCGAGCACTACCTGATCGGTGCCGACGCCATGGGCCACTACGAGAGCCAGCTCGCGGGCACGCGCCACGTCGGCACCATCACCGGTGCCGACCTGATCGGCCGCACCTACCAGCCGCTGTTCCCCTACTTCGCCGACGTTGCGAACAGCTTCCGGATCATCCCCGCCGACTTCATCGACACCGCTGAGGGTACCGGCATCGTCCACATCGCGCCCGGCTTCGGCGAGGACGACCAGCGCATCGGCGAAGAGCACGGGATCGGCCTGGTTGTGCCGGTCGACGAGGCCGGGCGCTTCACCGAGGATGTCCCCGAGTGGGCCGGCGAGAACGTGCTCGAGGCCAACACCCCCATCATCCGCCACCTCAAGGAGCTCGGCCGGGTCGTCAAGCACGAGACCTACGAGCACAACTACCCTCACTGCTGGCGCACCGACACGCCGATCATCTACCGGGCGATGAGCTCGTGGTACGTCACGGTGACCGACTTCCGCGACCGCATGGTCGAGCTCAACCAGCAGATCAACTGGATCCCCGACCACGTCCGCGACGGCCAGTTCGGCAAGTGGATCGCCGGCGCCCGTGACTGGTCGATCAGCCGCAACCGGTTCTGGGGCTCACCCATCCCGGTGTGGAAGAGCGACGATCCCGACCATCCACGTGTCGATGTCTACGGCAGCCTCGACGAGATCGAACGTGACTTCGGGGTCCGCCCCACCGACCTGCACCGGCCCACGATCGACCAACTGGTCCGCCCCAACCCCGACGACCCAACCGGCAAGTCGATGATGCGACGGGTGCCGGAGGTGCTCGACTGCTGGTTCGAGTCGGGATCGATGCCCTTCGCCCAGGTCCACTACCCGTTCGAGAACAAGGAGTGGTTCGACCACCACCACCCCGGCGACTTCATCGTGGAGTACGTCGCCCAGACCCGCGGCTGGTTCTACACCCTGCACGTGCTGGCCACCGCGCTGTTCGACACCCCCGCGTTCCAGAACGTGATCTGTCACGGCGTGGTGCTCGATCACGAGGGCAAGAAGCTGTCGAAGTCGAAGCGCAACTATCCCGACCCCGAGGATCTGTTCGAGACCATCGGCGCCGACGCGCTGCGCTGGCACCTCATGTCCTCGCCCATCCTCCGCGGCGGCGACCTGCGGATCGCCACCGACGGTTCCGATGTCGCCGAGGTGGTGCGCCAGGTGCTCATGCCCATCTGGAACGCCTACTCGTTCTTCGTGCTCTACGCGAACGCCGACCGACGCCGGGCCACCGCGCGCGCCAACTCGCCGCACGTGCTCGACCGCTACATCTTGGCCAAGACCCGACACGTCCTCGAGACCGTGACCGCCTCACTCGACGACTACCACCTGGCCGACGCCTGCGCCGAGATCCAGACCTTCATCGACGCGCTCAACAACTGGTACATCCGCCGTTCCCGCGAGCGCTTCTGGGGTGGCGAGGACGGTTCCGGGTCCGCCGACGCCCACGACACCCTCTTCACGGTGCTGACCACCCTCACCAGGGTTGCCGCGCCGCTGCTGCCGATGCTCACCGAGGAGATCCACCGCAACCTCACCGGGACGGACAGCGTGCACCTCGCGGACTGGCCCGACCCCGACGAGCTACCGGCCGACACCGACCTCGTCCGCGACATGGACCGCGTCCGCGACGTGTGCACCGCCGCGCTGTTCCTGCGCGAGGAGCATGGTCTCCGCACCCGCCTGCCGTTGCGGGACCTCACCGTCGCGGGAGCCGACAGCGAACGCCTCGCCCCCTTCGTCGAGCTCATCGCCGACGAGGTGAACGTCAAGTCCGTGTCGCTGACCGACGACCTCGCGTCGCATGCAGACTTCGTCCTACGACCAAACGGTCGGGTGCTCGGACCCAAGCTCGGCGGCGACACCCAGAAGGTGATGGGCGCGGCCCGAAGTGGGGAGTGGACCCTCGACGGAGACCGGGTGGCCGTCGCTGGTCACTCACTCGAACCCGGTGAGTTCGAGCTGACGCTCAAGCCCCGCGAGGGCGAGACCAGCCAGGCGCTACGTACCAACGACGCAGTGGCGGTCCTCGACACCGAGGTCACATCCGAACTCGCCGCCGAAGGCCGGGCACGAGACCTCGTGAGGCTCGTCCAGCAGGCCCGCAAGGATGCAGGGCTGGAGGTGACCGACCGCATCTCGCTGCGCGTTCAGAGCGACTCCTCGGCGGTGAGCAGTGCCGTCACCGACCATCGAGACTGGATCGCGACCCAGGTGCTGGCGGTCGACATCGCCGACGCGACCACCGGGACCGGCCACACCGCCACCGGGGAGATCGACCAGGACCCCGTCACCATCGAGGTGGAGAACGCCAACCGCGGTTGAGGTACGCGCCTGTCAGCGGCGGCGGCCGAAGCGACGTGAGGGTTCCTCGTCGTTGTCCTGATCGAAGAACGCCGCCATGGCGGCGTCGGCCTCGGACTCGGCGGACTCGTCGCTGACCGCCCGGCGCAGCTCGTCGAGGTGCGAGCTACCGAACGATCCACCGGCTCCCACCACCGGGTGCGCCTCGGTGGGGGGACCATCGCTGTCGGGGATCTCGTCGATGCTGCCGAAGAGGCCACGGGGAGCCGGGTCGTCGTTGCCGGGCTCGTCCTGGGGTTCGCCGACGGCGGGCTCGTCGCCGCCGGGCGTGGTCGGCTCGGCTGGCGCGGCGGGAGTGCTTCCGGTGCCGGTCGACTCGGGCTGCCAGTCCTCGGGCGGGGGTGGCAGGTGCGAGAGGTCCTCGTCGTCGGCCGGGCTCTCGGCCGCAGGAGGGTCGGACAGCACGATCACCGACTCGGGTTCGTCGCCGGGCACGGGAGCGATCGTGGCCCGCGACGGATCGTCGAGCACGTCCTTGATGGCATCGAGCTCGGCGTGCAGCCGGGCCCGTTCGGTCTCGAGGTGCGAGTCGATCACCTTGATCCGCTCGAGCATCTCGTCGCGGTGGCCTTCGAGATCGCGTATCTCGGCCTCGAGGCGATCGCGGGTCGCCCCGACGTCTCGACGCACCGCCTCCTCGGCCTGGACGAGCATCTCGTCGGCCCGCTGGCGCGCGTCGGCCACGATGCCCTCGGCCTCGTCCTTGGCCTCGCTGACTGCGGCGTCAGCGGTGCGTTGAGCGAGCACGAGGGTGCGTCGCAGCGTCTCGTCGGCGTCCTTTTGCTCCCGCGCCGCGGCCTCGAGCTTGGCGATGTGGTCCTCGGTGGCCTCGACGCGTCGCTGTGCCTCGCGGAGTCGTTCCTGCATCTGCCCGACCGCAGTGCCCACCCGGGCGAGAAATGCGTTGACTTCGTCCTTGTCGTAGGCGCCGCGACGTTCGGTGAACTGGACGTCGCGGAACAACTGTGGGGTCAGATCCATGGGCGCGATGGTAGCCAACAGCGGATCAACAGATGATCGCCCGGATGATCTGGATGCCGAAGAGCACGATGAGCGGTGAGAGGTCGAGGCCCATCCCGCCCATGCGAACCGGCGGGAGCAGGCCCCGGACCGGTGCCATGACCGGTTCGGTGATCGCGTAGAAGAAGCTGGCAACGCCCTCCATGGCTCCACCCGGAGCGAGCGGGATCCAGCTCAAGACGATGCGGATGAAGATGATGACCAGGTACCACCCGAGCAGGGTGCAGATGATCTCCACGAGGCGGGCTAGGAGTCGTAGAGGCCACGTTCGGAGAGCCGCTGGCGCTCCTCGGCAGAGACCTCGACGTCGGTGGGGGTCAACAGGAAAACGTCGGTGGCGACCTTCTTCATCTGGCCGCCGAGGCCGTAGCAGAGGCCGCTGGCGAAGTCGACGAGGCGTCGCGACAGATCGCGCTCGACTCCCTGCAGATTGACGATCACCGGCTCCTTGTCCTTGAAGTGGTCGGCCATCGTGGCCGCGTCGTCGAAGGACCGGGGCGCCACCACGTAGGGCGTGGCCGTCGGCCGGGCGATGGTGCGGACCCCGCTCTTGGCGACCGACTCGGCCGGAGCGGAGCGCCCGGGATCGGACCCGGGAGCCGAGGCCTGGTTCGAGGCGGCCACCGTGCGGACCGGGGGCTGTTCGTGCGGTCCGCCGTGGGTGGGAAAGCGGGTCTGTCCACCTTCGGGCGCGGGAACGCCGGGTAGTGGCGACACCGACGCGGTGCGGTCGGCGACCGGCTGGACCGAACGCGGTTGGGTGGCTGGCTGGGGGGACGGTGCCGGCGACGGTGGCACTCCGGGAACTGGGGCGCGCGGTGCGAACTCGTCGTCGTAGTCCTCGTAGTCCTCATCGTCGCCGAGGCCAAGAGCGATCATCGCCTTGCGCCAGACCGTTGACATGCGGCTCCTCCTCGCGGTGTGACGATTCTAGACGCCGGCCGGGGGTTCAGCGGTGACACCCTGGCGACGCGGCCCGAACAGCGCCGTCCCGACCCTGACCATGGTGGCACCGCACGACAGGCCGACCTCGAGGTCACCGGACATGCCCATGGACCGCTCGGCGAGACCGAGCCGGTCGGCCAGCGCGGCGGTCGCCTCGAACCCCGGACGCGGATCGGCACCGACCTCGGTGGGGCCGATGGTCATCAATCCCCGCACGTCGAGGCCCAGCGCGTGCAGCTGCTCGACCAACTCTGGCACCTGGTCCGGTGGGCACCCGGCCTTGGCGGCCTCGCCGGTGGCGTTCACCTGCACGAAGACCGTGGCGCCCGGGGCCCACCGGGCGATCTCGCGGCCGACGGCGAGACGGTCGACCGTCTGCCACACCGAGACGTGCGGTGCCAGCTTGCGCACCTTGTTTCGCTGCAACGCCCCGATCATGTGCCACCGAGGCGGCACGGCGGCGGCGGATTCGACCTTGGACAGCAGCTCCTGGGCGTAGTTCTCGCCGACGTCGACCAGCCCGGCAGCCAACGCCGCCTGGACCGCGTCGGGACCGAACCCCTTGGTGACGGCCAGGATGGTGGTCGTGTCGGGATCGACACCGACCTCGCGGATGCGCCGTCGGAGCGCGGCCAGGCGTTCGCCCACCACCGCCGGGTCGATCTCGGGGAGGCCCATCAGGCCCGTGCGATCCAGGCCACCAGTGCCTGACGTTCGCGGTCGCCTCGGGCCCGGTGCGAGTACCACCGACCGCCGCACGCGGTGCACGCGGTGTGGTCGGCGACGAGGGGAACGGCCTCGCGCCCCAGCGCCACGGCCACCGCGGCCGGCAGATCGAGGGCGGGCTGACCGGCGGAGGTGGTCGAGCGCACGACGGGACCGAACCGCTCGACCAGCGGCACGAGGTCGGGCTCGGAGAACTGGTAGCACTCGGGATGGATGCAGGGTCCCAACACCGCCCGGTAGGGACCGCGGGCGACCGAGCGAAGGCGACCGGCCCCGCGTTCGACCACCCCTTCGGACAGGCCCTTCCAGCCGACATGGACGACCGCCACCGCTCCGCCGTCGGCGATCAGCGCAACGGGAGCACAGTCGGCGGTGTGCACGGCCAGTACCGCACCCGTGGCGGTGGTGACCGCGGCGTCGGCCTCGACGTCGGCGTGCTCGCCGGGAGCGGTGACCTCGACGACCGACGAGCCGTGCACCTGCGCCAACGACGTCCAGGGAAGCGGGGCCACCCGAGCGCGACGGGCATCACGTTCGGTCGCGGCGGCCTCGCGACCCAGATCGCCGTGGGATCGGTCGGTGAAGACCAGGTGCGCCTGCCGGCCATCGAGCAGGGGCAGGGTGACGGCCACGTCGGGGTGCAGGGCCTCTAGCGCAGGAACGACGGCACGTCGAAGTCGTCGTCGCCGTCGATGTCGAGGTCGTCGCCCTCGTCGTCGGTGAAGATGTCGGGGGTCTCGTCGTCGCGAAGCAGCGTGTCGCGGTCGAGGATCGACGGCCGCCGTTCGGTCTCGCTGCGCTTGTCGTCCCACCGGTCGAACCCGGCGGCGATGACGGTGACCCGGACCTCGTCGCCCATGGCGTCGTCGATGACCGCGCCGAAGATGATGTTGGCGTCGGGATGGGCGACACCGTGGATGACCTCGGCCGCCTCGTTGACCTCGAACAAGCCCAGGTCGCTGCCCCCGGAGATGTTGAGGAGGATGCCGCGGGCACCTTCGATGGATGCCTCCAACAGCGGGCTGGAGATCGCGGCCCGGGCCGCGTTCAGCGCCCGACCCTCGCCGGAGCCGAACCCGATGCCCATCAGCGCCGAACCGGCGTCGTGCATCACCATCTTCACGTCGGCGAAGTCGGTGTTGATCAGACCCGGCGTGGTGATGAGGTCGGTGATGCCCTGCACCCCTTGGAGGAGGATCTCGTCGGCCATCTTGAAGGCGTTGAGCATCGACGTCTTCTCATCGGCGATGGTGAGGAGGCGATCGTTGGGGATGACGATCTGGGTGTCGACCTTCTCGCGGAGGCGCTGGATGCCGGCTTCGGCCTGGACCGAGCGGCGGCGACCTTCGAACGCGAACGGTCGGGTGACCACGCCGATGGTGAGCGCCTCGAGGCTCTTGGCGACCTCGGCGACCACCGGCGCCGCCCCCGTGCCGGTTCCACCGCCCTTGCCGGCGGTGATGAACACCATGTCGGCGCCCTCGAGCGCCTCTTCGATCTCCTGTCGGTGGTCCTCGGCGGCCTGACGTCCGATCTCGGGATCGCTGCCTGCCCCGAGCCCACGGGTGAGCTCACGGCCGATGTCGAGCTTGACGTCGGCGTCGCTCATGAGCAGGGCCTGGGCATCGGTGTTGACGGCGACGAACTCCACGCCCTTGAGACCGGCGTCGATCATGCGGTTGACCGCGTTGACACCACCCCCGCCGATGCCGATGACCTTGATGACCGCCAGGTAGTTCTGGGGAATACCGGCCATGGTCGGCTACCTCCACCTCTGTGACGTCGGATGTGGGCGAGCACGCTCGCCGGAACAAGACGAAGGCCGGACAACGGTGTCGCCCGGCCTCACGTTGCAGTGGAGGTTGAGGTGACACTCGACCTCATCTACGGGGTGAGACGCTATCGGGCCCATCGGATCAGGGTCAAGGATACCCCTGACCTGGGCCGATGCGGGGGATCCCCTCACATCGCCTCGCAGTCGGGGTGACGGGTGACCGCCGGGGTGGCGGCCACCCGGACATCGACGGTCGCCAGACAGCTCAGGTCGACCCGGGTCAGCACCGTCTCGGCGGCCACCAACTGTTCGGGCAGGTCGAGCGTCCTGCCGAGCCGGACCCGCGCCGGATCGGACACCGGATCCCCGCCCGGTGCCGGGTCGTGGCCCTGGCTGGGATCGGACGCCGACCGCGCCAGGCGCAACCAGTGCTCGCCGGAGGGGTCGACCACCACCGCGTCGATCCAGGGATGGAGGCCAACGGTCAGCGAGGCGGCCACCGACACCGGGGGACGGTGCTCGGCGTCGAGGCGACCGCCCACCTCCGGTGCCTCCACCCCCTCGATCATCGCCAGCGACGAGCGATCGTCGGGCGTCGCCGACGCCAGAACCCACCCGGAGCGGTCGACGAGCCACGAACCGGCATCGGTGCCGTCGCCGACCAGGATGGCAACGGGTACTCGCTCGGTGACCGCGAACCGTATCGTTCCCCACCAGCTCCTGGTGACCTCGACCGACTCGACCCAGGCCAGTGCCTCGATCCGGTCGTCGACGGCCCCCAGGTCGAGATCGATCAAGGGGTCGTCGATGGCGACGCCACCCGTCGCGACGACGGTGGCGGCATCGAGCCGCTCCACCCCGACGACCTCGAGGTGGTCGATGTCGAGGAGCGGGCTCCGGGTGATCGCCCACGCCATGGCGCAGACGATGGTGACCACCACGGCGAACAACAGGCGTCGCAACCGGCGCCGGCCCTCGCGCCGACGAACCGCGATGCGACGGGCACGCAGCCGGGGATCGACCGGCGGGGTCGATCCCGGACGCTCGGCGACCGCGGTGCCGCCACCGGAGCTCGCACGGGTCACGAGGCCGGCTCTCCCACGACGTGGGTCTCGGCGCGCAGCTCGACGCCCATGCGCTCGGCCACGCGAGTGCGCACCTCGTTCATGAGCCTCCAGATGTCGTCGGCCGAGCCACCAGGATCGGCCTGGATGAAGTTGGCGTGCTTGGGCGACACCTGGGCCGAGCCGAGCCGCAACCCGCGACACCCCGCCTCGTCGATCAGCCGCCCGGCGTGATCGTCGGGCGGATTGGTGAACACCGAGCCCGCATTGGGGCCACCGGGCTGGTTCGCCCGCCGCCACCGCACGATGGAGTCGATCTCGGCCTGGGCGGTGGCCGGGTCGCCTCTGCTCAACCCGAACGTGGCGTCGACCACGACGGTCGACGGTGCCAGGTTCGAGGACCGGTAGGAGAGCTCGAGCGCATCGGCGGACACCTCATCATGGTCGCCGCCCGCGAGGGCGACGACGCGGATGCTGATCAAGCTGGCCGCCATGTCGGACCCGTGCCCTCCGGCGTTCATCCGCACCGACCCGCCGATCGAACCGGGGATCCCGACCGCCCACTCGAACCCGGTCAGCCCGGCACGTGCGGTGCGACGGGCGACGACGGGCATCGATGCCGCGCCGCCGGCGGTGACCCGGGTGCCCTCGATGTCGACCGAGGCGAACTCGTCGCCGAGGTGGACCACCACCCCGGCGAAGCCGCCGTCGAGCACCAACAGGTTCGATCCCTTGCCGACCACCAGCACCGGGACGGGATGCTCGGCCAGCACCTGACCGAGATCGACCAGATCGGCGACGGCGTGGGCGTCGAGCAGCAGCGCTGCGGGCCCTCCGACGCGATAGGTGGTGAGCGGCCCGAGCGGCACCTGGCGCCGGACACGCGGACCCAGGGCCTCGGCGACGGCGTCGATGGCTGGCGCATCGCGGTTCACGGCGACGTCTCCCCCAGCTTCTCGAGCAGCGGGGAGGGGAGGGTGGTGATGTCGCCCGCCCCGATGGTGATGCACAGGTCGCCCCGCTGTAGCTCGCCGACCACTTCGGCGATGAGCGCCTCGCGGTCGGGCGCCCACCGGATGTCCGCGTCGGGATGGGCGCGGCGCGCCGCCTCCCAGATCAGCGATCCGCTGATGTCGTCGCGGTGGGGCTCCCCGCTGGGGTCGAGCTCGGTCACCCAGACGATGTCGGCGTCGACGAAGCTGTCGGCGAAGGACGCCCAAAGGTCGGCGGTGCGGCTGTAGCGATGTGGCTGGAACACCGCGAGCACTCGGTCCCACCCACCGGCCGCGGCTGCTGCCAGCACCGCGGTGACCTTCGCCGGGTTGTGGGCGTAGTCGTCGACCACGGTGACGCCGCCCACCTCGCCTCGGACCTGGAAGCGACGCTCGAGTCCGGCGTATCGGGCCAGGGCCTCGACCGCCACCGGCACCGGCACCCCCAGGTGGTGGGCGGCGGCGATGGCCATGGCCGCGTTGCGGGCGTTGTAGACGCCCGGCTCCGGCACCGCCACATCGGTGCTGGCCCCCGATGGATCGATCAACGTGAACCGGGTGACACCACGACCGACCTCCGGCTCGACGATGCGCCAGTCGGCGCCGGGCGAGAGACCGACCCCGAGCGAGCCGTGCCGGGCACCGAGGCGGTTCGCGATCGGGTCGTCGACACCCACCATCGACCCGCCGGTGGCTTCGGAGAGGAACCGATCGAACCCGGCCTCGATGGCGTCGAGCGACCCCCACTGGTCGAGGTGGTCAGCGTCGACGTTGGTCACCACCGCGACCTCGGCGCCGAGCTGCAGGAAGGTGCCGTCGCTCTCGTCGGCCTCGACCACGAACCACTCGCCGCTCCCGAGCCGGGCCGAGCCCAGGTTCCCGATGCGGGCACCGACGATGTAGGAGACGTCGAGCCCTGCGTGGTTGCAGATGGTGACCAGCATCGCCGTGGTCGAGCTCTTTCCATGGGTCCCCGAGACCGCGAGCGCTCGCCGCGTCCCGACGATGGAACCCTGGAGCTCGGGGCGGCTCACCACCGGGATGCCGCGCCGGAGCGCGGCCTGCCGTTCGACGTTGTCGGCCGACACCGCGGTGGAGCAGGCGACCAGGCCGGCATCGCCGACGTTGGCGGCGTCGTGGCCGACCACGACCGTGGCACCAAGGGACCGCAGGTGCGCGAGCTCGGGCCCGTCGACCAGATCGGAACCGGTGACGTGGTGTCCCATGGCCAGCAGGATCTCGGCCATCGCACTCATGGCCTTGCCTCCGATGGCGACCATGTGGATCCGCGTTGGGCGGGACAGGTCGACCTCAGTCACCGAGCGCGTGCTCCTCGCACAGCGCGGCCACCCGCCCCGCGGCATCAGCGTGGCCTACCTGGCGAGCGCTCGCGGCCATGGCCGGGAGCGTCGCGGGATCGTCGAGCAGCTCCTCGACCAGCTCGACCAGCCGCTCGCCGGTGCACTCGGCATCGGTGATCCGGATGGCCGCGCCCGCTTGGACCAGCGCCTCAGCGTTGTGGAACTGCGCATCGCGTGGGGCGATGGGAAGCGGGACCAGGATGCTCGGCACGCCGACCACGGCCAGCTCGGCGACGGTCGATCCACCGGCTCGCCCGATGAACAGATCGGCGGCCGCGAGCAGCCGATCGGCCCTGGACTCGTACTCGAAGGACCGGTGGTCGATGGCGGCCTCGGCGCCGAGCACCGGAGCCGGTGCGTGCTCGCTCTGCCAGTCCCTGCGTCCGACGACGTGGTGCACCACGAGATCGCCCCGGTCGGCGAGTCGTTCCACCATGGCGATCGCTGCACGGTTGACCGACCGGGCACCGAGCGATCCGCTCATCACCGCGATGAGCGTCGAGCCCTCGGGAACGCCGAGCTCGCGACGGATCGCAGAGCGCCTCGTCGGATCGGCCGCAGCATCTGCTGCCTCGACGATCTCGGGTCGCACCGGGTTTCCCGTGACCACGGCGCGGGGAAGGTCGGTGCCCTCGAAGGGCACGGCGCAGGTCTTGGCGAAGCGGCCGGCGAGACGGTTGGCGAGCGACCCCCTTGCGTTCTGTTCGGTGACCACGACCGGGACCCGCCAGACCGCCGCACCGATGATCCCGGCCACGGCGGCGTAGCCGCCGAGCGACAGCACCACGGCCGGACGGTGACGACGCACGATGCCGATGCCCGCGAGCGTGGCCCGGACGAGTCCGACGACCGCCACGAGGTTGGCCAGGTCGAGACGGCGACTGTTGAGACCACGACCCGGGAGGACGCTCACGGCGAACCCGGCCTCGGGCACCATCTCGACCTCGACCCCGCGCGCGCTGCCGAGGAAGTGGATCGAGTCGGGTGAGTGCCCTCGACGGACCAGCTCGGCGGCCACCGACAGCCCGGGGATGACGTGGCCCGCGGTGCCCCCACCCGCGATCATCGCCCAGGTGGGGGTCGGATCAGCGGGCATGGCGCGACACGTTCAACAAGATCCCGCTGGCCGCCATGATCGCCAGCAGCGACGAGCCACCGAAGGAGACGAAGGGCAGGGGCACCCCGGTGATGGGCAG
Organism: Acidimicrobiales bacterium; assembly: GCA_034521975.1. NCBI lineage: Bacteria > Bacillati > Actinomycetota > Acidimicrobiia > Acidimicrobiales > Acidimicrobiales bacterium. The sequence continues at coordinate 197,886 of JAXHLR010000002.1, read as the reverse complement.
GATGCCGATGACTGCGCCGATGTTGACGAAGGCCTGCACGCAGAGCCAGGTGGTGATCCCTGCGGCGACGAGCATGCCGAAGGTGTCGGGCGCGCGCATCGAGGTGAGCACCCCCAGCCAGGCGAGGGCGATGAAGAGGGCGACGACGAGCGACGCGCCGATGAGCCCTGCCTCCTCGGCGATGATGGCGAACACGAAGTCGGTGTGGGCGAAGGGCAGGAAGCCCCATTTCGAGCGACTCGCTCCGAGCCCCACCCCCGCCAGGCCGCCCTGGGCGATGCCGACCAACGACTGGATGGTCTGGTAGCCCGTGTCGAGGGGGTCCCGCCACGGATCGAGGAACGTCATGACACGCTCCCGCCGGTAGGGAGCAGCGAGGGCCAGCCCGCCGGCAGCAGCGGCGCCGCCCATACCGAGTCCGGCAAGGGGGAGCAGCGGGGTGCCGGCCACGAACAGCATGGCCACGGCGATGGCGCCGATGACCATGGTGGTGCCGAGGTTCGGCTGCAACAGCACCAGCCCCGCCACGACCGCGGTGACCACCGCCACCGGCTTCAGGGTGATGCGCAGGTCGTGCATCCGGTGGGCCCGCCGGGCGAGCAGGTCGGCGGTGAACAGGACGAGGCCGAACTTGGCGAACTCCGACGGCTGGATCTGGACGGGACCGATCCCCAGCCAGCGGGTCGCACCGTAGACCTCGCGGCCGATGCCGGGGATGAGCACGAGCACGAGCAACCCGAGCGAGACCAGCAGCGACGGGACCGCCAGCCGGCGCCAGACGTGGTAGTCGATCCGCATGGTGAGCACGAGGACGACGAGGCCGGCACCGAGCCAGATCGCCTGACGCTTCACGAAGTACCAGGACGAGCCGAACTGGTAGAGCCCGACGACCGACGAGGCCGACATCACCATGACCAGTCCGAGCAGGCAGAGCAGCACCACGATGGCCAACAGCGCCATGAAGAGCCCGGTGCGGCGTCCCCTCGGTCGGCCAAGGAGGCGGGGCCCCGACCGTGGGCGGGTCTCGGTGGGTTCGTCTGTGATCATGAGGCACCTGTTCCGGTGTGCAGGGCTCGGACGGCCCGACCGAAGTCATCGCCCCGTTCGGCGAAGTTGTCGTACCAATCATGGGACGTGCAGCCCGGCGAGAGGAGGACCGTGTCGCCGACCCGGGCGAGCATGCTGGCGCTCCCGACCGCGTCGTCCATGGAGTCGGCATCGACGACGCTGATCCCCATGGGTGCGAACACAGCGCGAACCTCGGACGCGGCTTCGCCGATGGCCACCACCGCCCGGACGCGGTCGCTCACCTCCCGTAGCGCGGTCAGATCGAGTCCCTTGTTCCGGCCCCCGGCGATGAGCACGACGTGCGCACAGCCCCGCACCGCGGCGATCACTGCGTGAGGCACCGTGGCCTTGGAGTCGTCGACGAAGCGGACCCCGCCCTGTTCGTCGATGAGCTGGGCGCGGTGCGCCAGGCCTTCGAAGCTGCCCAGTACCTCGGCCACGGCCACCAGATCGGCTCCGGCGCTGCACGCCGTGGCGGCGGCGGCCAGCGCGTTCTCGATGTCGTGGGGCGCTCGGCGGCTCATCTCATCGACCGCGACGATGCGCTCTCCCCTGTCGGTGACCAGCCAGCCGCTGTCCACTCGGTAGTCGCCATCACCGGCGGAGAACGTGAGGTGGCGGGCCGCGCCCCGCCCGCGGTGACGACTCACCACCGGATCGCCTGCGTTGGTGATGGCGACGCCGTCCGCGGGTTGATGGTCGAAGATCGACGCCTTGGCCCGCTCGTACGCATCGAGGCTGTCGTGCACATCGAGGTGATCGGGAGCGAAGTTCAACCAGGTGGCGACGACGGGCGCGAAGCGCTGGCTGTGTCCGAGACGGAACGACGAGGCTTCGACCACGAACACCTCGGGGCGCTGATCGGCGATCGCCGCGATCAGCGGCGTGTCGTTGTTGCCGGCGAGGGAGGTGGCCCGTCCGCTGGCCTCGAGCATGGCCGCCACCATCGTGGTGACCGTGGTCTTGCCGTCGGTGCCGGTCACCGCCACCACGGGACGATCGTCCCGTTCCGCGGCCAGGTCGAACTCGGACTGGACGGCGACGCCGAGGCGGCGCGCCGTTCGGATCGCCGGATGCCGGTCGGGCAATCCGGGCGCGGGGATGAGCCGCGACGCGCCACCCACCAGGCGAGCGACCTCGTCGGGATCGGGAGATTCGATCAGCTCCAGACCGCGGCTGTCGACGAAGTGCCTGACCTCGGGGGAGGGACGGTCATCGATCACCACCAGCTCGCGGTCGTCGGCGAGGAGCGCATCGACCACTGCCCTGCCGGTGATGCCGAGGCCGACCACGATCGTCGGACCCGGGCCGGAGCCCGTCGGGTTCACCCCGGCACCACCCGGGCGGGGAGGTCGGTGTTGGTGATGAAGTCGGCGTAGAACAGGCCGAGACCGACCGCGGTGGCGATCCCGGCCAAGATCCAGAAGCGCACGATCACCGTCGTCTCCGGCCAGCCGCGCAGCTCGAAGTGGTGATGGATGGGAGCCATCCGGAACACCCGCCGGCCGGTCAGACGGAAGCTGGCGATCTGGATGATCACCGACAACGCCTCCATGACGTAGAGCCCGCCGATGAACACGAGCAGCAAGTGGGTGTTGGTGGCGAGCGCCAGAGTGGCGAAGGCAGCTCCGATCGCCAGCGAGCCGGTGTCACCCATGAAGATCTGAGCCGGCGAGGCGTTCCACCACAGAAAGCCCAGACACGCGCCGAGCATCGCGACCGCGACGATGGCGAGGTCGAGGGCGTGGCTGACCTCGTACAGCTCGGGGTTGCGGAACGCCCAGAACCCGATGACGGTCATCGCCGCGAACCCGAGAGTGGCCGAACCACCGACGAGGCCGTCGAGGCCGTCGGTGAAGTTGACCGCGTTGGTGCTGCCCATGATCAACAACAAGGCGAACAGCGCCCACCCCCACTCGCCGAGATCGACGCCGAGGTGCCCGGCCCTGGTGAAGGCCAGCTCGGTGCTGACACCGGTGAACGCCAGCATCGACACGATGAACCCGCCCGCCACGAGCACCAAGCCGGCCAGCTTGGCCCGCTTGGTCAGGCCCAGGTTCCGTTCCCGTGACACCTTGATCCAGTCGTCGACGAGTCCGACCAGACCCGCTGCCGCGATCGCGAGCACGACGATGATGCCGGTACGGGTGTAGACGCCCCGGTAGAGGTTGGTGGCGGCATATCCCACCAGGAGACCGGCGACGATGGCGACACCGCCCATCGTGGGAGTGCCGGCCTTGGTGGTGTGGCCTTCGGGCACGTCGTCGTGGATCGGCTGACCGATGCGATGCGAAGTGAGCCAGGCGATGAGGTACCGGGTGGTCGCGAGGGACACGGCGATCGAGACCGTCACCGCGATGAGCAGCTGGATCACCGCACGGTCCCGTTCAATCGTTCCCACTCCTCGACGACCACGACGCGGTCGTCGAAGGGGATCGTCTGGTCGCCGATGATCTGTTCGGTCTCGTGTCCCTTGCCCGCGACCACGACCAGGTCGCCGGGCGCGGCAGCAGCAAGCGCCCGGCGAATGGCCTGACGACGGTCGGCCTCGATCTCGATGTCGACGTGTTCGGTCGTGCTCATCCCTGCGCGCATCTCGTCGATGATCGCGTAAGGATCCTCGCTGCGGGGGTTGTCGCTGGTGAGCACCACGTGGTCGGCCAGCCGGGCCGCAGCGTCGCCCATCGGGACCCGCTTGGTGCGATCCTTGTCTCCCCCGCAGCCCACCACCAGGTGGACCCGGCCGCTGCCGGTCAGCTCGTTGGCGGTCTCCAGCAGCTGGCTCAGCGCGTCGGGGGTGTGCGCGTAGTCGACCATCGCCTCGAACCCGGCACCGAGGTCGACCCGCTCGAAGCGGCCCCGGACCGGCTCGACCCGCTCGAGGCCATCGGCGATGGTGGCGGTCGGGATGCCGAGCAGGCGGGCCACCGTTGCGGCGGCCAAGGCGTTGGACACGTTCGCCCGGCCCACCAACGGCAGGGTGACGTGCTGGCTCTCCCACACGAAGCTGCTGTGGTCCGGGTGGAGCTGGAGCCCGGAGGCATCGGCGAGCCGGTAGCCGATCGTGGGGATCGACGCCGCGTCGAACAGGAGCCGGCCGTGGGAGTCATCGAGGTTGACCACTGCCTGCCGCGCGTGGGCGGGCGTGAAGAGTCGGGCCTTGGCTTGGAAGTAGGTGTCCATGCTGGCATGGAAGTCGAGGTGGTCACGGCTCAGGTTGGTGAAGACGGCGATATCGGCGACGATGGCGTCGACGCGGTGCAGCGACAGCGCGTGGGAGGAGATCTCGATGGCCACCGCTTCGGTGCCGCGAGCGAGGAGGGCGGCCAGGCGTCGCTGCAGCTCCGGCGCCTCGGGGGTGGTGGGCGTGGTGTGACCCCCGGTGAGCGTTCCGATCGTCGCCGCAGCCGTTCCAGCCTGCTCGAGGATCGACCGCAGCAGGTGCACGACCGTGGTCTTGCCGTTGGTGCCGGTGACGCCGATGACGGTCATCGATTCGGCGGGATGGCCGAAGAAGCAGGCGGCGATGGGGGCCATCGCGACCCGGGTGTCATCGACATGAAGCTGGGGCACCCCGATCTCGAGTCGATGGTCGACGACGAGGGCGACCGCTCCAGCGGCGACCGCGTCGATCGCGAGGTCGTGACCGTCGACGCTGGTGCCGCGGATGCACACGAAGAGGTGCCCGGGCCCGACGTGGCGGGAGTCGTGGACGACGTCGGTGACCAGGACCCCGTCGGCAGGCGGTCCATCGGTGGTGCCGATCAGCCCGGCACCGGCACATCGAGCCAGCTCTCCCAGCGCCACCTCATGGGTGGCTCTCGGCTCAGCGATCACGGGCATCTCCTGCTGCGGCGTCACCCGCGGCAGGATCTGCGACCACGGGCGCTCGGACTCTGGCGGACTCCGCCGAGGGGCTCGAGGCCGACACCAGGATAGGTTCCGATGCACCATCGGTCCGAACCCGGCTTGGCGGCACGTCGAGCAGGCGCAGCGCGTGCTCGGTGACGCGGGCGAACGCGGGCGCCGCCGCGGCCCCACCGGAGTAGTTGCTCGTGGGGTCGTCGACCACCACGATCACCGAGACCCTGGGGTCCTCGACCGGCGCGAACCCCACGAAGGTGGCCATGTAGCGTCGGCTGCCGGCCTCGCCGAACCCGCCGTCGTCGAGACGCTTCCATGCGGTTCCGGTCTTGCCCGCCACCTCGTAGCCGGGCACGGCGGCCCGCCGTCCGGTGCCCTCGTCGATCACCTCGGTGAGCATGGTGGCGACCTGATCGCTCGTGCGTTCGGAGATGACCCGGTGGGATTCGGCGACGGGGACCTCATGGCGGTCGCCCTCGGCGTCGACGTGAGCCGAGACGAGCCGCAGCGGCACGTGGACTCCGTCGTTGGCGACCACGTTGTAGGCGGCGAGGACCTGAGCCGCGGTGACCGAAACACCGGTACCGATCACGTTGCCCGCGATGTCGGACCCGTGCCAGTCCTCCACCGGGCGCAGGAGACCGGGGCTCTCACCGGGAAACCCGATCCCGGTGGGTTCACCGAAGCCGAAGTCCTCGAGGTAGGAGCTGACCCGCTGCTCCCCCAGCTCTTGACCGAGCATGATCGCACCGACGTTGGACGAGTCGACGAGGATGCGACTCACCGACCACGGCTCGGTGGCATGTGGCGTGGAGTCGTGGAACCAGCTGTCGGCGACCAGGAGCTGAGCGGGCACGCGCAGCTCGCGCCACGGTGTGCTGAGCCCCTCCTCGAGCGAGGCGGCGACCGTCACCAGCTTCAGCACCGAGCCCGGGGCGAAGCTGTCGACCAGGGCCTGGTTGTATCCCGACGGCACCGCCTCGCCGCTGTCGGGATCGGTGGAGAGGTTGACCATGGCCAGGACCTCACCGGTCCCGGGAACGCTGACGATCATCGAGGCGTGATCGGCCTCCATCTCGACCACCCAGTCGGCCAGCGCCTCCTCGGCGAGGTGCTGCAACGATCCGTCGATGGTCAAGACCACATCGTCGCCGCGACGGGCGGGCTCGACCTGATGCTCTCCGACCGGGATCGGCACCCCTCCGTTGAGGCTGCGCTCGAACACGACCTCGCCGGGCGTGCCACTCAGGAAGTCGTCGAACTGCAGCTCGACCCCCGAGACCCCACCACCATCGATGTCGGCATCGCCCAGCACGGTGCGCGCCAGGTCCCCCGAGGGACGCACCCGGGCCGGTTCGGCCCGGAGGTACACGCCCTCGAGGTCCAGCTCGGCGACCGCCGCCGCGGTCTCGTCGTCGACCTGGCGGGCAAGGTACTCGAACCGCGAGACGCGGCTGAAGCGCTCCCGCAGCCATGAGGGGTCGAGGTCGAGCAGGCGCGCCAAGGCCTCCGCGGCTCCGGCCGGGTCGGTCACACGGCTGGGGTCTGCCCAGACCGTGGTCGCCGGGACCGACAGCACGAGCTCGGCACCGCTGCGATCCAGGACCGATCCGCGGCTGGCAGGCAGCACCTCCGACCGCAGGCGCTGGTTCTGACCGTAGGCGACGTAGCGCTCCTGGGCCACGAGCTGCAGGTCCGCGACCCGGGCGACCACACCAACGAACAACATCGTGAGCGCGATCAACAACCCCCAGAGGCGGCGTCGATGGACACGTCGGGGAGACGGGGAGGTCCCCGAGGACCGGACCAGCCCACCGGCGCGACGTGTGACCGGGGGGCGCCTGCTCATCGTCCGCCGGCCACCGATCGGGCTGCCTGCTCCTCGCCCGGCGGGGGCGGGCCCCGTTCGGCGCCAGGCCCGCGCTCGGGCACCGGAGTCTGCACGGGATCCAGGTAGACCCGCTCGGAGGGCGTCACCAGCCCGAGGTCACGAGCGGCCTCGGTGATGGCCTCGGGCGATTCGAGCCCTGCGACCTCCAGGCGCAGCGAGTCGAGCTCGCCCTGGCGGTCGGCCACCTGCTGGTCGAGGCGGTCGAGCTCGAACTGGGCCTGCACGACCAGGGTGTGAACCGCGGCCAGTCCGAAGATGCCGGCACACAGCGCCACGAGCAGCGTGGTGCCGACGACCCCCACGCGAAGTCGACGCCGTGGGGCCTCCGGTTCGACCAGGCGCAGCGGAGGACGGTCGTCGCGACGTGGAGCCGGATCGCCGACCCGATCGGGGCCGGCACCTCGCCGGGCAGGGGCCTCGATGCTCAGGATGCTCACGCCGCGGCCTCCAGCTTCTCGACCGCGCGCAGGCGCGCGCTCTCGGCCCGACGGTTGGTGGCACGCTCGTCAGCGGTCGGGGTCCAACCGCCGCGACGCAACAGACGCACCTTGGGCACCGCGCCACAGACGCAGGGCAGATGATCGGGACAGGTGCAGCCACCGGACTCGGCCACCAGGAACCGTTCCTTCACGATGCGGTCCTCGCCCGAGTGGTAGGTCAGCACCGCACACCGTCCGCCCGGGACGAGCAGGGCGACGGCCTGGTCGATCGCGCTGGGCAGCACGGCCAGCTCCTGGTTGACCTCGATGCGGATGGCCTGGAACGAGCGGGTGGCGGGATGTCCACCCCGACGCCGGGCCGGGGCGGGGATGGCGGACCGGACGACCTCGGCGAGGTCGACGGTGGTGTGCACCGGGCGCGCGGCGACGATCGCCCGCGCGATCGGACGGGCGAAGCGCTCGTCGCCGTAGGTGCGAAGGACCCGGCTCAGGTCCCGCTCGGAGTAGCGGTTCACCACGTCGTCGGCGCTGCGCTCGGACCGCTGGTCCATCCGCATGTCGAGCGGTGCGGGCCGGCGGTAGCTGAAGCCCCGGGCGGCGTCGTCGAGCTGCCAGGAACTGACGCCGAGGTCGAACAACACGGCCACCACGTCGAGGTGCCCGATGGACTCGACCACCTGGGTGAGCTCGTCGAACCGGGCTCGACGGATCGTCACCCGGTCGCCGAAGGGGGCCAGGCGCTCGGTGGCCGCGGCGATGGCGTCGGCGTCCTGGTCGAGCCCGAGCAGGACGAGATCGGGCCGGGAGTCCAGCACCGCGTGCGCGTGTCCGCCGCCCCCGATCGTGGCGTCGACCACCAGTCCGGTTGGGACCGGTTCGAACAGCGCGACGATCTCCTCGACCATGACCGGTCGGTGCTCGAACCCGTCGGCGGGTGAACGGTCGCTGTGGTCGGGAGTGTGGTTGTCCATCGTCATCCTCGGATCGAACCGCCGCTCATCTGCAACCCCCCGACCGCCGAACGCCCGTCGGGATGTCTCCCCGATCGGACTGAATGGGAAGCGGGCGGAGTAGGGGCCTTCCATCTCGCCGGTCGGGGGGTTGCACATGAGCGGCTGTCGCCGTGTTGGGGGTGGTCGTGTCAGAACCTGTCGGTGTTCGGGGACGGGACGTGGAGATCGATGGTCAGAGCCCGATGACCGAGACTGCGCTGGCGAGCTTGGAGTCGGCGTCGGTGCTGACCCCGGACCACCGCTCGACGCTCCAGAGCTCGATGCGATCGAGTCGACCGTTGATGATCAGCTCGCGGTCGAGACCGCTGTGCTCGCGGAGACGGGGCGGGATCGAGATGCGGCCCTGTGAGTCGGGCCGGACGGTGGCGGCATCGGCGGCGAAGACGCGCAGCGCGTCCTGGCTGACCTGGCCCTCTCTCACCTTGTCCTGCAGCAGCGATGCCACCTTTTCGAACTCCTCCGGGGTCCAGAGACCGATGCAGTCGTCGAGCTTGGCCAGCACCCCTCCCTCAGCGAGCGCGCTGCGGAACGCCGACGGGAGCACCACTCGCCCCTTGTCGTCGAGGGAGTGCTCGAAGGTTCCGAGGAACACGGCGCCCCCTCTCGTGGATCAGGCCGCTTGCTGGGTTCGGGATGGATGGCTGTCGGTGGGTGGAGGGCGATGGGACTGGACGGAACCTGTGCTCCCCTGTCCTCCATTTCGCCCCACTTTACGCCCCTCGCTCCCACTCGTCAACCACTCGCCCCCTCTGGACCCCCGACAACCGCGCGCGGAACGCGCGAGTTCGACCGCGTGAGGTCACGCGATCGGGTCAGGGGGCCGGATGGTTCAGCGAGACAGGGGCAGCGACCCGAGCAGCGCCTCGACGAAGGCGTCGGGGTCCACCGCCACCGACCGCGCGCCGGCCTCGAGCACAGCGGCCACCTGCTCGGCCTCGGGTGCGCCGAGGCCGAGCAGGTCGACGATCTCGGACGGCTCACCGCGGTGGTAGAGGACCGTCTGGAACCGAGCAGCGTGACGGGTGCGCCGCTGGGACAGGCCCACCAGCTTGCGCCCACGGGGATCGACGACCTCGCCGGGGCCGAGGCCCGCGAAGCACACCAGCCGGGACCAATCGCTCGGGCGCATCGCTCCCCGATGTGGCACGGACTCGATCCCCGAGGAGGTGAGCGCGCGGGCCATGGTGTCGCCCACCCAGTGGGTGGCGCGACCGACATCGGCGTCCCACAGCGAGTGGCCGACGGGGATCACGAAGTCGATCCAGGTCGACCGTCCGGGAAGCAGCAGCACCGCTCCCCCGCCGCTGCGGCGACGAACCAGATCGATGCCGCCCCGTTCGAGAGGCCCCGGCGGCACGACCAGGTCACGCTGGGTGCTCCCGAGCACCAGTGCCGGCCGCAGGGGCTCGCAGATCCAGACCGATGCCTCGACATCGGGGCGCACCTCGGCATCGTGCAGGTCGGCCGCAGTGCCCCGGCGCCGTTCGACCCGCCACCCGCGCACCAGATCGGCGGCGACGATCTCGGGCTCAGCCACCGATCGATCGCCGAGCGACGGTGACGTCGTCGAGTCGACCGGGATCAGGAACCCGTCCGATCCCCGGCCCGGCCGGCACCGAGAGCATCCCGTCGGACTCGAGCACGATCGGATCGGTGACGTCGTCGAGGACATAGGCCGCCGACGGCCCGAGGTCGGTCGGCAACGTGGCGCCCGGCAGGGCGGCGACGGCGAGCGCCGCGGCGCGTCCGATGCCGAGCTCGAGCATGCCCCCGCACCACATGGCGACGCCGCGCTCGACCAGCATGGCGTGGACGTCGGCACAGGCCACGAGTCCGCCCAACCGCGACGGCTTCAGGTTCACGGCCCCGACCGGACCCAGTGCCAGGGCCGTCTCGACCATCCCTGCGCTGGTGGCCGACTCGTCGAGGGCGATCGGTGTGCGCATGCGATCGGCCAACCGGACGGAACCGACCAGATCGTCGGGCGCCAGCGGCTGCTCGAGATAGGCCAACCCCAGCTCGTCCAACCAGTCGAGCTCACCCGGACCGGCATCACCGAAGGAGCCGTTGGCGTCGGCGGCCAGCCACAGGTCGGGCCACGCCTCGCGCACCGCGCGCAACGGTTCGGCGTCCCACCCCGGCGCCACCTTGAGCTTGACCGCCCGCACCCCGGTATCGAGCCGCTGTCCGACCTCGGCGAGCAACCGATCGATGTCGGTGCCGACTCCGAGGACGGCGCAGGTCGCCACCCGCTGCTGGGTTGCGCCCAACGCATCGGCGAGCGAGACGCCGCGCCGGCGCAGCTCGAGATCGATCAGCGCGCCCTCGATGGCGCTCACCGCCATGGGGTGGCCCCTGATGCCGGCGGGGCGACCGGCCAGCGCGGCAGGCCCGAGGTGGTTGAGCAGCACCGACCAGGCCCCCTCGTGCCACTCGGAGGTGTAGGTGGGGGCGGCCAAGGCCGGACACTCACCCCAGCCCTCGGCGTCGTCGACCCCGACCACCCGGACCAGGATCGACCACCGATCGTGCTCGGCTCCGTGGGCCGAGACCAGAGGGGTGACCAGAGGGACGCACACCCTGATCAGATCGATCCGCTGCAGCGGTCCCGAGGGGAACAGATCGCCCACCTTCGGCTAGGCCGGGATGAGGCGACTGGGCTGGAGGTACTGCTGCCACAGCTCGGGCACATCGGCGACCGCCACGATGATCCAGCTGAGCTCGCGCGGCGTCGCCGGCCGTGTCCGCAGCGTCATCGGCGTCTCGGCCAGCAGGCGGTCGCCCTTGGCGGCGTTGCAGCGGCGACAGGCGGCGACCACGTTCTCCCACACGTGTGACCCGCCACGGCTGCGGGGAACGACGTGGTCGATGCTCTCGGCGGATCCGCCGCAGTACTGGCACCGCCCACCATCGCGATGGAACACCGCCCGACGGGACAGAGCAGTGGCTCGTTCGTAGGGGACACGGACGTAGTAGCGGAGCCTCACGACCGAGGGGACCGCCACGCTGAGGCGCTCGGAGCGGTACTCGTCACCCGACTCGTGGACGATCTCGGCCTTCTCGGACAGCACCAGCACCACCGCGCGGCGGGCCGGGACCACACACAGTGGCTCATAGCTCGCGTTGAGCACCAAGGCCCGACCCATCGCAGCAGACTAGCTTCCTGCCGGTCCCGGCTCGGGAGAGATCGCTGCCGGCGCCGGCGCGGACGAGGGCCTCATCGCCGGACCACGCGCGGCCACGTACGGCACCACCTCAGGAACGAGATCACCTCGGCAGGGGGCGGCGCTGAGGGATCGGGCCCGAACGCCGTGGTGAGCCGGAACGTGAGGAAGCCGGCATCGGGAACCGGCAGCCACGGGTGTCGGGCCCACCAGCGACGGGGGATCAGTCCGACGAAGGTCGTGGTCGCCACCGGCCAGAGCCACGGACGGCACACGATGGCGAGGACCACGCGCGTCCAGCCCACCTCCGTCCGTCCCCTCATCACCGGTACCGGTCGCATGGCCACGATCGTATCCAGCGCCGCCTCAGGCGATGCCGATGTCGAGGCCGACGTTGCGCCACGCGACCGCGGCCGCGCCCACGAGGGGGCCGTCGGCACCCAGGCCCGCCGGGACCACGCTCGCGCCCCGGGAGAAGTCGAGGACACAGATCTGGTCCATCTCGCGCTGGGCGGCGGCGAAGAAGGGCGCCCCGTAACCGAGCGCCACCGAGCCCGCCACCACCACGAGTCGCACATCGAGCAGGTTGCACACAGAACCGGCGGCCCGGCCCACCAACCGCCCCGCCCGTTCGACGGTGGCCCGATCGGCCTCGGCGGCGGGCCGCCCCGTGGAGCGCTCGATGGCGGTCCCGGATGCTTCGGCTTCGAGTGTGCCCGGCGCGTGCTCGGGAAGGGTCGCCCCGTCGGGTTCGACCACCACGTGGCCGATGTGGCCGGCGTTGCCTGCGGCGCCGCCGAGCAGCCGTCCGTCGAGCACGATCCCACCCCCCACCCCGGTCGACACGACCATGGCCATGAAGTCCGACTCGCCCGCCGCCGCACCGATCCACCCCTCGGCCAGGGCCAGCGCCTTGGCGTCGTTGTCGACCCACACCGGCAGAGCCCAGCGCGCGGCGATCTGGTCGCGCAGCGGGAAGCCGCGCCACCCGGCGATGTTCAGGGGTGACACCGCCTCGCCGCCCGGCGTCATCGGCCCGCCGCACCCGACACCGATCCCCTCCGCCCCGCCCCCTCCAGCGGCCTGCACGAACGGATCGACCAGCTCGACCAGCCGCTGCCAGATCACCTCGCCACCGGCGTCGGGAGTCGGCACCTGATGACGTTCGAGCACATGCCCGGTGTCGTCGACCATTCCGGCGGCCAGCTTCGTGCCGCCGATGTCGATCGCGACGACCACTGCCATCCGGCCACGTTAGCGACCACCGACCGAACAGAACGCGCCCAACCCCCGGCCTACGCTGGGTGCGACAGAGCGCCGTGGATGCGCTCCGCCGACGGCGGCCCGGCGCCGGGTCCCCAACTCCGACCACATCGAGGAGCACCCACGTGGCCATCTCCGACACCGACGCCCAGGCCGCCGCCTTCGCCGAGACCGCTCACGCCGTGATCACCAACGTCGAGCGGGTCATCCAGGGCAAGCGTCGCGCCATCGAACTGGTGCTGCTGGCGATCGTCGCCGAGGGCCACCTGCTCATCGAGGACGTGCCCGGCGTGGGCAAGACCAGCCTGGCCAAGGCGGTCGCCCGATCGATCGACCTCCCGTTCGGACGGGTCCAGTTCACCCCCGACCTGTTGCCCTCCGACGTGGTCGGCATGAGCGTGTGGAACCGCAGCGACAGCAGCTTCGAGTTCCGTCGCGGACCCATCTTCAACGGGATCGTGCTCGGAGACGAGATCAACCGGGCATCGCCCAAGACCCAGTCCGCGCTGCTCGAGGCCATGGCCGAGGAGCAGGTGACCGTCGACGGCAACACCTACCCGCTCCCCCGCCCGTTCATGGTGATGGCCACCCAGAACCCGATCGAGTACGAGGGCACCTACCCCCTTCCCGAGAGCCAGCTCGACCGGTTCCTGATGCGCATCTCGGTCGGCTACCCCTCCGCCGAGGGCGAGCTGTCGATCCTCGAGACCCACGGCCAGGGCGGGGTCCTCGATCAGCTCTCGCCGGTCACCTCCGCCGCGGAGATCCAGACCATGGTCGAGGTCGCCCGGACCGCACGGGTCCATCCCGAGATCTCGCGCTACCTCGTGGACCTCGCGGGGGCCACACGTCAACATCGGTCGCTCGCGCTCGGCATGTCCCCTCGCGCCACGCTCGGCTGGCTCCGCGCGGCGCGGGCGCTCGCCGCGCTCAACGGCCGCGGCTTCGTCATCCCCGACGACCTCAAGACCCTGGCCCACCCCGTCCTCGGGCATCGCCTCATGCTCACCCCCGAGGCCGAGCTCCAGGGTCGAAGCACCGCCGAGGCCGTCGACGACATCCTCCGCACGGTGCCGGCACCGAGCTGGGACGGCCGATGATCCTCCGGACGCCCGCATGCTGACCCGTCAGGGCTGGGGGGTGGCGATCGCCGCGATCGCCATGATCGGGCTCGGCCGCGTGCTCGGCACCCTCGAGCTGTTCCTGCTCGGTGCCGCACTCGGTGCACTGGTGGTGATCGTGGTGGTCCGGGCAGCGCTGCTCGAGCTCGATGTCGGCGTGCGGCGCGACGTCCACCCCCCGCGGGTGCACGCGGGCGCCCCGAGTCGCATCGAGCTCGCCGTCACCAACAGGAGCCACCGTCCGACTCCGGTGCTGCGCATCGTCGACGCCGTCAGCGGAACACGTGGCGCCGACCTGGGTCTGGCCCCGATCCAACCGGGTGGGCAGGCCCGGGCCGCCTACCGCCTCCCCACCGAACGTCGCGGGATCATCACCATCGGCCCCCTCGACGTCGTCCTCGGCGATCCGTTCGGGTTGACCTCGGTGCAGGTGCGCGGCGCCGGGCGCACCGAGCTGACCATCTACCCGCGGATCGACCCCATCGTCGGGCTCCCCGAGGCCGCCGGCCACGATCCCGAGGCGACCAACCAGTCGCCCGGCTCGCTCGGGTCCAGCGCCGAGGAGTTCTTCGCCTTGCGTCCCTTCGAGATCGGCGATGAGCTGCGACGGGTGCACTGGCCGTCGACCGCACGCTTCGACGAGCTGCTCGTGCGCCAGACCGAGCTGCCGACCCAGAGCCGTGCGACCGTCCTGCTCGACCTGCGGGCCGACTCCCAGAACGAGGCCTCGCTCGACCTCAGCGTCTCGGCTGCGGCCAGCATCCTCACCGCCGCCCGCCGCGACGGCGACCTGTTCCGGCTGGTGTGCACCGATGGCACCGACTCCGGCTTCGTGCCGGGCAACGCCGCCTACGCGGCCGTGCTCGAGTATCTCGCCACCGTCGGGCTGTCCCACGGCGCCCAGCTCAACCGCATCCTCGAGTCGGTGACCCGAACCTCACATGGTGGGGCGCTGGTGATGGTCTCGGGTGCGCTGACCCAGCACGATCGGGCTCGGGTCGATGCGCTCCGGCCTCGGTTCTCCACTCTCACCACGGTGCTGATCGACCGTTCGGCATGGGATCACCGCACCCGCGACGCGGAGCAGGTCGGTTCGACCACACCCACCGAGATCCATGTCACCGGCGCGACCCCCTTCCCGGCCGCCTGGAACGAGGCGATGGCCCGACGTCGGCGATCCGGCGCCCGATCGACCGCACGACTGGCCACCGTCGAGGGATCGCCCACATGAGCCCCGCCGGCGGCCTCCGACTCGTGGTGGCCGAGCTCGCGCTCTTCGCCGTCACCGCGACGGTGGCAGTCGGGTTCGGTCGCCTCTTCGACGACAGCGGCGGTTGGCTGGTGCCGCTGCTGCTCACCGCTGCGCTCGCGCACGGTGCCGGTGCTCTGCTTCGACGGCTCGGCGTCGGCGTGGTGCTCCAACTCGCCGCGGTGGCGCTGGGGACCGCCCTCGTCATCTCCTGGATCCACGCCCCCGACACGCTCAGATACCTCCTCCCCACCTCGGAGACGCTTCGGGTCGTCGCCGGGGCGCTCGATGAGGCCCTGATGCTCTACCCCGAGGCCAGGGCACCCACCGAGCCGATCGCCGGGTTCGTGATCGCCTCCATGATCGGCGTGGCAGTCGTCGCCACGATGTCGGACATCGCCGCCTTCCGGCTCGGAGCCGAGATCCAGGCCCTCATCCCGCCCTTGACGGTGTTCGTGTTCTGTTCGGTCCTCGGGGCGGGAGATGGCCGGATCACCGCAACGATCGCCTTCACCGTGTTCGCCTTCGGGTTCGTGCTGGTGGTGCGGGCGCTGACCCGGGGGACCGCAGCGACATGGCTCCCCGGCGACGACGACCGAGGCCCAGTGGCGTTGGTGCGCCTGGGTGGGAGCCTCACCGCCGTCGCCGCCCTTGCCGCGATGCTCGTCGGGCCGTCGTTGCCCGGTGCCGGCGACGAGGGTTTGTGGACCTGGCGGGGCGGTGGTGGGGATGGTTCGCGGATCGTGGTCAACCCGCTGGTCGACATCCGGTCGCGCCTCGTGAACCAGTCGAGCGAGGTGGCCTTCACCGTCGAATCGAGCGAACCGTCCTACTGGCGGACGATGGCCCTCGACGACTTCGACGGCCAGACGTTCACGCTGGAGACCACCTTCCGGACCGTCGGTGGCACCCTGCTGCGCGGCGATCGGTCCGGATCGACCACACCTGTCGAGCAACACTTCGAGATCGGGGCGCTGGCATCGCCCTACCTTCCAGCGGCCTACCAGGCGGCCCGCATCGACACCGGGGACGAGGCCATCCGCTGGGATGACCGGACCTCCACCGCGCTGCTCGAGCGCGAGGAGGGCGCCTACGACGGGCTCGAGTACAGGGTCGAATCCCTGGTGGGCGTCCACGACCCCGAGGACCTGCGCGCCGCTCCCGATGAGGTGCCCTCGAGCATCGCCGATCGATACCTGGAGCTCCCCGAGATCGACCAGCGGGTCGTCGAGCTCGCCGAGTCGGTGGTCGCCGATGCCGACACGCCCTACGACCGCGCCTTGGCGCTGCAGGACTTCCTCCGCGACGAGTTCGAGTACTCGGTCGAGGTGCAGCCGGGTCACTCGGACTCCGAGCTGGTGCGCTTCCTGATCGAGGACCGGACCGGCTACTGCGAGCAGTTCTCGGCCTCGTTCGCAGCCATGGCCCGGGTGGCCGGCCTTCCCTCGCGGGTGGCGGTGGGGTTCACCGTGGGCGAGCCTTCCCCCACCGACCCCGACCGCTACGTCGTGCGAGGCGAGCACGCCCACGCCTGGCCCGAGGTGTGGTTCCAGGGTGTCGGGTGGGTGCCCTTCGAGCCGACACCGGGCCGGGGCGATCCACGATCCGAGCGCCACACCGGGGTGGCGGCCGACCAGGAAGGTGGCTTCGGCGACTCCGCCACGACCACCACGACCGAGGCCGAGCAGGGACCGACCCCCACCCTGGACGACACGCTGCCCGACGTCTTCGGAGACCTGAGCGGCGGCGACGCCTCCGCGACCCCGGGAGGCGGCGACGACGGGCTGCCGACACCGCTGATCGCCATCGCCGCGGCCGCGGGCGTGCTGGCCTGCTGGGCCATGCTGGTGGCTTCGGCGGTCGGACTTCGCCGCTGGGTGCGGCGCCGACGGCTCGGGACCCACCCTCCGGGCCTGGTGCTCGCCGCCTGGGCCGAGGTCACCGATGCGGCACGGTCGATCGCGGTGCGTCCGGGTCCCACCGAGACCCACCGCGAGTTCGCCGCCCGCCTCGCCGCTGCGGTCCGCGACGCCGACTCCCCGGTGCGCACCCTCGCCGAGATGGCCTCGACCGCCCGCTACGCGCCCGATCTGGTGCTCGACGACGAAGCCACCCAGGCCAATGGTGCCGCCCGCCTGGCCACCGCCGCGATCCGAGCCGCCCGCAGCCGGTCACAGCGTGTCGCCGACCGTCTCGACCCTCGCCGAGCGCTCCCCCACCGCCGGGGAACCCGCCGGCAGCGGCGCCACGCGGTGCTCACCCAGTGGGCCAGGTGACTGGGGTCAGCTGACAGGGCTCAGCTGAGGCCGACCGGCCGAGCCGGCCCGGAGGCCTTGGCGGTCACTCCTCGCCGCGGAAGCGGTCGCGCATGCGCTGGCTGGTGTTGCCGAAGTAGTCGCGCAGCCCGGCGGTCCGCATGGACTGGGTCATCTGCTCGAGCCCGGCCCGGCCGAGGGTCCGTGCGGCACGCACGAAGAACAGTGCGGACGCGAGCATGAGGAGGAACCCACCGAAGGCGAAGACGAACGACATCGCCAAGGTGAAGATCATGATGACGCAGCCGAGGATGAACCCGACCGTGGAGAGCTTGAGGCTCCGGAAGGCGTGGGTGTAGACGGTGGTGCTGGCCACCTCGCGCGCCAGCCCGGGATCGCTCTCGTAGAGCTGCTCCTCGATCTGTTGCAAGATGCGCTGTTCGTCTTCGGAAAGCGGCACCGTCGCTCCCTATCACCCCACGGACCCGGCGGTGTCCAAGCCCTGGTAGCTCACAGTCTCGCACACGACACCATGATCAACAACGCGCCCGGGGACCGTTCTCCGCGATCGTCACGGCGATCACCGTGGCTGGTTCGGACCCCACTGCTGGGCGCCGCGACGCACCAGGTCCACTCCTGTCGGTCCCGCCGCGATCGCCGGGCCGATGGCTCGCTCCCCGTACCGCTGTCGGATCTCGTCGACGGCCCGGCTGGCATCGTCCCAACCGGGGTCCGACTCGTCGAGGGAGAGCTGTCGTGGCTCGTCGATCGAGACGCCGGTGACACCGACACCCAGCAATCGCACGCCCGCCGTGGTGTCGACCTCGGCCAGCAGCCGCTTTGCCGGACGGGCGATCATCGGCCCCGAGTCCACCGCCGTTGCGAGGGTGGTGGACCGGGTGATGGTGCGGAAGTCGCCGAAGCGGACCTTGATCGTGACCGTACGACCCCGGAGGCCGGCCCGGCGCATCCGTGAGGCCACCGCATCGGCCTGGCGGACGACCTCGCGGGTGAGTCGGTCGGGATCGGTGAGGTCGGCGGCGAAGGTCTCCTCGTGGCTCACCGACTTGGGCGCGAGATCCGGGCTCACGGGGCGATCGTCCTCGCCGTGTGAGAGTCGGTGGAGGTGGCTCCCGGTGGTCGTACCGAGGACGGCGACGACGGCGCCCCGGTCCAGCCCTGCCAGGTCGCCGATCGTGCGCACGCCGATCCGGTGGAGTCGATCGAGGGTCACGGGGCCGACTCCCCACAGCGCCGACACGGGGAGCGGGTGCAGGAACCCGATCTCATCCCCCGGGCGCACCTCGACCACCCCGGCGCCCGGCAGGGTGCCGCCCGCCCGTGCCGTGGGCTTGGCCTCGTTCGATGCCAGCTTGGCGATGAACTTGGATGGGGCGACGCCCACCGAGGCTGTCAACCCCTCCTGCTCGAGCACGCGTTCCCTGATGCGAAGCCCCACCGCCCGGCCGTCACCGTGCAGGCGTCGGACACCGCTGACGTCGAGGAACGCCTCGTCGAGCGACAACGGCTCGACCAGTGGCGTGTACTCCCGGAACAGGTCCATGACCCGAGCACTGACCGCGGCGTAGGTCGCGTGATCACCGGGCAGGAACACGGCGTGGGGGCACAGGCGAGCCGCCCGGACCGACGGCATCGCCGAGAACACCCCGTGGGCGCGCGCTTCGTAGGACGCGGCGGCCACCACTCCCCGGGGACCGTGTCCGCCGACCACGACCGGCTGTCCCCGCAGCTCGGGGCGCCGCAGCAGCTCGACCGACACGAAGAAGGCGTCCATGTCGACGTGCAGGATGGTGGATGCGGTGGCCACCGGGTCACACCCCGGTGGCGGTGCGGGTCACCACGAGCTCGCTCAGACGGGAACCATCGACCCGGTAGCGGTACTGACGGCTCTCGCCCCACTGCTCGGTCAGCCACTCGGTGAGCGGCTCACGGACCCACGGATGGTTCGCGGTGAGGTGATCCGCGCAGCGGTCGAGCCCCACGAACCGGGCGTCGTCGACGATCCCGTCGGGGTCGTCGACGCGCAGCGCGCCGCTGTACTCGGTGGCGACGTGGGCCTCGACCCGCAGCTCCCACCCGAGCCCTGGGGCGACGGCCTCGATCACATAGACCGGCCCCGACCACGACGAGACCGCCAGCCCGGTCTCCTCACGGACCTCGCGGGTCAGCCCGCCGATCAGCGTCTCGCCGTCGTCGATCACTCCACCCGGCGGACTCCAGTCGTACCGCCCGTTGCGGCGCCGATTGCGAACGAGCAACAGGCCCTCGGGCCCGAGCACGATTCCCCCTCCGACCAACCACTGATGCACGACTCAAGTGTGGCAGCAGTGCTCGACTCGGACCACCACCGCGAACCGCGACGGGTCAGGGTTCGAGATCGGAGCGCTCGATGGTGAGCCCGTCACCGATCACAACCTCGCCGTCGGGAGCGACCGCCGGGGCGGAGACGGGCGGGGCGACCGGTTCGGGTGCCTCGACGCTGAGACCGTCACCGATCACGACCTCGCCGGGATCGGGCGCAGCGGGCGCCGGCGACGCCGGAGGTGGGGTGGCCGGATCCTCGGTGAGGGTTCCGGTGCCGGTGCCGGTGTCGGTGCCGGCTTCGGGGGCGGGTGCGGGTGCGGGGGTCGCCTCGGGGGCCTCGATGGTGAGACCCTCGCCGATCACCACCGACGAATCGGTGGCGGTGGCCGCCACCGCCCGACCGAGCTCGGTGCCGGGAGCGGCGTCGGAGCTGGGAACCAGCACCAACACCCCGAGGCCGGTGACCCCGACGACCAATCCGATCACGGGAACGAGCACCTTGGCGCGCAGGAGCGTCCGGAGCCGCTCGATGGCACCGTCGTCGGCCTCCATGAGCACGTGCAGTCGGTGTTCGACGTCGACGCTGGAGATCGCCAGGGCGCTGGACAGCACCGACACGTCGAGGGACCGCAGCGGCACCGGGGTACCGACTGGCAGGCCCCGCATCTCATAGACCAGTGCCAGGTAGCGGGACAGGACGTCGTCAGCGGTGTCGGCTTCCGGAGAGAACGACGTCGACCACGGGCCGGCCGCGACCGTGCCCTCGTGGACGTCGATGACCAAGGTGGATCGTGACGCCACCAGCTCGCCAGGGTCGGCCCCGTACAGGTCGAGCAGACGGGTGACCTCGTCGTCGCTCAGGTCGACCCGTCCCTGCTCGATCTCGATCAGGTCGACGGGCGCGTAGCGGCCGGCGCTGCGCCGGGCCACCTCGTCGAGGTCGGCCCCACCGCGCGCGGCCTGCAGCAGGGCGCCAAGACGCCGCAGCGGCACGGCGGTGGCTTGGTCGAGTCGGACCAGTTCGGTCTGAGCGGCGTGTTCCACATCTCCAGTATCGACCCGCGACCGCCCCGAGTGAAGCGCGATGAGTCGAATGGACCACTCCAGATACGGGCGCCTCGCCCACTACGCTGACCCTCGATGAACGCTGAACGCCACCAATCCCTGCAGCCGGCGGTTCCATCGTCGGGAGCGCGGGCCCTTGCCTTCGCCGCGATCCTGCTCGCCGGCCTGTGTGGCGGCTTGATCGGCTACGCGGTCACCGACCTGCAGACCGACGGTGGCGTCGCGTCCACGATCGGAGGCGTGGTCGGTGCCGTCCTGGCCGCCGGTGGCGTCGCCATCGTCGCGGTGCTGGCGTTGCGGGCCATGACCGAGTGGCACAGCATCGACCAGCGTCGGCGCGGCCAGCCGAGCTCGCCCCCCAGCTGATCCGGTGGCCGACCTCGACGCCCTGCTCGCGCTCGCCGAGCGCGTGGCCATGGCTGGTGCCGAGCACCTGCGGACATCGATGCATCACGCCGATCTGCACGTGTCGACCAAGGTCACCCCCACCGATCTCGTCACCGACGTCGACCGCAGCTGCGAGACCCTCGTCGTCGACCTGCTGACCAGCGCCCGCCCCGACGACGGGCTCGTGGGCGAAGAGGGGTCCTCGATCGCGGGTCGCTCCGGGGTCGACTGGGTGGTCGACCCCCTCGATGGCACGACCAACTTCGTCTACGGCCATCCTGGCTTCAGCGTGTCGATCGGGGCCGTCATCGACGGTCGACCGTCGATCGGGGTCGTGGCCGATCCGCTCACCGGTGACCTGTTCTCTGCCCGGGCGGGGGGCGGGGCCACTCGCAACGGCGCCGTGCTCGGCCTCGGAACACCGCCCGACCTCGCGCATGCACTCGTCGCGACCGGGTTCTCCTACGACGCCGGTCAGCGTCGCCACCAGGCCGAGGTGCTCACCACCGTGCTCCCCCGCATCCGTGACATCCGCCGCATGGGTGGTGCGGCGCTCGACCTGTGCTCGGTGGCTTGTGGCCGGGTCGACGCGTACTACGAGCGCGGGCTGCAACCGTGGGACCTGGCGGCGGGGTCCGTGATCGCCGCCGAGGCGGGAGCGCGCGTGGGAGACCTCGACGGAGGCCCCCCTTCGGGGACCTGCTGCCTCGCAGCACATCCCGTGCTCTTCGATGCCCTCGCCGCCCTTCTCGTCACCGCTGACCCACCCCCGACCTGACGAATCTTGGCGACCCTCCCCACATCGCGAGCCCAGATGAGGCACCATTCGTGCGTGGGAACGAGGATTCTGACCGTTGAGGACGACGAGCGCATCCGCACCGCGGTCAAGCTCGCGCTCGAGGACGAAGGCTGGATCGTCGACGAGGCCGACAACGGCGAGGACGCGCTCGACCTGTTCGGACGCAATCCGACCGATGTCGTGCTCATCGACATCATGTTGCCCGGCATCGACGGGTTCGAGGTGTGCCGATCCATCCGCCGGTCGAGCGACGTGCCGATCATCATGGTCACCGCCAGGGCCGACACCCACGATGTGGTCGCCGGACTCGAGGCGGGCGCCGACGACTACCTCACCAAGCCGTTCGCCCCCAAGGAGCTGTCCGCCCGGATCCGGGCGCTCCTGCGTCGCATCCGCTCCTCCGATCCGTCGAGCACGCACCTCACGCTGGGCGACCTCGAGATCATCCCCGACGAAGGTGTCGTCACCCGCGACGGTGAGGAGGTCCATCTCACCAAGACCGAGTTCCGGCTCCTCGTCGAGCTGGCCTCCAGCCCCGGACGGGTGTTCAGCCGCGAGGTACTGCTCGAGCGGGTGTGGGGCTACGGTTACTTCGGTGACGGCCGCCTGGTCGATGTCCACATCCGCCGGCTGCGCACCAAGATCGAGGCCGACTCCGCCAACCCGCGGCACGTGGTCACGGTGCGGGGCCTCGGCTACAAGCTCCAACCCTGACCGACCCCACCCATGAGGCTCCGCCCGCGACCCCTCGGCCTCCGAGCCCGGATCACCCTTGCCTTCGCATTGGGATCGCTGCTCCTCTCGGTCACCTTCTCGACCTCCACGTGGGCCTTCACCCGCCAATCGCAGCTCAACCAGCGAGAGTCGATCGCGGTCGAGCGCCTGTACGGGAACGCCCAGCCGCTCAGGGACACGCTGCTCGCCGGAGGCGAGACCAACATGAGCGAGTACATGGGCTCGCTGCCCACCCCCGCCAGCCAGGTGCTGGCCATCGAGATCGACGAGGGGCTCAACACCTCCTCGAGCAGCCAGCGGGTGGTGTTCGAGGACATCCCTCCGGGGCTGCGCGAGCTGGTGGCGTCGGGGACCCCTGCGTCGATGCGGTACCGCCACGCCGACGAGCCGGTGCTGGCGGTCGGGGTCCCCATCCCCGCCGCCGACGCCCAGTACTACGAGGTGGTGTCGCTCGCCGAGCTCGAACGCTCCTTCGACGTGCTCGCCTACTGGCTCACCGCCGCCTCGGCGCTCACCGCGCTGGCGGGTGCCACCCTCGGTTGGTGGGCCAGCCGGCGCACGCTTCTGCCGCTGGTCGATGTCGGCATCGCCGCCGAGGCCATCGCCGGCGGGCGCCTCGACACCCGACTCGAGTCGGCCAACGACCCCGATCTGGCGGTGCTGGTGTCCTCGTTCAACGAGATGGCGGCCGCGCTCCAGACCCGCATCGAGCGCGACGCCCGGTTCGCCTCCGACGTCAGCCACGAGCTGCGGTCTCCGCTCATGACCCTTGCGGCCTCCATCGAGGTCCTCGAGACCCGACGCGACGAGCTCCCCGAACGGTCCAGGGCCGCGCTCGACCTGCTCGTCCACGACGTGAACCGCTTCCAACAGCTCGTCGGCGACCTCCTCGAGATCTCGCGCTTCGATTCGGGAGCTGCCCACCTCGACCTCGAACCGGTCGCGCTCGCCGAGTTCCTCGGCCAGGCCGTCCAAGCCGCAACCCACGAGCCCGTACCGGTCATCGCCGACGGCTCGCTCGCCGACGCGATCGTCGAGGTCGACAAGCGCCGCATGGCCCGGGTCGTCGCCAACCTGCTCGACAACGCAGCCAAGTACGGCGGCGGCGCCACCTCCATTCGCCTCAGCCGCCACGGCGACCAGATCCGGTTCGCGATCGAGGACGCGGGCGAAGGCGTGGCACCAGAGGACCGCGATCGCATCTTCGACCGCTTCTCCCGCGGTGGCACCGCAGGGTCGCGGGGCACCGACACGGGCACCGGATTGGGCTTGGCGCTGGTCGCCGAGCACGTTCGGCTCCACGGAGGAACCGTGCGGGTCGAGAACCGCAGCGACGGGGTGCGCGGAGCCAGCTTCGTCGTCACCCTCCCGATCGCCGAGCACGACCACGAGCAAGCCGATCCCCAACGACCCGACTCCACCGCCGACACCCCCCTCCTGACGATGCCCCATGTCGAACCTCGCTAGATGCGACAGCCACCGGGCCCGGGCGCGACGCCTGCTGGCCCTCGCCGCCGCGGCCATGACCCTGCTCATGGGCTGCGCCATGCCCAGCGACGCCGAACCCGAACCCATCACCCTCGACGACGAGTACGCCAATCTGCTCGAGCCGGCCCCGCCGCCCACCACCACCACCCCGGCCGAATCGACCCTCCCCCGCGGGCTGTGGTTCATCGCCGACGACCTGCTCTCGCGGGAGTCCACCCAGATCGAGGTGAGCCGAGCCGACGACCTCACCGCCGTGCTGAACCGTCTCACCGAGGGCACTCGCCAACAGGACCATCGAAGTGCGATCCCCGAGGGTGTGGTCTTCCTCGGGCATCGCTCCGACGAGGGGTCGCGCACGGTCACGATCGAGATGGCCGACGCCGCGCTCTTCGAGATCGACGGGACCGAGCTGGCCCGCGCCGTCGCCCAGATCGTCTTCACCGCCACCCAGCCGGTGTTCGGCTACGAGATGGCCCGCTTCGAGATCGACGGCGAGATCCGGTCGGTTCCCACCGGGTCGGGTTCGAACAGCAGCGAGCCGGTCGGACAGTGCGACTACGAGCGGTTCGATCCCGATCCGTCGTGCCCCTCCACCACGACGACGACCACCACCACCACCACCACCAGGGATTTCACCACCACCACCACCGACGACGACCGGTGATCAGGAGAAGAACTGCGAAGCGGCGTCGTAGAGCTCGTCGCTGACCATCTTGAGGGTGCCGGTCGCCTCGTGAAGGTCGACCCGGACGATCCGGTCGGCGTCGAGCGCCACCATCTGCCCGAACGCAGCGTCGTGCACGGCGTCGATGGCCGCCACCCCGTAGCGGGAGGCCAGCACCCGATCGAACGATGTCGGGGTCCCACCACGCTGCACATGGCCGAGGATGGTCACCCGGGTCTCGTATCCGGTGCGGTGCTCGACCTCGTCGGCGACCACCTGCGCGATCCCTCCCAGGCGCACGTGGCCGAACCGGTCGCGCTCCTTGGGGGCCAGGTCCAGGGTCCCCGCCACGGGTTCGGCGCCTTCGGCCACCACGATGATCGTGGCGTACTTCTTGGCGCGCCGATGCCGGCGGAAGATGCTCTCGCACACGGCTTCGATGTCGAAGGGGTGCTCGGGGATGAGGGTGAGGCTGGCTCCCCCGGCCAGGCCCGCCCTGATCGCGATGTGTCCGGCGTGGCGTCCCATGACCTCGACGACCATCACTCGGTCGTGGGACTCGGCGGTGGTGTGGAGCCGGTCGATGGCGTCGGTGGCGATCTGTACCGCAGTGTCGAACCCGAAGGTCATCTCGGTGGCATCGATGTCGTTGTCGATGGTCTTGGGGACCCCGACGATCGGCACGCCGTCGTCGGCGAGATCGCGCGCCGCTCCCAGCGAACCGTCCCCTCCGACCGCGATCAGGGCATCGACTCCGAGTTCGGACATGGTGAGCCGGACCCGTTCGACACCGTCGTGCTCCGAGTACGGTTCGACCCGGCTCGTGCCGAGGATCGTTCCGCCACGGGGCAGGATCCCTCGGCACCGTTCGACGTCGAGCTCGGTCCAGTCGTTCTCGATCACGCCTCGAAACCCGTCATGGAACCCGACGACCGAGTCGCCG
The DNA here is from genome assembly GCA_034521975.1 of Acidimicrobiales bacterium. Taxonomy (NCBI): domain Bacteria; kingdom Bacillati; phylum Actinomycetota; class Acidimicrobiia; order Acidimicrobiales; species Acidimicrobiales bacterium. The sequence goes on along the minus strand of JAXHLR010000002.1, from coordinate 172,152 downwards.
TAGTGGCGCTCGGCCTTTCGCACCACCGCGCGGATCACCGCGTTGAGTCCCGGACAGTCCCCACCGGCGGTCAAGACCCCGACACGCATCTGAGCTCCTGTTCTGGTTGGTCGTCGTCGGACGCCACCCGAGCGGTCCGATGCGTCACGCTAGCGAGTGGACCACGAGACGCGACGGTTGCGTAGGGTATGGCGCCATGGCAGTGGTCATCTCCATCGACGCCGGCACCACCGGTGTGCGCGCCCTGGCGGTCGACGAGCGCGGACAACCGGTGAGGTGGTCCTACCACGAGTTCACCCAGCACTTCCCTCGTCCAGGCTGGGTCGAACACGATGCCGAGGAGATCTGGTCGACGGTGCAGCGCACCCTGGCCGAGCTGATCTCCTCGCTGGACGACACGGTCGCCACCGTGGGGATCACCGACCAACGAGAGACCATCGTGGCCTGGGACCGCCGGACGGGAGCGCCACGGCACCACGCGATCGTGTGGCAGGACCGACGCACCGCCGGTGAGTGCGAGGCGCTCGAGGCCGGCGGACACCTGCCCATGGTCCGCGACCGGACCGGCCTGGTGCTCGATCCGTACTTCTCGGCCACCAAGCTGCGGTGGCTCATCGACAAGGGCGGCGTTGGCGACGACGACGACCTGGCGGTGGGGACCATCGATTCGTGGCTGCTGTGGAAGCTCTCCGGAGGCGCGGTCCACGCCACCGATCCGAGCAACGCCAGCCGCACCATGCTCTACGACATCCACCGTCTGAGCTGGTCCGACGATCTCATCGAACTGTTCGGGGTGCCGGGCCACGCCCTGCCCGAGGTCCGTCCGAGCAGCGGCCGCTTCGGAGTCACCGCCGACACCACCGCGCTCGGTGCCGACGTGCCCATCAGCGGGATCGCCGGCGACCAGCAGGCGGCGCTCTTCGGCCAGGCCTGTGTGCGGCCGGGCATGACCAAGAACACCTACGGCACGGGCTCGTTCGTGTTGATGAACGTCGGCGACAGCTGTCCCGAGCCCATCGACGGTCTGCTGACCACGGTCGCCTGGACGATCGCCTCGCCCGCCGGGGGATCGATCACGCACTACGCGCTCGAGGGCTCGATCTTCGCGACCGGGGCGGCGGTGCAGTGGTTGCGCGACGGGCTGGGGATCATCGGGGCCGCATCCGAGCTCGAGGCGCTGGCGCGCCAGTGTGACGACAGCGACGGGGTGGTGTTCGTCCCCGCCTTCACTGGCCTCGGTAGCCCGTGGTGGGACCCTCATGCCCGCGGGACCATCGTCGGGATCACCCGCGGAACCGGCCGCGCGCACCTGGCCCGGGCAGTCATCGACGCCATGGTGCACCAGACACGTGACGTGGTCGATGTCATGTGCTCGGCATCGGGTCGCGAGGTGCAGTCGATGCGTGCCGACGGTGGGGCGTCGGCCATGGACCTGCTGCTCCAGCTCCAGGCCGACCAACTCGGTGTCCCCGTCTCGCGGCCGGCCAACCAGGAGACCACCGCCATCGGTGCCGCGTACCTGGCAGGACTCGCCGAGGGCGTGTGGTCGTCGCTGGAGGAGATCGGGGACCACTGGGCCGTCGACGTCGAGGCGACACCCGCGCTCGACCGTGACCGGGCCGATGCCGACCACACCCAGTGGCTCAGGGCCGTCGAGCGCTCGCGAGGGTGGATCGCCTCCGCCTGAAGGTGTCCACCGTCGATCAGACGCTGGGGTGCAGCGCCTGCGACCGGGTCCGTCTCACATCGCGAAACCTGGTGTCGGCGATCCTCGCCAGCGCAGCGACGTGCCTCCGCTCCAGCGCCCGGAAGGCGGTACCGGTCCGTCCCAGCAACAGCGCGTACCCCGATGCGGGCAAGGGCGCCCACACGACGTCATCGGGACCACCAGACTCACCGTGGTGCATCAACCTCGTGCCTTCGACGAAGGCGGCCAGCCAAGCCGGAGCCGGACCGGGACCGTCGCCGACCCTGACCTCGCCGTCCTCGAGATCGACCACCGACGCCCAGGTGGCGCCGATCGTGCGACGGGCGTGGGTGCACAAGGCCTCGAGCAGGTCGTCGGGGGTCGGGGCCCCGACCAGGACCGCAGCGATCTCGAGCGCGTCGAGCCGGGGATCGTGCACGGCACCGGCGATCGGTTCGATGAACTCCACATCGACGCCGTCGACCTGGCCGACCTCGTGGATCAACAGCTCGACGAGATCGTCGGCGGGAAGCTCCACGACCAGTTCGTCGATCGCCCCTCCGGCGCTTCGTTCGAGGATCTCGATCCCCACCACGCTTCCCCGGACCGCACCGATGCGACTGGTGACCGCACCGAGCGCCCCAGGTCGATCTGGAAGCCACAGACGTACCACGTAGGTCTCCATGTCGGTGACCGTACGGCCTCACTGTGAACGGGGGGTTTCGTGGCGCGTACATGTTGATGTCGGGCGTCGCCACCACCCAAGAGGGGGCCTCGCCTCCCCTGGTAGCGTCGACCGCGATGACCGACCGGCGACTCACCCCCCGTGGCCGTGAACGGCGCCGCCAGCTCATGGACTACGCCACCGAGCGGTTCGCGGAGCACGGCTATGACCCCACCGCGGTGTCGGAGATCGTCGACGGCATCGGTGTCGGCAAGGGGGTCTTCTACTGGTACTTCAACTCGAAGGAGTCGCTCCTCCACGAGATCCTGACCGAGGCCCAGCACCGTCTCCGCCGCTGCCAGCGGGAGGCGATCGGCGCCGAGCCTGACCCCTTGCGCCGCATCGAGCTGGGCATCCGGGCGACCATCACGTGGCAGGCCGAGCACCCGGCCCTGGTCAAGCTCGCCCAGTTCGCCTCCGGCGAGGATCGGTTCGCCCCGACGCTGCGCCAGGCGCACGACGTCGCGCTCGCCGATGTCGTCGGACTCGTCAAGGATGCCATCATCAGTGGCCAGGTGCGCGACGACGATCCGCAGATGCTGGCCCACGCGATCCTCGGGGTGACCGTGCACCTCTCGATCATGCTGCGCCACGAGCACGGCCCCGACGCCGGGGAGCTGGCCGACCTGGCCGTGCGCTTCTGCCTGGACGGCCTGGCCGTCTGATCGGCGGGCCGGTCCTCAGAGCTTGGTGAGCGCCCGCCGTAGGTTTCGCACCGCCTGGTTGATGCGTTGCTCGTTCTCGATCAGCGCGAACCGCACGAATCGCTCGCCACCGGAACCGAACCCGGCACCGGGCGAGACGGCGACGTCGGCCTCGGTCACCAGGTGCGAGGCGAACTCGACCGAGTCCATCTCGTGGTAGGCCTCGGGGATGGGGGCCCATGCGAACATGGTGCCTTGGGGCCGGGGTACCGACCATCCGATGCGGTCGAGCCCGTCGATCAGGGCATCGCGCCGGGCCTGGTACACCTGGCGCACCTGGCCCGGATACTCGTCCGCCTCGTTGAGGGTCACCGTCGCCGCGATCTGGATGGGCTGGAAGGTGCCGTAGTCGAGATAGGACTTGAGCTTGGCCAGGGCGGCGACGACCTCGGGGTTGCCCACCATGAACGCGACCCGCCATCCGGCCATGGAGTACGACTTGGTCATCGAGTAGAGCTCGACGGCGACATCCTTGGCCCCCGGCACCTGCAAGATCGACGGGGGCTCGTAGCCGTCGAAGCCGAGATCGGCATAGGCGTGGTCGTGGACCAGCACCACGTTGCGCTCGCGGGCGAACTCGACGGTCTTGGCGAAGAAGTCGAGATCGACACAGGTGGTGGTGGGGTTGTGCGGGAACGACAGCACGGCAACCCGGGGTTTGGGCCAGGCGTACTCCCAGGCCTCCTCCATCGCCGAGAAGAAATCGTCGCCGGTGCCGAGCGGAACCTCGGTGATGTTCGCGCCGGCGAAGAGCGGACCCCAGATGTGGATGGGATAGGAGGGGGTGGGCACCAACGCGGTGTCACCGGCCTGCAGCAGCACCCACATCAGGTGCGAGAAGCCCTCCTTGGCGCCGATGGTGTTGATCACCTCGGTCTCGGGGTCGAGCTCGACGTCGAACCGACGTGAGTAGAGCGCGGCGACGGCCTCGCGGAGCTTGGGTATGCCCTTGCTCTGGCTGTACCGATGATTGCGGGGGTTCTGCACCGCCTCGGCCAGCTTGTCGACCGCGATCTGTGGCGAGGACAGATCGGGATTGCCGAACCCGAGGTCGATCACATCGCGCCCTGCGCGCCGCGCCTCGATCTTGAGATCGTTGATGGTGGCGAAGACGTAGGGCGGCAAGCCCGTGATGCGGCGGAACTCCATGCCCGCACAGGCTACTCCTGTCGGTGGGTCACCCTGGGACCGGTTTCATCCCTGCAGCACCGTCAAGCGGCGAACAACAACGCCGCGCCCACCGCCGCGGCGGCATCGCCCGCGGTGGCGGGCGCCACCGGTACCGCCGGCCGGTACGCAGCACCCATCACCAGGTCGTCGAGGTGGGTGCGGACCGGATCCAACAAGAGGTCGCCGGCTCGGACCAGGCCACCCCCCATGACCACCAGCTCGGGATCGACGATGTTCACCAATCCGGCGAGCCCGACCGCGACCCATCTGGCGAAGTCGTCGAGCACGGCCACTGCGGCCTGGTCACCGGCGACGGCGGCGGCCGTGACGGCCAGACCGTCGATCTCGTCGAGGCGCCCTTCGGCCCGGTCGAGCAGTGAGGGAGCCCGTCCTGATGACGCCGCGTCCCGGCCGAGTCGACCGAGCGCGCTGCCCGAGGCGTACTGCTCCCAACACCCGCGGTTCCCGCAGCCGCACGGGGGCCCATCCGGGTCGACGAGGAGGTGGCCGAACTCGCCGGCCATGTGGTTGGCACCGCGGCGCACCTCGCCGTCCATGATCAGTGCGCCCCCGATGCCCGTGCCGAGGGCGACCACGATGGCGTTCGCCGTCCCTCGCGCGGCCCCGGTACGGTGCTCGGCCACCGCGGAGCAGGTGGCGTCGTTGTCGACCGCGACCGGTGCCTCGACACGTGACCCGACCGCACCTGCGAGGTCCAGATCAACGACGCCGGGAAGGTTGGGAGCGAAGCGCAGCACTCCTCGGGCATCGACGAGGCCCGCGGCGCCGATCCCCACCGATCCCAACGGTCGCTGGGCCTCGCCCGCGAGCTCCTCGACCATCTGGACGATCGAGGAGACGATCTCCGCTCCGCTGCTCGGGGTCGAGGTCCGTCGCGTGGCCACGACCTGTGCCGACTCCGGGTCGACGGCGACGCCGAAGACCTTGGTTCCCCCGAGGTCGACCCCGACCGATATCGCTGCCACCCGGGGGCTCTCAGTACCGGAGCAAGGCGCCGATGCGGCCCAGGACATCGAGGTCGGGATTCTCCACGCACACCTCGACCCGACCCGACTGGTGCATCACCTGTTGGACCGCCTCGGACACCACGTCATCGAGGTGATCCATCTCCGAATCGCACATCGCACAGCGGGGACCCACCGTGGCGAGGACCTCGCACTTGGGGCACCGCCACCCCGACTCCTCGAAGCCCTCGGACACCAACAGGAGCTCGATGCGGCGCTCGGACAGGACGCGAAGGGTGTCGACCAACCCCAGAACACCCTTGCCGTTCGCGCCGACGGCGTCGCGCAACCGGGCCACCGCCTCGGCTTCGACGGCCCGCTCGGTGCGGGCCTCGATGTCGAGCATCGCCACGCGGATCTCGTCGTCGGAGGCGGACACGCCGAGACCAGATGGGTCGACGAGGCATTCACGCAGGTACGGATGCAGGTGCTGCTCGATGTCGCTGACCGCTTCGGCCGCACCACCCAGCGTCACCCGGTCCACGCCGTGGGTCCGGAAGACCTCGAAGGCGATCCGTGCTGCATCACGCAGGTGCTGGTGGGCCAGCTCGTCGACGTGGCCGCTCACATCGCCACGGGCGGCGTGGCCTCGCTCGTCGTAGTCGCGCGGCAGCTCATCGAGTGCTTCGGACCGCTCGACGAGCTCGCCTCCGTCGAACACCAGGACCCGGGTGCGTTGGCGGTCGACCAGCAGCATCCCGATGGGCTGGAGCTGCTCGACCACCGATTCGAGTTGCGCCACCGCAGGCACCGGGCCCACCGTGAGCCGGTTGTGGACCGGCACCGGCAGGTCGATCACCTTCCACAGCCCAGCTGCCGAGCACGAGAACAGTGCGAGACCGCGCACGCTCGAGCGGTCGAAGCCGTTGTGCACGTGGGAGATGATGCGGTCGACATCGTCGGCGACCTCGGGGATCAGCTGGCCGTCGGATCGGAGCCGCCGAACGAGGCGATCAAGATCCTGCTCGTAGTCGACGGGTCGGACCCGGGCCCGGCCGTCGACGTTCAGGTAGCAGCTGACGACTGCCGCGCCCTGTGCGTCGAACTGGGCCAGTTCCCGAACGAGATCGTCGGTGATCGCAGTCACGGTGCCTCCTGGGTGGTGTGCTCGCATCGTAGACAGAACCGCCCAGTCAGCCTCCCATCACATCGCAGGCTGGCCGGGACGAACCACTGCAGCGTGGTCGAGACCCTGGCGTTGGGCCCAATCGGTGACGGCCAGCTCGTCGCCGAGATAGATCACCTGCACCGTCTCGCCGATGCGGGCCAGCGCATCGCACAGGCTCTCGACCTCGCTCGAGGGCAGACCCCTGAACGCGTCGTTCAGCACGAGCGGTACCGAGCCGGCGGGCGACACCGAGCGCAACGAGGCCACCCGGCCGAGGAGGTACCACTCGATGGGGCCGACGCCCTCCTCGGTCAGCTGCCACTCGACGGCGGGCAAGGGAGCTCCGGCACCGCCGAGGCGGCTGGATTCTGCCCGCATGGCTTCGAGATCACCCCGAAGCGAGTCGCGTTCGGCGGTGAGCGCGCGTTCGGATCGGCGTAGCTCCCCGATGGCGGCGTGGAGCCGATCGACACGCTCGACGGCGCCGTGGTGGCGCTGCAGTCGCGCCTCGGTCAGCGCAGCCTGCTCCCGAGCCGAGACGACGGCCGGATCGGAATTGATCCTGGTGTCGAGGGCAGCCTCCGCGCTGGAGGTGGCGGCGGCCTCTCGCTCGGCCTCGAGGGTCCGACTGCTGGCGTGCGCCTCGTCGAGGCCGACCAGGTCGGCCTCGATGGAGGCGATCTCCGCGGCGAGGTGCTCGGACTCCGACTCGCGGTCGGTGAGCTCGGCGTCGAGCTCGATGCTGCGCTGCAACAGCTTCTCGACCAGGGCCTCCTGCTCGATGACCCGCTGCTCGAGCGGCGACGAGACCTGGTTCGGCCCCTTGGTCTCCGAAGCGGTGAAGCCACCCGGCAGGCGAACGTGGGGGAGACCGTCGTCGACAGGAGTGCTCGCCAGCGCCTCGGCACGATCGTGGGCGGCGTTGGCATCGGTGAGCCACTGGTCGGCGAGCTCGACCAGCGAGGCGGAGGTGGCGGCGTTGGCGATGTCGACCCCGAGCCGGCGGAGACGATCCCGCAACCGGTCGGGGGCATCGAACTCGACCTGACCGGGCACCCGGAGCCGGCGAAGCGCCCCTTCGACGTCTTCGGGTAGTTCACCCAACAGCTCCTTGGCCGCCGACCAGAGCTGCTCGCGCTCGGCTTGCAGCATCCGAGCGTGCGGGTCGGACTCGACGGCGGCGATGACCTCCTCGAGCTCGCGCTCGAGCTGGGCCACCAACCGTTGTGCCTCGTCGTGGCGCTGATGGGCGCCCTCGTCGACGGTGGGCATGGTGCGACCCATGAGGTAGGACGCGTAGGTGGGGAACCCGTAGCGGCCGAGGAGAACCTCGAGCTTGGTGCTGGCCGCTTCGTAGACGCGGGTGGCCTCTCTGCCATGGCGGCGGCTGTTTCGCTTGTCGACGTTCTCGATCACCTCGTCGTGGAGACGTTCGATCTCACGATCGTCCTCGGGCGGGACGGTGCGCGGCTCGGCGGCTTCGGCGGCTTCGGCTTCGGCGCTGCGGGCTTCGGTGAGGCGGGCTCGCACGGCACCCGGATCGAGGCCGCGTTCGGCCAGATCGCGCTCGAACTCGCGCTGGCGTTGCCGGTGTGCAGCCACCTGGTCGGCCAGGGCGGCCGCGGGTAGCGAGGGCACCATCTCTGCCTCGGGTGGTCCGGCCAGAACCTCGCGGATCCCCTGTTCGACCTCGGCCATGGCAGTGCGGTCGGGCAGCGACTCGGCAGGCTCCGACTCCGACTCCGGCTCCAGCGGCGGCGACGGATCGGCCGGTTCAACCGCAGATGCTTCGTCGGCCAACTCGGCACGCAACTCGTCGAGCGTGGCGCGTTCGGCCTCGAGCTGCTCGAGCAGCTGCAGCAACCCGAGTCGTTCCTCGTCGAGCAGGGTCTCGAAGTCGTCGTGACGCCGGCGGCGCTCGGCCAGCTCGGATGCGAGCTGCTCTCGATGCTGTGCGTCGGGTGAGGGCTCCGGCGGGACCGCAGGCGGGTGGTCGTGCTCCCCGTGGGCGCGCTGCCGGGCGAGGGACTCGGCTTCGTCGACGGCGCGCAGCGCCGCTTCGTGGGCCGTGACGGCGAACTCGTCGAGTTCTCGCCGTGCCTCGTCGAGCTCGACGGTCCGGTGGTCGAGCTGGTCGGCGACCCGGTGGATCTCGTCGTCGATCCGGGCGAGGTCGCCTTCGACCGAGGTGATCTGTCCGCGCATCTCGCGGTCGCGGTCGGACTCGGTGTCGGCATCCGCCAGCAGGGTCGCACCAGGGAGCTGCTCGGCCTCGACCACCACATCGGCATCGGAAGGGAGCTCGAGGCTGGCCACGCGCACCGGGTCGATCTCGACCAACATGCCGTGGGCTTCGACCAGTCCGCTGAGACCCTCGACGTCGCCGCGCGCGATCCGCGAGAACGACTCGATGATCCGGCTCTGAGCACCGGGGTCGAGACCGCCGAGGACGGTCACATAGGGGTGGAGGTCGAGCTCGTCACCCGTATCGAGGTCAAGTCGGAGAATGCGCATGGTCGGTTGCCAGATCGGCCGCCAGGGCCAGAAGATGAGGTGCGGGAGCCGCCTATCAGGAGGTGGTGATCGCCTCGACGCGTGCCTTCAGCTCGGGGAGGGCGGTCCGGAGGATCTTGGTCTCGGCCCGACGCTTGACGAAACCGGGTAGTGGGACCACCAGATCGACGTTGAGCGTATAGGCGACCTCGGTGCTGCCGGGATCGTCGGGATGGGGCGAGAACTCGTAGCTGCCGTCGAGCACACGGGTGAGATCACCGCTGACCAGCCGCCACGACAGCCGCTTCGGGGCCTGGTCGTAGTCGTAGCGCAGGGTGTAGTTGGTGCTGCGGCCCATCGCCGCAGTGCGGAACGCGACCTCGAGCGGGCGTCCCTGGTCGTCGCGCTCGAGCACCCTGGCCTCCTTGACGTCGTTGGCCCACTCCGGGTACCGCTCGACGTCGGCCGCGACCTCGTAGCACCGTTCGAGCGGTGCGGCGATCACGGTCCGTTCGGTGGCCTGCTCGGGCATCGATTCCAGCCTCCCATGGCTGAGAGTGTGGGACGTGTCGCTGCATTCTGGCCGATCGGGACCCCCGTCGTCATCACGGCACCCCGATCACGACGTCTCGTCGGGTGACGCGCCGCTCCGAGCACGCCGCGGTGGGAACGTGCCGTGACGGGCTCCCCACAGCCCGGCACAGCCCACCCCGAACATCGGCGCCATGGAGACCATGACCAACGAGGTGAACGGGGCCAGGACGATCACCGCCACCGCAATCAGGCACTGGGCGACGAGTGAGCCCATGAGGGACCGCCGGACCCGACGGGGTGCGCTTCCGGCCAGGAAGTAGACACCGCCCACGCCGATGGCCTCGGTCCGGCTCCGGCCGACCGCGATGGAGTAGGCAACGAAGAACAGCACACACCCGATGGCGAACAGGCCGACCGACAGCCACACCACCAAGGGGGCGAAGGTGTCGATCGCCACCACTCCGAGCATGCTGGCCACCGTCAGCGCACCGGTGCCGGCCCACGAGGCCCGACCCGGCGCGCCACCGGCGATCACGAGTCGACCCCGAGCGCGGATCCGAGGCGGGCGGCCAGGCCCGTGTAGGTGAAGTCGGCCACCACCCGTCGACGTGCCCGCTGGCCCATCTGCTGCCGGCGGTCGGGGTCGGCGAGCAGCACGTCGATGGCGCTGGCCACCGAAGCGGGGTCGGTGGGCCGGTCGACGACCAGCCCGGTCTGGCCGTGGGCCACCGCTTCGCCTGCCCCACCGCTGCGACCGGCGATGGTGGCGACACCAGCCGCCGCGGCCTCGAGGAAGACGATGCCGAACCCCTCTTGTTCGAGACCCGCCCATCGGTTGCGGCAGAGCATGGCGAACACGTCGGCGCTGGCGTAGAGCGCCGGGACCGAGTCGTCGGGAACCCGACCCAGGAACTGCACCGGTGCCCCGCAGCGCCGGGCGAGGCGCTCCAGGCGGGGACGGTCGCGGCCCGACCCCGCGATGGCGACGAGGAGGGACCGGTGGCGGGCTGCGAGAGAGCCGGCAGCTTCGATGAGCACGTCGAACCCTTTGCGGGGCACGAGACGGCTGAGCCCGAGCACGATGGTGGAGTCTGGGGGAAGGCCGAGCCGCGAACGGGCGGCCGCCCGCTCTTGGGGGCCGAGCGGTCGGAACCGGTCGACGTCGACACCCGGAGGAACGACCACGCCGGGGAGCGTCCTGCCGGCCGCGTGCTCGCCCTCGGCGAGGGGGTACCCGCCGGCGGCGATCACCCGGTCGGCGCCGCGAAGGACCCGGCCGAGGAGCGCGCGAGACCCGGGGAGCCGACCGGGAACGGTGACCTCCGCACCGTGGAGCACGATCGCGTATGGACGTCTCAACGACGGGCCGAGGGCGCCCAGTGGCAGGGCGGGGTCGAGCACCACCAGTTCGGCTCCCGTGCGCTCGGCGAGCCGGTCGATCTCGTCGCGTAGCCCTGGCGTCGGCAACAGCACCGGTTGGCGGGTCCGTTCCACCGCGAACCGCTGCTCGGCGTCCCACGTGGCAGCCTCGGGATGCGGAGTGGTGAGCACGGTGAACGAGTCGGGAGGCAGGCGACGCCAGAGCTCCCACAGATAGCCCTGGATGCCGCCGACCTTGGGTGGGAAGTCGTTGGTGACGAGCAGGTGCTTCACAGGGTCCTTCGTGGGGTGGGAGCGGGGGCGGCCAGTTCGTCTTGAACCGAGGGATCGGGATCGTCGGCGAGGGCCGATGTCAGCTCGTCATAGCCGAGGCGCCGCGCCGCCCACACCGCGTGCGATCGCACGAGGGCATCGTGGTGCACCAGCGCACCGGCCACCGCGTCGCGCACCGAAGCGGCGTCGGGATCGGCGACGTTGGCCAGCGCGAGCAGCGCGTTGCGCCGCAGGTACGCGGGATCGCGTTGGGGAATGTACCAACGACCGTGGCGCTCGAGCAGCTCGTCGTCGCTGCTGGCGAGCATCTCGAGCAGCGGGACCCACCCCTCGATGTCGCCGGCTTGGTCGGTGGTCGAACCGGCGATCTGACGCAGGACCCGCCGGTTCGGCGGACACACGTCCTGGCAGTCGTCACAACCGTAGATGCGGTCCCCCAGAGCCTCACGATGCTCGTGGGGAAACGAACCGGGGGCCTGCACCAACCAGGCCAGGCACCGTCTGGCATCGACCACACCCGGTTCGATGATCGCCCCGGTCGGGCATCCCTCCAGACACTGGGTGCAGGACCCGCACCCGTCGGGGACCGGCTCGTCCACAGGATCGAGCGGAGCGTCGGTGAGCACGGCGCCGAGCACGAACCACGAGCCCTGACCGGGCAGGAGGAGGTTGGCGTTCTTGCCGAGCCAGCCGATGCCGGCGCGATGGGCGGCGGCGCGGTCCACCAGCGCGTTGTCGTCGGCGAGAACGATCCCACGCCAGCCAGCACCCTTCAGCTCATCGGCCACGACGCCGAGCGCCTCCCGCAGCCGGGCGTAGTGGTCGGTCCAGGAGTACTTGGCGACCCGGCCCACGGGCCCTCTGCCGGGAACGGGTGCGGAGCCGGGTTCGGCATAGCTGAGCGCACCGACGACCAGTGCCGCCGCCGAGGGCAGGGTCCGGCTCGGATCGGTGGAGCGTGCCGGGTTGCGGAAGGTGAAGGCCATCCCCGCGTGCAGTCCCGCAGCACGGCGCCGCTCGATCTCGTCGCGGGCGAGGTCGAACGGCTCCGCCGACGCGATGCCGACCGCGTCGAGCCCGGCCGCCCGCCCGATACCGAGGATGTGATCGGAGTCGACGGGCGAACGGGCGACAGGCACCGCGCCATCGTCGCCGTCGTCGGTGACGTCGGGCAAGCGTGGGCGCGGCGCCGTGTCAGCCGGACCGTGGCGCGTGGCGCAGGTCGGGCACGAGCCCCGCCTGGTTGAGCCGGCGCAGCGCGAGCCGTTCGGTGGCGTCGACCACCACCGTCTCGGAGGCGTCGGAGGAGCAGATGAAGGTGACGACGCAGTCGTCACAGGTCGAGGTGTGCTGGTGGGCGCACTGGTCGCAATCGATGATGAGTGGTGTCACCACTGCACCGTACGCAGGGGGTGTGACAGCCATGATGGATATGCCCGGTCGATCAGGTCGCGGGACCGGCCACCTCTTCCACCGAGCCGCCGGAGCTGCACCACCGGCACGAGACCTCTTCGATGTCCTCGAGGAGCACCTCCTCGTCCTCGACCTGGAGCTCACCGCCCACGGTGAAGTGGTGGAACGCCCGGGTGCGGCGGGTCGTGGTGACATCGAACCGGGTGAGGTTGCCACAGGCTGTGCATCGGTATCTGGTCGTGCTCACGTGAGCCGAGGGTACTGTGCGATCTGCGACGAGGTCGCACGGCCCAGTGGTCAGCCGCCCGTGGGCGCGTCCCGGATGGAGACCAGCCGGTCGATCCCGCTGATCTGAAGGGACTTGGCCACCGGAACGGTCGGCGCCTCGATGACCAGCGGCGCCGCCTCGGCATCGCCGCCGGCGTCCAGGCGACCGACCAGCCGCACGATGGCGCTGAGGCCGGTCGAGTCGAGAAAGCTCGTGCCGGACAGGTCGATCACCACCGGACCACCCGCGTCGATGGCTTCGAGCACCCGTTGCTCGAACCGCTCGGCGGTCGCGATGTCGATCTCGCCCCGCACGACGACCCGAGCCGCCGAGGGTTCGAGATGGACCGCCGCCTCGAAGCTCGGGCGGGTGTCCCGTTGCTCGTTCATGACTCCGCCCTCCCGTCGTGGCACAGGGTTCGGGCTCCGGACGATGCGGCACGCCTCGATCCACCCACCTGGCAAGTCTCGCCCGAAGGGGGCGCGGCCGCAACTCGGAAGTTGCATGCGAACGGGTGTTCGACTACACCATGGCGATGGCCCGCCCGACCCCGGCCCCGAGCACCCAACGCTCCTTCGACGACCTCGGCCAGCCCCTGCACGAGGTCACCTTCTGTGTGATCGACCTCGAGACGACCGGTGGCTCACCGAGCACCTGTGGCATCACCGAGATCGGGGCGGTGAAGCTGCGCGGCGGCGAGTGCGTCGGCACCTTCCAGACCCTGGTGAACCCCGGGATGGCGGTTCCTCCCGAGATCACGGTGCTCACCGGCATCACCACCTCCATGGTCGTCCCGGCCCCGCGCATCGAGGCGGTCCTGCCCGCGCTGCTCGAGTTCATCGGCGATGCCGTGCTGGTCGGCCACAACGTGGGATTCGACACCGGGTTCCTCGATGCCGCGCTCACCCGAGCCGGGCGCGCCCGGCTGTCGAATCGGCGGGTCGACACCGTGGCGCTTGCTCGCCGGCTGCTCCGCGACGAGGTCCCGAACTGTCGTCTCGGCACCCTCGCCGAACGCTTGCGGCTCCCCCATCGCCCGAGCCACCGGGCGCTCGACGACGCCTTGGCAACCGGCGACCTGTTGCACATGCTGCTCGAGCGGGTGGGGCGCCTCGGCGTCACCGGCCTCGACGACCTGTTGTCGCTCCCCAAGCTGGCCGGGCACCCACAGGTGGCCAAGCTGGCCCTCACCGACTCGCTGCCCCGGGCTCCGGGCGTCTACCTGTTTCGCGACGTCAACGGGCAGGTCCTCTACGTCGGCAAGGCATCCAACCTGCGCCAGCGGGTCCGCTCGTACTTCTCCGGTGACCAGCGGCGCAAGGTTCCCCAGATGCTTCGCGAGACCCACCGCATCGACCACCGGCGCTGCGTCAACGACCTCGAGGCCGCCGTGCGCGAGGTCCGCCTCATCCAGGAGCACCAGCCCCGCTTCAACTCCCAGCTCAAGCGGTGGAAGCGCTACACCTACCTCAAACTCACCACCGAACGCTTCCCCCGCCTGTCCATCACCAAGCAGGTGCGTGACGACGCAGCGGTCTACCTCGGCCCGCTCAGCTCGACCGCGGTGGCCCGCCAGGTGGCCGAGGCCATCGAGACGGCGGTGCCCCTCCGCCGCTGCACCGCCCGGCCCGGAGCCAGCCCGCGCCCGGCTCCGTGCGCCGCGGCGCAGCTCGGCGTCGCCACCTGTCCCTGCGCCGGAGCGGTCTCCGAGTCCGAGTACGCGCCGCTGGTCGACCGCGTGGTCGCGGGCATCACCTCCGAACCGGCGCTGCTGCTGGACCCGCTCGCGGCCAAGATGCACGATCTGGCCCGAGCCGAGCGCTACGAGGAGGCTGCCGACATGCGTGACCGCGCCGCCGCCTTGGCCGGCGCCCTCGAGCGTCGGCGCAGCGTGGAGCAGCTCCGCTCCACGGGGCACCTGCTGGTCGAACTGGGCGACGGGGGCGTGGCCCTTCGCGACGGGCGCTTCCTCGCAGCGTGGAACGGTCCACCACCTCCAGACCCGCTCCCAGGGTTCGAGGATGCACCGCCCCCGGCCCAGCTCGATGACCCCCAGACGGTTCCGGGGCGCGACGAGATCGACGAGCTTCTGGCGGTCGCACGCTGGCTCGACGCCAACACGGCGCGGATCCGCATCGTCGGCGGCGACACCACCGCGACCGAGCTGCCCGCACCGCTCCCCCGATTCCGACCCGCCGGCACCACGCTCTCGGCGACCTCTCGCCACCGCTAGCCTGCAGCGGCGCCCGACACCTGCACCACCCGCTCGAGGGTCGCCGCGGCACGGCCGTCGTCGATCGCGACCGCGGCCGCGGCCACGCCGGCAGCGATGTCGTCCACCGCACCACCGACCCACAACCCCGCGGCCGCGTTGAGCACGACGATGTCACGCACCGGGCCGTGTTCGCCGGCCAGCATCCTGCGCGCCAGCTCCGCGTTCGCGGCGGGGTCGCCACCGCGAAGCTCGTCGGCTGGCCGGACCGCGAGGCCGACCGTCGCCGGATCCAGGTCCCACACCCGGACGTCGCCGTCGCGGACCTCGTGGATGGTGGTCGGCCCGGTGAGGGTGATCTCGTCGAGACCGTCGGATCCGTGCACCACCAGCGCACGCTCAGCCCCACGTGCGGCCAGCACCCCGGCCACGAGGTCGATGACCCGGTGGTCGCCGACCCCGATCACCTGGCGGGTGATGCCGCCGGGGTGTGACAGCGGACCGAGGAGGTTGAACACCGTGGGGATGCCGAGCTCGGCGCGCACCGGCCCGGCGAAGCGCATGGCTGGATGGAACGCCCGGGCGAAGGCGAACCCGATGCCCGCGTCGCGGACGCACTGGGCCACCGCCGCCCCGTCGAGGTCGATGGCGATGCCCAGTTCGTCGAGGAGGTCGAACGAACCCGACGTGGAGGAGGCTTTGCGGTTGCCGTGCTTGCAGACCGGGACACCGGCGGCCGATGTGACGATCGCCGCCATCGTCGACACGTTGAGCGCATGGATGCGCCGGGTCGGCGAACCCCCGGTGCCGACGATGTCGACCGCACCCGGCGGGAGATCGAGGGGCTCGGAGGCGTCGAGCATCGCATCCACCATGCCGCTGACCTCCTCGACCGTCTCGCCCTTGAGCCGCAACGCCACGATGAACGCGGCGATGCGGGCATCGCTGGCGTTGCCGGCGAGGATCTCCCGAAGGGTGGCGTGGGCTTGGTCGGCGGTGAGGTGAGCTCCGGTGGACAGCGGCCCCAACACCGCTGGCCATCCGCCGAGCTCCTCGAGGGTCGGACGGCTCATGTCGTCACCCTGGCGGGGATCAGGCGGTGCGGCGGCGCTGACGGATGATGCGACGACGTTCCTTCTCGGTGGCACCGCCCCAGACGCCGTCGCGCTCGCGCCGGCTGAGCGCGTGTTCGAGGCAGGCCTGGCGGATCGGACACACCGCGCACACCGCCTTGGCCGGATCGGCATCGGCTTCTTCGTCGATCGCCGGGTAGAAGATGTTCGGATCGAGTCCTCGGCATGCGGCCTGCTGCCGCCAGGACTGGCTCATGGTGGACAACTCGATGGGTTGGGGACGGATCGGGCCGCCAGTGGTCCGGTCCATCGGGACAGATGGCGGCGGAACGGCGAGTATGGCCCCGCAGGGACGGGGCTGTCCAGATCAATGCATCCACGCTCACCACCGCCCTATCCGGTTGATCTCACCCGATTCCAGCGCCTGTCGTCGCACCGCTGCCGGGCGGCCGAGGTGCGCCAGCGTCGAGCGGTCGAGGGTCTCCACCACCTGACCCTCGTCGTCGATGACCTTGTGGGCGTCTACCACCGAGGCCAGCGGTCCGACCGCGTCCAGTTCGGGGGCCGCCTGGAGGCGAGCGACGAGCGACTCCATGGCCTCGGGGGTGAGCTGGCCGGGGTCGTCGTCGGACAGCACGATGACGATCGTGGGGTCGTGAGTGGGTTGTTGCCTCACCGTGGGGGCTCCCGCCGCCAGGTACGGTGCGAGCATGGGTGCCGAGGGGTCACCACGGGTCGCTGCGGTGCTGTTGGCCGGCGGATCGGGAACGCGGTTGAGCGCCGACGCCCGGGCCGGTCGGCCGCGCTCGAACAAGGTCTATCTGACGGTCGGGGGACGTCCGCTGCTCGCATGGTCGCTACTGACCCTAGACGCCCACCCTGACATCGTCTCGATCGTCGTCGCCGTGCGCGCCGGGGACGAGGCCGCCTTCGGTGAGGTGCGACGTCAGCTCGACCTCGGCACCACGGTCCACACCGTGACCGGCGGAGCCAGCCGAGCCGCCAGCGAACAGGCTGCGTTCGAACTGTTGCGACCAACGGTGGAGGTGGGTGGCCTCGACGTGGTTGTCGTGCACGACGGTGCCCGCCCGTTCGCCTCGCTCGCGCTGGTCGACCGGGTGATCGCCGCCGCGGTCGACCACGGTGCGGCGATCCCCGGCCTGGAGCCGGAGCGACTCGTCTACCAGGTGACCGGCGACCCGGCGACGGCGCAGCGCCTCGACTCGGCGACCCTGCGCCGGGTGCAGACCCCGCAGGCGTTCACCGCGGGGCCGTTGCTGTCGGCCTACCGCGATGCCACCGGCGAGGGCTTCGACGGCGTCGACACCGCGGAGGTGGTCGCCCGCTTCGCCGGGCTGTCGGCACGGGTCGTGCGAGGAGAACCCGACAACATCAAGCTCACCACCGCCGGCGACGTGACGCTGGCCGAACAGATCGCGGCGAGGATCAGTCGCGAAGGTCGCTGAGCAGTTCTTCCACCGTCTCGGGGGCGAGCGGGGTCGAGTGCTGGTAGTGATCGTGGTCGATCACCAGCGAGACCGGTCCGGCCGCGAACTGCTCGATCTGGTCGGGAGTGAGCTGGAACCAGATGTAGTGGACCGAGGCGGTGGTCTCCTCGCGGGTGAGCTGGGCCTCGTGGGACGCTTCGGGGATGCAGGTCACCTCGACGGTGTCGTCTCCCTCGCCGATGTGCAGCTTCACGGCCCGCTCGATCCCCACCAACTTGGGCAGCCACTCGCGCAGATGTTCCTCCTCGGTCAGCTCCAGGAACAGGGTGGCGCACAACATGCCGGGATCGGGGACGAGCGGGTTGTAGACCTTGAGCTCGCCCTCGATGGCCTCGTCGCTGATGAGCTTCTCGACCCTGGCCATCTCCTGGATCTGGAAGCGGATGGTGTCGCGGTTCTCGAACAACAGGGTGACGACGGGCCCGACCGAGACGCGCCGCTTGCGCTTGAGGGCCACGATCTGGCGGCGGAACTCGTCGCGCTCACGCTCGTAGGCGCGCTGGTCGGCGATGTCGGCGATGGTGAGCTTGCGGGGGCTGGTCGAGGTGCTCATCTGGCTTCCTCCTCTGGGATGCCGTAGGCGCGGGCCATGACCTGCAGCGGGTGCAGCGGCGCACGGCCGGTCTCTTGCACGATGCCGCCGTTGGCCAGGTTGCAATCGCCGGAGACGACCTCGCTGTCGGCCTTGTCGATGGCGGTCGCCATCTTCTTGGCGACCTTGCGGGACATCTCGTAGTTCTCGGCGCGCAGGCCCCAGGTGCCGTCGACCGCCGAGCACTCTGCCACCAGCGAGATCTTGGTGCCGGTGAGCTTGAGCAAGTCGCGGCTCTTGAGCCCGATGTTCTGGGCTCTCAGGTGGCACGGGGCGTGATAGGTGAGGGTCTCGGGAACCAGGCCGGGGAACTCCCGGTCGAGCCCGTCCTCGGTCTCCTTGTGCAGCTTCATGAGGTACTCGGCGGCATCGAAGGTGTGCTCGGCCACCGTCTCGGCGTCGGTCCCACCGATGTAGTCGGGGTAGTCGAACTTGATGATGTAGCTGCACGTGGGCTGGGGCACCACGACGTCGCGGCCGTCGCGGACCGCCTTGGCCAGCACCTCGACGTTCTTGCGACCCTGCTTGACGAAGGCGTCGACGTCGCCCTGGTGCAACAGCGGCGCCCCACAGCACTGTTGACCCTCGGGGAGCGAGCATTCGACCCCGTTGTGCTCGTACACCTTGACCATGTCGTGGCCGACCGCCGCGTTCTGGTACTCGACGATGCAGGTCGGGAAGAGGGCGACCTTGCCCTTGGAGTCGCCCCGAAGCTGCGCGGCTCGCTTCTTGAACCACGTGCTGAAGCGCTGGCGGTTGTAGGGCGGCAGGACCCGTTCGGACGCGATGCCGACGGTCTTCTCGATGGCCTTGCGGACCGGCGAGCCCGGCTTGGCGATGGCCTTGTTGGCGATGGGGGCCAGGGTGGTGTTGACCTTGCCCACCAGGTCGGTGCGACCGAGGGCCTGATCGGTGAGCTTGGTGCCGACCGTCTTCTTGTTGGTGCGATGGAGGGTCTGTTCGGCCCGCATCATCAGCCGGGGGAAGTCGATCTCCCAGTCGCTCTGGCCCGGGATGTAGGGGCAGTTCACGTAGCAGAGCTTGCACTGGAAGCACTCGTGCACGACCCGATCCTGCTGGTCGGGGGTGAGCTTGGCGGCGTCCTGGTCGTCGTGCTCGTCGATCATCTCGAACAGCGACGGGAACGCATCACAGAACTTGAAGCACAGCCGGCAGCCGTGGCAGATGTCGTAGACCCGGGTCATCTCCTCCCGGAGGTCGGCTTCGTCGAAGTACCGGGGGTGGAAGGGGTCATACGTCGTGGTCACGAGAGCGTGCTCCTAGCGCGTCGGATCGAGGGCAGCAGACAGGCCGAGCGGACGTGGACCGGCGCCGCCGCCACAACTGAGGCGACGGCGCCAGACGACGTCAGGAGATGCTGTTGAGGCCCTCGGTGAAGCGGCCGGCGTGGCTCTTCTCGGCGCGGGCCAAGGTCTCGAGCCACTCCGAGATCTCGTCGAAGCCCTCTTCGCGGGCGGTCTTGGCGAAGCCGGGGTACATCTCGGTGTACTCGTAGGTCTCGCCCTCGACGGCCGACTTGAGGTTGTCCTCGGTCGGGCCGACGGCAACGTCGGTCACGGGGTCGCCGGCCTCGGCCAGGAAGTCGAAGTGGCCGAACGCGTGGCCGGTCTCACCCTCGGCGACCGAGCGGAACAGCGCGGCGACGTCGGGATAGCCCTCGACGTCGGCCTTCTGGGCGAAGTAGAGGTAGCGCCGGTTCGCCTGGCTCTCGCCGGCGAAGGCCTCCTTCAGGTTCTCGTGGGTCTTGGTGCCCTTCAGGTCAGGCATGGTTGGTGTTCTCCTTGGGGAGGCGGCTGGATGACACTTGCTCGGGGTCGGTGCATGCGGCGCACCGGCCCCGGAAGACGATGTCGGTCGACGACACCGCGAACCCCTCGAGGTTGTCCTCGTCGAGGTCGATGGCCGTGAAGTCGACCACAACGTCACGAACCGCACCACAGCGCTCGCACACCAGGTGCTGGTGTGTGTCGAGGTTGGTGTCGAAACGTGCCGAGCCGGTGCCGAGGTCGATCTGCTCGATCTCTCCCATGGCAGTGAGATCGTTGAGCGTCTGGTAGACGGTGCGCAGCGACATCGTCGGCATCTCGGTGCTCGCCATGGCGTACACCGCATCAGCGGTGGGATGGGCGAGCTCGTCGTGGAGGACCCGGAAGATCAGCTGCCGTTGAGGTGTGACCTTGAGGCCCCGTGCCCGGAACAGGTCGGTGAGCTCGTCGGGTGACTTCACGGATTCCAACCTAGCGGAGACCGACCTAATCTGCAACCGTTGTCATTTGGCACTGACTGCTGATTGATGAACCGTACCGGTGGCGCAATAGGCTCGGGGCGTTCGACGCGACCCCCCGCCAGCCACCCCTGCCAGGAGCACTCCCCCATGGCCCCCGGTACCTTCGATCGAGCCACCGCCCTCGCCCGTCTTCGCGACACCTCCTTCGACGTGGTGGTCATCGGTGGCGGGATCACCGGCGCCGGCGTCGCCCTCGACGCCGCCTCACGTGGCCTGCGGACCGCGCTGGTCGAACGTGACGACTTCGCCTCCGGCACCTCGTCGAAGTCCTCGAAGCTGGTGCACGGTGGGCTGAGATACCTGCAACAGGGCGACATCCGGCTGGTGTACGAGGCCCTCGCCGAGCGCCAACGGCTCCGTCGCAACGCACCGCACCTGGTGCGGGTGCTGCCGTTCCTGTTGCCGATCTTCACCCGGGACGGGCTGTTCAACCGCAAGCTGGCGTGGGCCCTGGGCAAGGCGATGTGGATGTACGACCTCACGGGAGGCGCCCGAATCGGCAAGCTCCACAAGCGGCTCTCGACCGAGGATGCGCTCGAGTACATGCCGACCCTTCCCGCCGACCGACTCGCCGGGGCTTACCTCTACTACGACGCCGCCACCGATGACGCCCGCCTGACCCTCACCGTCGCCCGGACCGCCGCGCTCGACCATGGCGCGGTGGTGGTGAACCGGGCCGGGGTCGTGGGACTGAGCGCCGGGAACGACGGCCGGCTCGACGGAGTCTCCGTCGATGTCGACGGAGAGATCATCGAGGTGAGTACGAGCACCGTGGTGAGCGCCACCGGCGTGTGGGCCGACGAGCTCCGGGGACTCGGCCAGAGCGATCCGGCGGACACGATCCGACCGGCGAAGGGGATCCACATCACCGTGCCGTGGGACAGGATCCGCAACGAGATCGCGGCGGTGGTGCCGGTCCCCGGCGACCGGCGTTCGGTGTTCGTGGTGCCATGGGGCGACCAGACCTACATCGGCACGACCGACACCGACTACGACGGCCCCCTCGACGACCCCCGCTGCACCCCCGACGACATCGCCTACCTGCTGGGGGCCATCAACGGTTCGGTCGACGTCCCGATCACCGTCGACGACATCACCGGCACCTGGGCGGGACTGCGGCCGCTGGTGAAGACCGGAGGCAGCGGCCGCACCGCCGATCTGTCCCGTCGCCACCGGGTCCAGGTCCACGACGACGGTCTGGTCTCGATCACCGGCGGCAAGCTCACCACTTACCGCGAGATGGCCGCCGACACCGTCGACACCGTCGTCGCCCAGCTCGGCGACCGGGTCCGTGGGCGGATCGCCAAACGCTCCCGGACCAACAAGCTCGCGCTGCGCGGCGCCGAGGGCTTCGACGCAGCCCGCGACGCCGCCGACGATCCGGTCTCGACCCACCTGGTGGAACGCTACGGGGGTGAAGCCCGGACCCTCATCGCGATGATCGACCACGATCCCAGCCTCGGCCACCGACTCAGCCCCGACCATCCCTTCGTTCGAGCCGAGGTTCGCTACGCCGTCCGATACGAGATGGCGACCTGCGTCGATGATGTGCTCACCCGGCGGGTGCCGCTGCGCCTCCGCGACGCGGCGGCTTCGGTCGCAGTGGCGGACGAGGTGGCCGAGCTGATGGGTGCCGACCTGGGCTGGACCACCGACGAGCGCGATGCACAGGCCGAGGCCCATCGGGCAGCGGTGGCTGCCGAGCGTCGATCCGCGTCCCTTCCCGCGGTCGACGCCACCGCGGTGGGGTCGTGACCCGCTCCCCCACGCCCCTGCCCGACCCGGGCTCGGGTGTCCCCACACCACCCATCGACCTTCCCGATGCCGCCACCAGCACCACACGGGTGCAGACCCGACCGGTCGAGGTCGACGAGTCCACCCTGGTGCGCCTCGGCGACGCGTGCGCCGAGGTGTCGGTCGACGCCGCGACGCGGAGCGAGACATCGAGGGACTGGTGGCCCCTGGCGATGATGTGGGCGCTCGAGAATCAGATACCGGCCCAGGCCGCGGTGGTCGCCAGGCCGAGCACCCCAGACGAGGTGGCGGCGGTGTTGAGGATCTGCGACCAGGCACGCGTGCCGGTCACCGCCACCGCTGGTCGCAGCGGCGTGTGCGGGGCATCGGTTCCGGTCCACGGTGGGGTGGCGCTCGACCTGACCGGGTTGTCCGGGATCCCCCACGTCGACAGCAGCTCCCTGACCGCCGACGTCGCCGCCGGCACCTTCGGCGACCACCTCGAGACCCGGCTGCGCGACGACCACGGGCTCACCCTCGGGCACTGGCCGCAGTCGGTGTCGCTGTCCACCGTGGGCGGGTGGCTGGCGTGCCGATCCGCGGGCCAGCTGTCGAACCGCTACGGCAAGATCGAGGACCTGGTCGTCGGCCTCGACGTGGCGCTGGCCGACGGGACGATCATCTCCACCGGGGGTGCTCCCCGCGCGGCGGTCGGTCCCGACCTCACCCAGCTCTTCGTCGGCTCGGAGGGGACACTGGGGGTCATCACCGGTGCGCGCCTGCGGCTGCGTCCGGCACCGGAGGTCGAGGCCCACCGCGCCTATGGGTTCACGACGTGGGACGAGGGGATGGAGGCCTGCCGCCGGATCCTGCGCCGCGGCGCCGACCCCGCGGTGCTGCGCCTCTACGACGCCGTCGAGTCCGATCGCAGCTACCAGACCGGCGAACGCAACGTCGCGCTGATCCTCGACGAGGGCGACCCGGTCACCGTCGAGGCCAACATGGCCATCGTCGCCGCCGAGTGTGCCGACGCCGAGGTGCTCGACGAGTCACTGGTCGGCCGGTGGCTGGACCACCGCAACGAGGTCTCGGCGCTGAAGAGCCTGATCGGCAACGACTTCGTGGTCGACACCATGGAGATCTCGGCGCCGTGGTCGGCCCTTCCCGGGATCTACCGGGCCACCGTCGACGCCCTTCAACAGATCGACGGGGTCCGGGCAGCATCGGCCCACCAGTCCCACGCCTACGTCGACGGCGCCTGCCTCTACTTCACCTTCGCCGGCCGTCCGTCCGATGGCGACCGTGACGCGATGTATCGGCGCTGCTGGGATGCCGGCACCCGGGCGGTGCTGGCCGGCGGCGGCGCGCTCAGCCACCATCACGGCGTCGGGCTCAACCGGGCCCGCTTCATGACCGAAGCGCTGGGGCCGGCCCACACGGTGCTGGCGGCGGTGAAGTCATCGCTCGACCCCAACGGGATCCTGAACCCCGGCAAGCTCGGGTTGCCCGATCCCTTCGGCGAGGTGGAGTGGCCGTGATCTATCGAGGAGAACCGCGATGCAGGTGCTGGTGATCGATGTGGGGACCAGCGGCATCCGCGCCGCGGCTGTCGACCCCGACGGCACGATCATCAGCGAGCGCCACGTTCGGGCGGTGCCGTCGACCCCGATGCCCGGCCTGGTCGAGTTCGATGCCTCACACATGGCCCACGCCGCGCTCGAGACCGCCCAAGCGGTGCTGGCCGAGGTGGGCGAGGTGGCAGCGGTGGGCATCGCCAACCAGCGGGCGTCGACGGTGGTCTGGGAGCGGGACAGCGGCACACCGGTCGGGCCCGGAATCGGATGGCAGGACCTGCGCACCGTGGGCGAGTGCCTCGCGCTGCAGGCCGACGACATCCGCCTGGCGCCGAACCAGTCGGCCACCAAGCTCGCCCACCTGCTCGATGCCGCCGACCCGGACCGTTCGGGCGACCTGTGCTTCGGGACCGTCGACTCATGGCTGGTGTGGCACCTCACCGGCGGCACCCACCACGTCACCGACCGGACCAACGCCGCGGTCACCGGGCTCCTCACCGGCGACGCCGGTCGCTGGAACGAGCGGGTGCTCGACGCGCTCCGGATCCCCGAGTCCTGCCTGCCGACGGTGGTCGACTCGGCCGGGGTCGTCGGGCCCGCCACCGCGCTGGCCGGCGCGCCGCCGATCACCGGGATCGCCGGCGACCAGCAGGCGTCGCTGGTCGGGCAGGGATGCGTCCGGCCGGGCATGACCAAGATCACCTTCGGCACCGGCGGCATGCTCGACATGTGGCTCGGCGACGACGCTCCAGCCTCCGCCGAGCGCGGGCCGGCGGGAACGTTTCCCATCGTCGCCATGTCGCGTGGCGGCACCACCTCGTGGGGACTCGAGGCGATCATGTTGTCGGCGGGGTCCAACCTCGACTGGCTCGTCGAAGACCTGGGGCTGCTCTCGGATGCGGCCGAGTCTCACGAGGTGGCGGCCTCGTGCGCGGACAGCGGCGGCGTGGTGTACGTGCCCGCGCTGCTCGGCTTGGGGACCCCCCAGTGGGACTACGGGGCTCGCGGGACGCTGCTCGGCATCACCCGGGGTTCGGACCGGTCCCACATCGTGCGAGCCGTGCTCGAGGGGATCGCCCACCGTGGCGCCGACCTCGTGGAGGCGGCCGAGGCCGAATCGGGCCGCACCATCGACCAGCTGCGGGTCGACGGGGGGATGAGTGCCAACCCAACATTCGTCCAGGCGCTCGCCGACGCGACGGGCAAGGTCGTCGAGATCTCGCCGGTGCTCGAGGCCACCACCCTCGGCGCCGCGTATCTCGCCGCGCTGGGCGCCGATCTCATCGAGGACGAACGTGCCATCGCGCAGCGATGGGAGCCACGCGAGCGGGTCGAGCCCACCGGCCGGCTCGACCGCGACCAGTGGCGCACCGCCCTGGAACGAGCCGCCGGGTGGCACGGCGAGCTGTCGGCGCTGGACTTCTGAACCTGGGCCTGGGGTACGTACGCGCCTTGGTCGGACCTGACTACAGCACCCCACCAATCGCGCGTACAGTGTGACTGTCGTCACGACATGAGGTGTTGGGGGGAACCAGTACCTCGATCCAGGAACACCAACTGTTTGAGGAGTCACATGGCACGTCGTCGGATCGGACCGGTTCAGCTGGCGGGCGTGGTCGCCGCGACCGCGTTGCTCGTGGCGGGTTGCAGTGGCGAGGGCGGGAACTCGGCGGCTGGCAATGGTGGGGGCGGCGGCGATGACACCACCGTTCTCACGATCACCCCGGGCGGCGATCCCGACCCCGGCGAAGCCGACATCGAGATCCACAACTTCCGCTTCGAGCCCGAGGAGGCCACCGTGTCGGCGGGCGACTCGGTGACCTGGGTCAACGAGGGTTCCGCGCCGCACACGGTGACCTTCAGCGAAGAGCTCAACTCGGGCACCATCCGCACCGAGCACGGGTTCACCCACACCTTCGAGGAACCGGGCGAGTACGAGTACTGGTGCAACAACCACCCGGACATGGAGGCCACCCTCATCGTCGAGTAGCCGCCGCGCCCCCGAGGGGGCACACTGGTAGGCGACGGTGAGTCGGCCGGGTGACCGCGGCCTGGCATCGACCAGGTCGAGGAAGGTCGGGACTCCACAGGACAGGGTGCTGGCGAGACGCCAGTCGGGGCGACCCGCAGGAAAGTGCCACAGAGAACAGACCGCCGATGGCCCGGTTCGCCGGGCACAGGCAAGGGTGAAACGGTGCGGTAAGAGCGCACCAGCGCCCGGGGCGACCCGGGCGGCTCGGCAAACCCCACCCGGAGCAAGGCCAAGTCGTGGGCACGGGCGGCCCGTCCGTCCCGTCAGGGACAGCCCACAGGTAGGCCGCACAGATGGATGGTCACCCATCGGGACCCCGGCAACGGACCCGAGGACAGAATCCCGCCTACAGGCCGACTCACCGTCACCACCAGGCCAGGCGCACCAGAATGGTGCGCTGACCTGGGCTTTCGGCTCACTGTTCGTCACGCTCGATCTCACGAGATCGGCGGCGATCTCAGCTCTCCTGAGTCCTGGCTGAGTCCTGGACCGGGGCGAGGATCATCCGACCCCTGTCTGTCAGGGTGAGTTGAGACACCTGCGGTACCCGATCATCTGACCCGACGGGGCGAGACAGGAACTCGAGAACCATGACCATGACCACTGCATCGTTGAACGGCCGCGCCCACACTGGGGGTGTGACTGACGACGACATCGACCCTGCGGCGCGCCCGACGCGGCGGCGGTTCACCGCCGGGTACAAGGCGGAGATCCTCGCCGAGTACGACTCGTGGCCGAAGGGCTCGGAGGAACGCGGAGCGATCCTGCGCCGTGAGGGCTTGTACAGCTCCCACATCTCGGAGTGGCGTAAGCAGGCCGAGGCCGGCGCCCGCGAGGGTCTGGCCCGCAAGTCGAAGAAGCGCCGCACGGCGGAGGAAGTCGAGCTCGATCGGCTGCGCCGACAGAACGAGCGCCTGCGCCAAAGACCTGGCCAAGACCCAGACCGCGTTGGAGATCACGGGAAAAGTGCACGCGCTCTTGGAGCAGCTCTCCGAGAGCGCGGACACCGAGACCAGGTCGAAGCCGTGACCGCCGAGCACCTGCCCGCCCTGGAGGAGGCCACGTCGACCAAGCGGGCGTGTGAGCTGTTGGGCGTCAACCGCTCCACGGTGCTGCGTCGCCGACGGCCACCGGTCCATGGGCCTGCGCCACCGCGGCCGGCGCCGCCGAACAAGCTGTCCGAGCCCGAACAACAGCACGTGCTGTCGGTGCTTCGCTCGCCCAAGTACCGGGACCTGGCCCCGGCTCAGGTGTGGGCCCAGCTGCTCGATGACGGCATCTACCTGTGTTCGATCCGCACCATGTACCGGCTCCTCGCCGCCGCCGGCGAGAACCGCGAACGTCGCCGCCAACGCACCCACCCGGCCCGCAAGCGCCCCGAGCTCATCGCGACCGCACCGAATGAGGTTTGGTCATGGGATATCACCAAGCTCCCCGGCCCCGAACGCGGCGTCTACTACGAGCTGTTCGTGATCATCGACATCTACTCCCGCTACGTCGTCGGCCTGGTGTGTCGCCGCCGCTGAGACCGGCGAACTCGCCGAAGCGTTCATCGCCGACGCCCTCGACCAACAAGGCATCGACCGCAACCAGCTCACCCTGCACGCCGACCGCGGCACCTCGATGACCTCCAAACCCGTCGCCCAGCTCCTCGTCGACCTCGGCGTCACCCGCTCCCACAGCCGCCCATCGGTCTCCAACGACAACCCCTACAGCGAAGCCCAGTTCAAGACCCTCAAGTACTGCCCCGCGTTCCCCACCCGGTTCGGATCCATCGCCGATGCCCGCTCGTTCTGCGCCTCGTTCTTCGATCACTACAACCACGTCCACCGTTCTCTGGGGGACCGGGACCTGTCGCGCCATGTTGCATAGAGGCGCCGTCTGACGGGTTGTGCAACAGGTATCCGCGCCTGTGGTGCACGTGGCGATTACGCATGGCGTCTGTGACGAGGGCGGGCGTTGACGGCGAACGGGTCGTGGTCGGTGATGGCCGGTGAGGGCGTTCCCGGTGAAGCTGCCGTCGGGGGTGCGGTATTGGACGGTGCTCGACGACGACCTGGTCGTGGTCGCCGAGGCCGACGCGTATCTGCGCCATGTCCGGTTCGGCCGCGATGGCTCGGAGCTGACCACGAAGTCCTACGCGGGCGGGATCTGCTTGTTCTTGCGTTGGTGTGCTCGCACCGGCCGTCACTGGCATGACGGCGTCGAGCATGTGGGGCTGTTCATGGTGTGGCTACGCCACGCGGGGCCGGAGGTGAGCGGGCTCGACGCGTCTCCCGTCGAGATGGGTGAGGTGCTCTCCGGTCCGGGCCGGGAACCGGTGCGCGGCGCCCGCCGGGTCAACGGCGTGTTGGCCGCAGTCCGGGGGTTCGTGGTGCACGCGGTCGACTCGGGAGCGGCGCCCGGCCATCTGGTGCCGATGCTCTATGAGCTGGCCAGCGAGCGCGACCTTCCCGAGCAAGCACAACGAGAAGACGGCCCGATGTCGTGGCGGATGCGGGTCCGCCACCGTCTGCATGAACCGGAGACGGCGGTGGATCGGGCCAGCGACGCCGAGATCGTGGCGTTGTTGGGGGCGTGCCGGTCGGCCCGGGACCGGCTGATGGTGTTGTTGATGGCTCGAGCGGGGCTCCGTCGGGGCGAGTTGTGCGGGCTGCGTCGCAGCGACGTCCATCTCGGATTGGACTCCCGCCCGCTGGGCTGCGAGGTCGAGCGGGCGCATGTGCATGTGGTTCGACGCGACAACCCGAACGGGGCGTGGGCCAAGTCCCGCCGTCAACGGGTGGTCCCGTTGGACTTCCTGGTCGTGGTTGCCTTCGACACCTACGAGTTCGAACGCCTGGAGGTGCCCGAAGCCCGCGACAGCGACTTCGTGGTGGTCAACTTGTTCCGTCGGCCGGTGGGCGCGCCGATGCGACCGGACGCAGTCAACGAATTGATGACCGCGTGGTCGAAGCGCGCGGACCTTTCCCGGTCGCTGTCCCCCATCAGCTCCGTCATGCCTTCGGCAGCAACGTTGCCGATTCCGGTGGTGGGCTCGACGAGGTGGCCGAACTGTTGGGTCACGCCTCGATGAGCTCCTCGCAGGTGTATCTGCATCCGGATCCAGCCCGGCTACGCGACGCCGTCGACCGCGTGCCAAGCCCCCGCCCACAGACAGGAACCGACCAATGACCATTCCCCTCCACGCCGTTTCCGCCGACGTTGTCGTCCCGACGACGGACGTTTCACACGTGTTCGCCACGGCGGGCGGTCTCGACGGGCGGGCCGTTCGCCTCGCCGCCCTGGTCGACCCGGTGTTCCTCACCGACGCGGGATGGGACCCGGCCAGCAGTGTGCTGTCCCCACCGCCGTCGCATCCGCTGTTGGGCCGCCCGGTCTGTTGCGGGAAGGACTGTTCGACCACGGCGCCGGCCCGGAGTCGGGTGTGCGCGTCGTGTCGGCGTCGACTTGACCGTCACGGGCTCGGTGTCGATGAGATCGATCTGTTGCCGGTCCGCACCGGCTGGGCGAAAGGCCCGGGCCTGTGCGCGGTGAGCCGCTGTCGGCGGGAGTGGCTGTCGTCGCGCCATGGGCTGTGCCGAGCGCATCTCGACCAAGCCGACACGCTCGGGATCGGCGTGGCCGAGTTCTGCCGGCATCCGGCGGCCCGGCCGCTTACTGCTTGCGGCCCGTGCGCGGTTGCCGGCTGTGTGCAGCAGCGCCGTCACCCCGACGGCCTCTACTGCGAGCCCCACCAGCTCCGACTCCGGCGTGCCCGCCGGGAGGATCGTTTCGACGAGCAGCAGTGGCGGCTGACCGAGACCCCGATCGGGCGGGGCGGGCAGATCAGTTTCCGGGGGCTGGCACCGGTCGTGGTCGCGGAGCTGTTGGTCGGGCTGCAACAGCGCGGCCGGCTCGACGGTGTCAAGACCAAAGAGGCCGATCTGCGGCGATGGTGCAACGAGTTGCGCGCCCAGCAGGCGGCCACGCTCGCCGACTACGTCATGGCGGCCGATCCCGACCCGATGCTTCAGTCGTTGTGCAAGTCGGTGAGCGCGCACGCCCGTCGGGCACTTGCGAGCCCCGAGACCGAGATCGCCGGCGACGAATGGGACCTGGTGGTGTTCGGCCACACCAGCACCTTGTCGTTCACGAAGATCACGCAGCCCTGGCTGCGCGAGGTCGCCAAGCGTTGGGCGGCCGACGATCTCCCCAAGCGCCGGTCGACCACGTCCAGAGGTGGCCTGGCCGTGCGTCACCATCTGGGCTGTGTGGCCCGGTTGTCGGAGAGCCTGCGGATGAGACCCGACCGAGGTGAGGTCCCCGCCGCGCTGGACCGCCCGGCTATGGAAGCCTTCCTGAACCGGCTCGCCTACCTCCAAGGCGCCGGCCAGATCAGCAACGACGGGCGGATCCGGACCTGCCGGGAAGTGCGCAAGGTCCTGACCACGGCCCGGGCCATGGGCCTGACCCGCCCCGGCGGGCCAGCGGCCGGCCTGGGTGAGGACTTCACGATCGGAGTCGCCGACGTGCCCGACAAGGCCGAGCCAGCCGAGCCCGGCCGCGATCTCCCCTCCGAGATCATGCGTCAGCTCTGCGCCCACCTCGACGAGCTGGCATCGCCGGTGATGCGCTGCGCCATCGAGTTGGCCATCGACACCGGCCGACGACCCGAAGAACTCTGCACACTCAGCCTGGACTGCCTGTCACGAGACGACGACGGCGCAGCAGTGCTCGTCTACGACAACCACAAAGCCAACCGGCTCGGCCGTCGACTGCCGATCAGCGAGAACACCGCCCAGCTGCTCATCGACCAGCACCAACATGTTCGAGCCCGCTGGCCCCACACCCCGCTGGCCGAGTTGAAGCTGTTGCCCACCGACCGGCGCAACCCCGACGGCACCAAGGCCATCACCGCGTTCAGCCTCGCGTTCGCGCACCGCACCTGGGTGACCCGCATCCCCGAGTTGGTTACCGCGGATGGCGCCATCTTCGACAAGACCAAGATCGTGCTCTACGCCTACCGGCACACCTACGCGCAACGTCACGCCGATGCCGGGGTCGGCATCGACGTGCTGCGCGAGCTCATGGACCACCGAAAGCTCGATGCCACCAAGGCGTACTACCGAGTCGGCGAGAACCGTCGCCGTGAGGCCGTCGACCGGGTCGCTGCCATGCAGTTCGACCGGCACGGCAACCGCATCTGGCGAACCGCGCAGCAACTGCTCGACTCCGAACACACCCGGCGCGCTATCGGCGAGGTCGCCGTCCCCTTCGGGGTCTGCGCCGAGCCGTCCAACGTCCAAGCCGGCGGCAACGCCTGCCCGTTCCGGTTCCGCTGCACCGGCTGTGACCACTTCCGCACCGACGTCTCCTACCTGCCCGACCTGCAGGCCTACCTCGACGACCTCCTACGCAACCGGGAACGAGTCCTCGCTGCCACCGACGTCGACGAATGGGCACGCGCTGAAGCCATGCCCTCCGAAGAAGAAGTCCTCCGCGTCCGTCGACTCATCGCCCGGGTCCACGCCGGCCTCAACGACCTCACCGACGACGAACGAACCCACATCGACACCGCCGTCGCCGCCGTCCGAGGGCACCGCACTGTCATGATCGGCATGCCCCGCATCCGCCAGATCGCACCCGACCTCCGCCCGGAACGACCCGCATGACCGACACCCACACCCGCAGCGCTGCCATGACCCAAGGACGGCGCGCCGATTCAGCCCGCCGTCGCCAACGCGTGCTCAAAGCCCTCAACGACGCCACCAACAAAGGCGACGAGATCAGCGTCAGCGGCATCGCCCGACGCGCCGGAGTGGACCGCAGCTTCCTCTACCGCCACCGCGATCTTCTCGAACAGATCCACGCCGCCGAAGCCCAACCGCCCAACGCTGCAGGCGTCGGGCCCGCCGTCAGCCGGGCGTCGCTGCAAGCCGACCTGGCCAACGCTCAGCAACGCGCCGTTCGTCTCGCGGCGCGGGTTCACCAACTCGAACAGCGCCTCTCCGAGACGCTCGGAGACCAGGCATGGCACGAGTCCGGTCTCGGCGTCCCCGACGACATCGACCAACTCAAACAACAGATCGGCACGCTCGAACAACACACCATCGATCTGCGGGTCCAACTCGAAGAACGCGACGAAGACCTCGCCGCCGCCCGAGCCGCCAACCGGGAACTCATGGCACAGCTCAACACCCCACGGATCGCGACATGACCATCGCCAACCGGCACGTGCACCACACCTGTTGCAGTTCTCAGGCCGTCGACACGAGCCCTCCCACCTGCCCAAACGCACAGATCCGTGTCTCTCGTCGGCGCCGGACCCCCGGAGAACCGCCTCCACGCCGGCATCGGGCTGCACACCCCCGCATCGGTCCACTACGGCACCGCCACCGAGATCCGCGCCGCCCGAGCCGCCACCCTCACCGCCGCCTACAACGCCAACCCCGCCCGATTCCGCCATCAACCACCGACCCCACCCAAGCTTCCCGAGGTCGCGTGGATCAACGACCCCAACCGAGAAGCACTCATCCAATCCGCGTAAGAAGTTGTCTCATCCCCCTTGACACGTTCCGGACCGAGCCCGGGCGCCGCCGCCATTTCTGTTCACGCTTGCTACAAGTCAGACGGACCTATAGGAGGAGGACCTGAGCAATGATGGATTGCAACTGCACCTTCACCACCACCGCCCTCGCACGCCGCGACCCAGACGAGGTCAAGGCACTGCATGATCGTCTCATCCGCTGCCTGAGCGGCGATGAGGGCGTCGGGGGCATCGCCGAGGCGCTCGACCACCTCGCCAGCGGTCACGAACGCTCGACCGTTGTGCTCGACGTCGCGGACCTCGTCGAGTTCGTCAGCGAACACCGTTGGCCCGATCAGGTCGCCACACTTCGGCTGGCACGGGCTGTCGACGGCCTCACGCGGCGCTCGGTCGGAGCCGACTAGAAGAACACCCCCGAAATCGGCGAGCTTGGGGAGCGGCCTCGGGCTTTCCGCCCGGGGCCGCTCACTGTGCCTCAGCAGCGGTGACGATACGGCCCCTTGCTAGCCCGGCCGATATCGCAAGATGGAGTACGGGACTAGCCGCCGGCCAACGAGCATGTAAGTGAATCCGAAGAAGATCACGAACATTGTTGATGAAACGAGCGCGTATACCATGGGGCTCTCAGATCTTGGAATGCCTACTGCCCGAGCGAATGCGTGTTGGCCCTCAGCCTCATCAAGATCGTATGCTGCAGGGTCAACAAGAGCACTTTCACTATCAGTTGTGAGGTTGTCAACAAGTACAATCAGTGATAGGAGAATGATTGCTAGGAAAGGAATTACGAGAACCAATAGACGCCTTCCATGTAGACCAGATGCTCTTAGCCTTGCGCCAAAACGCCTGACGAAGCCGCGTTCTTCAGTCCAAGACAGGTCGCCATCTGATAGCCGTGCCAGCTTTGCTGGCTCCATGTCAGCACCAATGACTGTACCTTGAACCTCTGGTTTGGGTCCGCTGTGAAGGATCTCTACTAATGCGCCGTCGCCGCCATCGAGGAAGGAGAACTTGATCGGCACGGTCTCTTGGTCGAGTTCAGCCCGAAAGTGGATCTGAGGACGACTGCATCGCTGGACTCGCACTTGAAACGGTTGGGCACCTTCGGCGAAAACAACCCTCAGTTGATCGTCGGGAAGCAGATCATTCGCCCGGATTGAGTCTCCCGCGCCAGCGTTCCAAATGGCAAGCCGAGTTATTGAAAGATCGTCAGTGCGCTCGCCATTCACGAGAAGTTCCAAACCAGCGTGTGTCAGAGCCAGATCAGGCTTCAGCAAGACCTCGTGGTCAATCGCCTGACGAACTCTGGGTCGACGCTTCATCCTCCGCGCGGAGTACCATGCCAACAGAGCGGATATCGCTGCCACGGATACTGTCAGTAATATGTTGAGCATTTGTCTCCCCCGTTATGCGCCAGAGAGTCAGGCGTCTCCACGCCCCGGACGCACGCTACTCTCCGTGCCGAGCTGCCCTCCTAGTCTGGCCGGCAGCGCCCAGCGGAGCACCACCCGACCAGACCGAAGAATCAGGGGTGCAAGGACGTTCAGCTCTCGGGCTCAGCGATCTTCACGATCGCCGCGGGGTGGGCGAACGCGAAGCCGATGCCGACTGCGGTCCGAGGCGAATTTGGCGGAGCCGTCGACGTCGAGACGAGCGCCCCTGGCGGATCACCACGAAGGTGCGATTACGCGGGGTTGCCCAGGCGACTCGTCGGCTGGCACGAGCTGTCGAGCACCTCGGGCGGCACCGGCGAGTCGGCGTCGCAGAGCAACTGATGCAGACGTCTCGCCGACGCGGTCCCGGCCACGGCTCGGGGCAGCATCGCGCGTTCGCGGTACCTTGTCGCGATGGGCGACGGAACGACGCCGGCGGCGAATCTCAGACGGATCTACCTGGCAACGGGCATTGGTTCGGGGTTTGCCATCCTTCTCACACCTCTCGGCTCGGCAGACCTTGAGGCCTCCGTTCGCTACGTCGGTCTCGTTGTTCAACTTGGCGGCGTCGTCGCTGCCCTGTGGACGTCCCTCCTAGACCATGAGTGGGCCAATTTGCCCCCTCCTTGGTCTGCTCTCGCCGCACACGTACGTCGCCTTCTTCTGCGGCTCCAGCGCTTCGCCACTCCACGAAGGGGGCGCGTACATCACAGAGTCGTGGTCGACTCGGTAGACGTTGGGTCCGTCATCTCGTCGCCTCGTGTCCACGTGGGGCGTGGTCCTACCCCAGACGACCTGGATGAGCGTGTGAGCAACCTCGACCGCGAGATGGGTCGGGTCTACGAACAGCTCAACCTCAACAGCGACGCAATCACCGAGGCCCGGGAGAGAGCCGAGAAAGCCCTAGCCGAGGAGCGGAAACAGCGGGAGGAACGGGAGGAGCAACTCCGGTCAGACATCCGCCAAAGAACAGGCGAAGCCGCGCATCTCGATTTTCGCGCCCTCGTCATGATCGGGGTCGGCTCAATCGTCGTCGGCCTCGCCCATGAGATCAGCACTGTACTGACATAGCGAGCCTTGCCTCGCAGCGCCAGCGTCACACACAACGCGTAGGATCAAAGGTGGATGCGGTACTGGAAGCAACCCTCAGCGCTCGGCGCGCAAGCTGTCAACGCCTTTGACGACCCAAAGGTTGCCCAGGCCATCGAAGACGCTATAGAGCGACGCATCGAGGACGGGATGAGCTGGCAGGTAGCTGCCGATGAGGTCACCGACCTGATCGCGAATCACGTAGCCGACTCGATTGAGAGTTCGGGGAGGAACATTAGACTCGATGCCCTTCGACGCGCGCCTCGAAAGCTGCGGGAGCATCGGCGATACCGTGGTAGATTTGAAGCAAACCTGGAGTGGGTTTGGGGTGATGCACTCGATGCGCTCTACCTCGTCCTAATAGTCTGTCGTGAACTGAACGTAGACCTGTTTACCAATCACTCCGAGGAACGAGCCGAGGACGACAAGCTTCAAACACTTTCCTCAATCACCTCAAGGGCGTGCCTTGTGACTTCAGACATTCACGCTCTGCTGAGAACAGGCCACCCGCTAGGAGCATTCGCGCGCTGGCGTACACTGCACGAGCTTGTCGTCGTCTCGGCGCTCATCAGCAATTCGGACCAGGAGATCGCTCAGCGGTTCGCTGCCCACTCGACGGCCGAAGCGTACAAGGACGCGCTCCTGCATGAGAGGCACCGGGGGTTCAACGGTCGAGCGGCCCTCCCCGATCCCGAGCTTGAGGCACTTCGCGAGGCGTATGAGGAGGCATGCAGAAGATATGGCTCACGGTTTGCCGACCCTTGGCAGTGGGCCGCTCCCCTAACGGAGCCAGAGCGGCCAACCTTTTCGCTCCTTGAGAAGCTTGCCGGGATGTCGCATATGCGTCCTGACTTCCGCACAGCATCCCACCATCTTCATGGAGGCGCTAGTGGCACAGATCTGATCAACGTGCCGTTCCGTGGCGTGTTGACCACTCTTTCAGGCCCAACCAACTCGGGCTTGGCCGAGCCCGGGTCCGGTGCAGCGCTTGCACTCACACAGGTAACCCTCGGATTCGTAGGCTACGTCGTCGATACACAGAAGCCAGATCCAGCGGTCGTGTCCACGATGCACGCGCTTTCCTCCATGTACGGCGATGTTAAGGAAGCATTCGCTCAGGCTGATCGGCACCTCGCCTCACTAGAGAACAGCTTTCAGGCCTCTGAGGCTCGCGGCAGGCTTGCAGTATGGTGTCACGAGGCTCGTAGTCGAACGGCGAGGCTGAAGTGGCGCGTTGGGCGGCGCTCTGGCCGATGGTCGGTCTGGAAGAAGGCCCTGTGAGGCATTGATGGCTCTACGCGACTGCGGTGGGAGCGGGGTGTAGCGGTGGCGCGTTGACAGGCTGCCACCGATGACCGCAGCGCAGCAGAACGCGGTGGCGGTAGTTGTCGAAGTTCCGGAACCCGAACCCAGAGCGCTTGGTGTTCTTCACCACCAAGTTGCCCTCGACCGGACCGTTCGACAGGCTGGTGAAGTGCCAGCGCAACAGCTCGGCCTCCCATCGCGAGATCGTTGTCGCGAGGCGGTTGAGCTCGGGCACGCCGGCGTCGGCGACGTGTTGGTAGAACACGACGAGCCGCCGGCGGGCGTGCATGGCGTCGGTGGAGCCATAGATTTGGCGCAGCAACTCCTTGGCCAGGTAGGCGGCGGAGACCTCCCCGTCGGGGTCGCCGCGGTGGAGCCAGGCCAGCACCCGGTCGAAGCCGCCGTCGGCAAGGCGTTCGTGGGCGCAGAGCAGGCGGCGGCGGATCCGGTAGAGCGGGTCGCCGGCATGGCCACGGTGGCCGAGGGTGTCTTGTTGGACCCGGCGGCGGACCTCGTCGAGGGCCTGGTTGGCGAGGCGGATCAGGTGGAAGTGGTCCACGACGATCGCCGCATCGAGGCAGCCAGCGGCGCACGGCGGCGGCGTAGGGCTGGTGCGGGTCGATCACGACGTGTTCGATCCCGTCGCGCCACACCTGGGGCTTGGACTCGAGCCAGGTGGCCACAGCGTTCTTGGACCGGCCTTCGAGCACGTCGATGGTGTCGCCGGTGTCGAGGTTCACGACGTGGGTGACGAACATCGTCGGCGACGTCTGCGTCGCTGCGAGGAACGACGTGTCGTCGAGGCCGATCGCCCGGGGTGCGCCGAGCGCTGTCACGTGACCGGCCCGGGCGCGAGCGTGGT
The DNA here is from genome assembly GCA_034521975.1 of Acidimicrobiales bacterium. NCBI lineage: Bacteria > Bacillati > Actinomycetota > Acidimicrobiia > Acidimicrobiales > Acidimicrobiales bacterium. The sequence goes on along the minus strand of JAXHLR010000002.1, from coordinate 135,125 downwards.
CGCGCACGGCATCCATGGCCGCCCACCAACACACGCCGAACTCGGCGGCGAGTGCGGCGACGGACTGGCCGCCGGGACCGACTCGGCGGGCGATGTGGGTGCGTGCTCGTTCGGTGAGCACCGCGCGTTCGTCGATCTCGTGGCTCTCATCGGCGAAGGCCGCGATGGCGCAGTCGGGGTCGGGGCAGCGCCACAGCTGCTTGCGCCACACGAGCCGGACCGGCACACCCGAGATCGGCAGGTCGCGTACGACGTGGCGGCGGGTGTCGTGGCGCCACGCTCGCCGGCCGCAGCCAGGGCAGCCGACCGGGGCGAGGGGCCGGCGTTCGATCCACAGTGTCCACTGCCCGCCCAACAGCCAGCCGTTCGTGACCACGAACTCGTCCAGTCCGACGAGCGCGGTTGCATCGCTACGGTGATCCTCCATCAGGGGCCTCCTTGGTGATGACTGATGTCGCAATCGCCATCACTACTGGGGGTCCCTGACTCATGTCACGGACCGGTCACTGAGAGCCGCATTGATCTGGGTTCAAGGCGCATGCGAGGACGCATCAGCCCAGCCCAGCCCAGCGAAAGTTTCGACTCACGCCCCTGGCGGAGGCGCTGACTCCATGCCCAAGCAAGCGATCATACCGGTAGGCGGGAGGGCCTGAGCCGCCCGAACATCACTGACGCTTACGAACGGCCCGGCCCTCAGCGCAGTCACCGGTTCCTACCATCACCTTCGCCGTTGAGGTGGCGGTCCAGGTCTCGGGTGAGTTGCTCGCGGGCGCTGTCGCGCCCGTGGAAGGCCTCCGCGAGGCGGTCGCCGAGGCCGTCGCCGTTCAGGCTCTCGGGGTCCTCGGTGAACAGTGGGCTTCCACAGGTGGGACACGAAGCGTTCATCATGCGGCCTCCTCGTCGTCGGCGTCGTGGGAGATGAGGGCTTCCCACCGCTCGATGTAGGGCCGAGCCCTGGCCTCGTTGGCGTCGAGACGCTCGGCCTCGGCCTCGGCGCGATGCTGTGCCCTCATGCGGGTCATGCCCTGCTCGTGCTCCCTGGCTTCGGCCTCGGTGTTGAGCCGGAGTTCAAGGCCAGCCTCTATGAGGTTGACGAAGAAATTGCCGGGAGCGCCGTACAGCTCTTGCGCCCGTTCGAGGTCGCCAGGTCGGCGGGGCACGACGTACCAGGCCGATCGGGCACGCCCGTTGCTGGGCAGGGAGTTCCGCGCCTGACGAATCTCGTCAAGCTCGGCGAGGGCGTCCTGGCGTTCCTGCCAGTTCGCCGCGGCCTCAGGGCCGGCGGCGAGGATCGCCTTTCGGTCCGGATCGTTGCCGAATCGCTTGACCGACTTGGCGACGACCCCTGCGGCGCGGTCGAAGTGCGGGCGAAGCTCGGCCACGATGCGGTCGGCGTCGCCGCGGAGCGCACGGGCCGAAAGCGAGGTGATCGGCCGGTCGAGGTCGGCAGCGATCCACTGGATGCGTTCGCGTGCCAACTCGTCGAGTGCTGCCGAGCGAACCGCGTCGGCCGCATCGTCGGCGGTGATCTCGCCGGCCTCGACCCTGCGGCGAAGATCGGAGCCAGCCGAGGTGTTGGCGACGGTGCCGATGGCCTTCCGCAACGCCAAGCGCCAACGGTGATGAACTACTCGCCGCGCCAATTGGTTTCCGTCGTCGCCCGCTCAGTCGAGATCGATGCGCGAGACGACCGTCTCGACGTAGCCCTCGAGGTCGCTGGTGAAGTAGGGACTGAACGTCGACATGGCGGTGACCGAGGCACCCACACGTCCAACACGGACGCCCACCACATCGAGGTACACCGGCAAGGTCATGCCTTGGGCTCTGAGCTCTAACGTGACGCGGAATCCATAGGTTTGGTCACCGAGAGCCGAGGTCGAGAGGCGATTGATCTCGACATTCAGGACCTCAATGCCCTCCCCAGCGCCTTCTAGTCTGAGCACCGAGCGCATCGCATCCCCGACGCAATCAATCGTCGCTGGGGCGGTCTTCGCGTCATATCTCCGACTCGCCGCTTCCTCGGTCGGAAACACGGTGACTGACGAGGTGATCTCCTCATCCTGAGACGACACAAACGTCGGCGACGCTGCCCGCTCCCCTCCCCCGTAAAGCTCCTCAAAGTCGTAACCGGCGCACTCTGCAATTCCAGCCTGTAGTGCTTCGTCATCCTCGTCCTGCTGGACCTGCTCTTGCCATCCTGGTGGGAAGTCGTCGAGGCGAAGAACCGCTCGCTCGGCGATCTGCCTGTCCGCTTCGACATCACTGTCGTCGCGTTCGGCCGGGCCCGATTCACTCGAGTCGACCTCGTCCGGGTCCGGACTCTCCGACGCGTCGGCGGCCGGACTCTCCGGCGCATCTGCCGCTGGATCAGCGGCATCATCATCCGAGCAAGCTATGAGGCTCAATGCGAGGACTGTGAAGAGCGCCCCCAGCATTCGTCGATGGACTCTTCGTGGGATCAACGGTCAACCTCTCCAGCGGGCCTCGAAGTCCCTGTCTATACCTAAGCGATTAGGGTTCGCTGACACCTCCCAGTGACAACGCTTCGCTGTCGCGTCTTAGGCCGTGGGCGCAGCGTCGACATCGGTGTCAACGGCGACGGTTCACCGTCCAGGCGCGGCGGGCACTGGGTCGCGAGCACCGAGAGGGCTGTGAGGGCTCACATCGAGCGAGTCGGCTGCCGATGGAGAGGCGATCGAGTCGGGAGGGTTTCACCGATGGCGCAGTGTCCGTGCAACTGTGGGCGCCGGGTGCCGTTCAATCGCGGCGGCGCTGCGACAGGCTACAAGCGGGTGACCGGGATGCTCGACCAGTTCGGCGACATCGCTGACGGGATCCGGGGCGACGGGGGCGATCCGAGCGAGTTCCTCGCCACACGGGGAGAGGGCGAGAGAATCGCTCAACAGATCCTCGACCACCTGCACAAGGTAGCGAAACCAACGACCCACCCATCACTTCTCGACCTCGTGAACGACATGCGTCGTTGGGAGACGCGTTGGCAAGCTGCCCTCCTACGCGCCGTAGGCGAGATCTAGCCGCTTGACACGGCCGTGACACAGCGCGTCGAGAACAACGGTGAAACGGCGTGAACTAGCGAGTAGACGAAAGCCCAGGTCAGAGCCGGTTTTCTCACGAACGTCCAGGTCAGCGGATCGAGGCCGTCAGAATCCCGCCTACAGGCCGACTCACCGTCACCCCACTCCTGCGACTGGCCCCGATGCTGCCCGGAGCCACCCGCCTCTGGGGCGCGCGGGGCGAGTTCGGTGCGCCACGACACATCGTGGACGGCACGACCCGTCGCTAGCTCGTCAGCCGGGCTTGCACTGCCGCGCGGGCGCGTGTGATCGCCGCGTTGTCGTTGTGGAGCACGGTGACGAGGTTCGTTCCCGCGAGGATGACACCCAACTCGAACGCGATCTGTGCCGGATCCGAGTCTTGGGGCAACTCGCTCTTCTCGTGAGCCGATCGCGCTTCGGCGTCGAGCAGGTCACGCCATTGGCCTTGCATCCTGGCCACCTCGTCGTGCACGCGTCCGGGGCGGGCGCCGACCTCGGCGGACACGGCCACGAAGAAACAGCCGCCGGGGAAGACGCGACGCTCGACGTAGTCGAGGTAGCCATCGCACAGCGCCACGAGACGCTCACCGCCGGTCTCGGTGGTGGCCAGCGCGGGGGCAACCACCTCGGCGACGAAGCTGTCCTGGGCTGCATTGATGGTCGCCAGCTGCAGCTCCTCCTTCGAGCCGAACAGGGCGTGGACGCTGCTCTTGGCGACGCCGGTGACCTCGGCGAGGCGGCCGATGGACAGACCGTCGAGCCCTTCGACCGTGGCCAGGGCCGCCGCATGTTCGACGATGCGCGCCCGGGCTCGATCGCCCGGCGCCCGGGTCCGCCTGGCCTGGTGATCATGCTGTTCTGACATCGGTGCGCTCCCTTGTGTGCGAAGAACCCCTTGCATACTAGACGGACGATCGTCTATACAGTGGTAGACGATCGTCCGTCCAAGGAGCCGACATGTCACCTCCGACTGCTGCCACCCATCGCTGGAAGGAGGCCGGCCAGGCGTGGGGAGCCCGGTCTGTCGACTGGGCGTACCTCTTCGAGCCGTACGCGCGACCGGCCAACGAGGTGGTGTTCGACCAGCTCGGCGTGGGCGCCGGGATCGGTCTGCTGGACATCGCGTGCGGTTCGGGGTTCGCCGCCCAGACCGCCAGTCGTCGAGGCGCAACAGTGAGTGGTCTCGACGCGTCGGCGGCGCTCGTGGACATCGCGCGGGCACGCACCCCCGAAGGCGACTTCCGGGTGGGCGACATGTTCGCACTGCCGTTCCCCGATGCCTGCTTCGATGTGGCGACGAGCTTCAACGGAATCTGGAAGGGCTGCGAAGCCGCCTTGCACGAAGCGCGCCGCGTGCTCACACCGGCCGGGAAGCTCGGCCTCACGTTCTGGGGGCACCCGGAGCGTCTCGGGCTCCTGCCGTACTTCGTCAAGGTGATCGAGCTCTCACCACCCAGCCACGGCGAAGCCAGTCTTCAACAAGGCGACACCGGACGGGCCGGCGTCATCGACGAGATGCTCACCTCCACCGGCTTCAACCCCCGCCAAGCAGGTACCGTGACCGTGATCAACGAGTGGCCCGACGTCGACACCGCGGTGCGAGCACTGGCCGCAGCCGGACCCTCGATCCCCGCCATCGAAGCCGTCGGCTTCGACACGTTCTGCGACGCCCTACGAGAGGTGATCGAACCGCTGCAGGTCGACGGAATCGGCATCCGCATCGCCTCCGAACTCGGCTGGATCACCGCCGACCTGAACAGCGCCTGACCGCCGACCCCGAACTCGTCGCTGCCAGCCGCCGCCACGTCCACCCCCTCGGCCACTCATCGAGGCCCGTAATGCGCTCGCCAAGCACCAACCCACCAACCACAAAGGACAACCCCTGGACGAGCTCGACGTCACCCACGGCGGCATCGTCGACGCCCACTACGGGTCCGGGCTCAGCTTCCGCGACCCCGACGGCATCGCCCTCGAGTTCTTCGCCCCACCAGGATGAACACACCCCTCGGACGCCCATGGTGGCGATCCAATGCTGAGGACTGCCGGCAAGATGTGCCTTCCTGGGGCGCTCCGTGCCGCCAGAGTGGGTTCACCTGGACCGCGGTCTTGACCGCGCGGCACCTGCCAGCCCCAGCAACGACGCCGGTCAAGCCCTCCGGCGGAGGAGCACCACAACGACGACCGCCGCCACCATCACCAGCAGCAGCAAGCCCGCAGCGGCGACCCACGGGAACCCGGCCTCGGAGCCGGTGTCGGTGCTGCCCTCGACATAGGACTCGATCGCCTCAGCAGGGTCGACCTCGGTGGTGTCGACTGCGAGCACCATGACCGCCACGCTAGCGAGGTGCCTCGTTGAACCCGTGCAGCACGGGACCACCGGGACCGGTGGCCACCCTGGTGATCGACGGCTGCCCGACCCGGGTCCGCCACGCCGCTCCCGGCGCGCCACCGAGAGCCCACGATACGACGGCCTTGATCGGCGACACGTGGGTCACCACCACGACGGCGGAGGACGCTGCGGCGTCGACCAGCGATTCGCACGCCTCGGCAACCCGGCGGTGCAGCGCCGCCAGCGACTCGCCGCCGGGCGGGTGCCACTCCGGGTCGGCCCGCCACGATGACCACACGGTCGATGGCACCTCGGCGACCGGTGTGCCGTCGAGCTCGCCGTAGTCGATCTCGAGCCACCGGTGGTCGACCTCGGGCTCGACACCGAAGGCTTCGGCCGTGCGCCGGGCCCGGATCAAGGGGCTGGTCACGACCCGGTCCACCGGACCGATCCACTCGGCGACGGCGCGGGCCTGGGCCAGACCGGTCTCGTCGAGGTCGGCATCGATCCGTCCCTGCAGCCGGCCTTCGGCGTTGACGACCGTCCGGCCGTGGCGCACCACGATCAGCATCAGACCACCAGGTCCCGGTCGAGTCGACCGTGGTGGACGAGCTCGTCCCGACGACCCGGATCGTCGAGACCGAAGCGCTTCCACGACCAGACGATCACCGCCAGACCGATCAGTTCCATGACGACGCCGACGATCCCACGACCGAGGGTCGGCACCCCGACATCGGGGAAGGCAAACCCGAAGACCGGCCACCAGAACAACTCGGTGGAGCTCCAGGTGCCGTCGAGGACCAGGTGCATGAGCAGCCCGATGGGGATGCCCAACCACCGCCGGCGCACGAGGCGTCGGTTCCGGGTCGCCAGCATGACCATCACGAGCACGGAGGCCGGCGCGACGAGCGTGTGCAGCACCGGGGGGAGCCCGGCGACGGCGGTCGACACGTCGACCAGGGGGAGCAACGTCCCGAGCACCACCATCCGGTAGTCGAGCGCCGGACTGCGGAAGGCGAGGACGACCCCGACGAAGCCGAGCCCGATGAACCAGAAGAACACGTTGGCCGGCTGTCTAGTGGACCAGCATCCGCCCGCACTCCTCACAGGTGGCGGGCTCGTCGGGCGGGAGCTTTCGGATCCGATCGATCTCGACCGCGGAGAGGGTCAGGTGGCACCCCCCGCACGAGGTGCCGTGCAAGCGGGCGATGGCGATGCCGCCGAGGTGCTTGCGGCGGGCCTCGTAATCCTGCAACGTCTCGGCGGGTACCTCGGCCGACGCCGCCTCCCGTGCCGCGGTGACCTCGGACAGCTCGGCGCTCACCTCTCGCTCGGCGTCCTCCAGCTGTGCTTCGACCGAGCTGCGCCGTCCGGCGAGCGTCGAGGCTTCCGCGTCGAGCGCGGCGCGAGCTTCGTCCACCGGTTCGGTCTCGGTGAGCACCTCGAGCAGCTCGTCCTCGAGCTCGGAGGTGCGCCTCCCCAACGACGACACCTCGTCCTGAAGCGCCTGCAGCTCGCGGGGTGCGGTGACGGTCCCGCTGTAGAGGCGCTTGTCGGCCTCGGCCCGCTTGGCCTCGACCGAGGCCAGTTCGTCCTCGATCCGCTTCTGGCTCCGGGCCAGCGCCGCGGCCTGATCGTCCACCTCGCGTCGACGGGTGTCGAGGTCGCGCTCGGCCGCGGCGATCTCCGACAGCTCGTCGCGCTCTGGCAGGTGGTCTCGTCGGTGCCGGAGCTGGTCGATCCTGGTGTCGAGCTCCTGGACCTCGAGGAGCTGCTCGAGGACGCTCACAGGGTGGCGTCGGGGGAACTGGTCTGGCGCACCGATGTCATGTCGACAGCATGGCTGCCAAGGGCCGTCCGCGCCACACCGGAGGGGTGCCGACCCCCATCACCGCGGCAGGTGGGTCCGGTTGGGTCCTCTGGCCCCGTCGATGCGCTCCAGTGCTTCGCGCCGCTCGGCAGCGATCTGTCTGGCCCTCCGCTCCTCGGGGGTGAGGTCCTCGGCGTGCTCCTCGGCATCAGCACCCTCGCCCTCTACCGGAACGGCCTCGGCCCGGTCCTCGGCATCCTCGGGGTCACGAGCGTGGATGGTGTTGCCCGTCTGGTCGAAGAAGGCGTCGATGGCTGCTTCGCGCCGTCGAGCCGACCCGTGTCTCACCGGCCGGGCACCCGATGGGACCGGGGTCGCCTGCTTGACTGCGCGGCGGCTGCGCCTGATGGTGCGACGGACGTTCCTGACCACTTGGTCGGCGGTGGCGTGCAGCGACAGTCCGAGGAAGATGAGCAACGCGGCGATGACGAGCAGGGGCACCAGCTGGGTGCCGAGCACCGCACCGAGCACCGCGACCCGGGCGTCGATCGACCGCAGCACCTCGAGCGGCAACACCACCGCGCCGACCACAAGCAGCAGACCCGAAGCCACCACCGCGCGTGCCAACGCCTTGAGCGAGCTACCCGTGCGGGGATCGAGCACAGCACCGGCCACGAACAACGCGAAGCCGGCCAGTACTGCCAGCACGGCCACCCTGAGCAGTGCCGCCGTGGATCCGGCGGTGACGTCCCAGGGAGATGGCACTGGTGCCGGATCGACGAGTGCCGATGTCGGGAACCGGTCGGCCAGCGCGACGTCGGCGTCGCGCAACCCTCGCTCGGCCGCCTGGGTGATGATCCGGGGGTCGAGCTGCACCGCCAGGTCGTCACCGGTGAGCCAACCACGGTGAGCCTCTGCGAGCGCCATCTCGAAGTCGTCCACCACGTAGCCGTTCTGGGCCATGCGCTCGCTGGCTACCGCCAGGTCGTCGGCGGGCACGGTCTCGGGGGCGTAGGCGGCCTGGATCGAGCGCTCGAACTCGGCTGTCACCGCCGATCGGATGGCGGGAACCTCGAGCAACTCGGGAGCGGCTCGTTCGACGACCGGCGTCGAGCGGACCATCGCGGTCGCGCCCGCGACGAGGGCCGCGGTGACGGCGACGATCAGCCCGAGGGTGACGAGGAGCTGACCCGAACGTTCACGCCCCACGACCACCTCCTCGATCTCCCGTGTGCGCGGTACGCGCTGGCGGCCGACCCGCGGCCGGCCATCTGGTTCTCTATCGGCACCGGCGGCGTCGCCTTGAGCCGCTTCCGCCCGGGCTCATCCACCGATCTCGTGGGCGCTGAGGGACTCGAACCCCCGACCCCCTCCTTGTAAGGGAGGTGCTCTCGCCAGCTGAGCTAAGCGCCCCGGAGACGGGTCAGCCTAGTCATGGTGCCGCAACGCCCTCTCGATGGTGGCCAGGGCGACCGCCGTCTCGTCCTGCAGATCGGGGAGCGCATCGGGCTCGAACCACTCGACAGCGACGATCTCGGGACTCGTGGGCGACACCAGCGGCTCGTCGTCGACCGGGCGGGCCCTGAACACCACATCGACCCGGCGCACAACAGGTTCGACCACGACCTGGGCCTCGCCCTCCAGGTCGACGTCGATGCCGATCTCCTCGCGCACCTCTCGTCGGGCGGCGTCACGAGCATCCTCCCGACGGGCCAGCAGGCCACCCGGAAGGCCCCACCGGTTCCGGTACCGGTGCTGGATGAGCGCGATGCGGCCGTCGGCCCGTTCGATGACACAGATGGCCCCGACCGTGTAGGAGGGCGTCAGGGTGCCCACGATCCGGCGGCGAACACGACGTGGAAGCCATCCGAACACCCCGAGCAGGAGCCGATGCACCGCAGCGATCACCTCATGAGCCTACGGCCGGGCCCGACCCATCCCATCGGGATCCGCGCCTCAGAACCCGCCGCGGGCCGCGACCACCTCGTCGAGCAGCTCGGTCGTGCAGGCGGCGACCGGGGTTCGGCGGGCGTCGTGGGCGAGCACCACGAGTGACCGTCCATGCGCATCGCGCACCGCGACCCCGGCCTCCTCGCACACCAGCAGTGCCCCGAGGTAGTCCCAGGATCCGTGCGCATCGACGCTGCAGTCCACGAAGGCGTCGAGCGTGCCGTCGGCGACCGCACACAGGTCGAGCGCCGCCGCACCCAGAGCCCGGAACTGGCGCCATCCCAGGTGCCGAGGCGGCAGGCCCGACAGTCCGACGAAGGCATCGTCGAGGGAGGTGGCGACGCCGGGGGCGATGGAGCCGCCGTCGAGCGTCGCTCCCCCGCCGCGCTGGGCCCGGTACCACCGGTCGTGCGCCAGGTCGACCACCACCGCCGCCAACGGCCCGTCGGCGTCGACCGCGCAGAGACTGGTCGCGTACCACGGGACCCCATGGGCGGCGTTGGTCGAACCATCGAGGGGATCGAGGACCACGACGACGTCCCGCCCCGGATGGTGCAGACCGCTCTCCTCGCTGAGCACCCCGACACCGGCGTCGACCAACCTCCGCACCGCCACCTGGTCCGCCTCGACATCGCTGTGGTGCTGGCCGGGCGCGGTCCCCGCCAACCCCCATGCGTCCAGCCTTGCGAGCGATATCTGGACGAGGCCGGCAACCTCGTCCAGCAGCTCGGGGATCGATGCATCCGCGGGGGGCCGCATCGGGCGCAACCTAGCCGAGAGACCACCAATGCTGGCAGTCTTGACGGCGTGGCAGCCATCGATGTTCCCGTCTTCGTCGCCGACCTCAAGGACCACGCCGTGGACCACGGGTTCCACGTCCACGACGAGCGACACTTCGTCGAGACCTATTCCCTGCGCCAGGCCTGGGAGGTCGATCTCCACCCCGAGGAGGCCTGCGGCGGACCGCTTGACCTGCACCTGGCGCTCGAGGTCGACCCCCGGGTCATGCTCGGCTTCGAGGACGCCATCCTCGACCTGCCCGAGACCGACGAGCCACCCGATGTGTGGAACTTCCCGCTGCTGTTCACCTGGGCCATGCCGCCGCTGCCCAAAGGCCCCGACCTGTTGGTGCTGGCCACCGAGCTGGCCGGCATCGGCGGTCCCGATCTCCCTCTCGACGTCTCGGCGATCGACTCCACGGCATCGGCCACCGAGGCCACCGAGCGGAGCCTCTCCATCGTGGGACGGATCGAGGTCTCGCTGACCCGGATCTTTCTCGGACAGGAGCAGCTGTGCGACGTGTTGGACCGCTGCCTCGAGGTGAGCCGCTTCTTGCTCGACCGAGCCCCGGTCTGGCTGGACGAGTAGCGCTCGACCCCAGCGATCAGTCGAGGCGACGGCCGAACGCCAGCTGCGACCCTCCTCGCGCCTTGGCTCGGTACATGGCGGCATCGGCGATCTCGAGGAGTGCACCGGCGGTGTCGGCATCGTCGGGGAGGACGGCGATGCCGATGCTCATCCCGATGAGGTGCTCGGCGCCGTCGACCACATAGGGCTGGGACACCGAGTCGACCACGCGCAGCCCGACGGCCTCGAGCGCGTGGGCCGAGTCGAACTCCTCGACCAGCACCGCGAGCTCGTCACCACCGAGACGGGCCGCCAGATCGATGTCGCGGAGCGCCCTACGTACCCGGTCGGCCACCTCCGCGAGGACGACGTCGCCGGTCGCGTGTCCGTGCCGGTCGTTGACCTCCTTGAACCGGTCGAGGTCGCAGTAGAAGACCGCCAGGGCACGTCCCGAACGGCGTGAGCGGGCGATCGCGTGCTCGAGCTCTGCGGTGAACGCCGCCCGGTTGGCGAGCCCGGTCAGCGCGTCGCTGCGGGCCGCTCGAAGGGTCTCGGCCTCACCACGGCGGCGCTCGGTGACCTCGCGGACGATGCCCAGCACCTCGCCACCGGTGGGGACGATCCTGGCCTCCCACCAGCGCTGCTCGCCGTCGAGGACCAGGTCGTACTCGACGGTGCAGAGCCTCCCCGTGGCGAGCGCCTCCTGGATGCCGGCCATCACCACCTCGGCTTGGGCTGCGGGCATCGCGGTGCGCACCGAACGGCCCGGGATCGAATCCTGGGTCATGGCGCTGGGATGGTCGTCGGGCCGTTCGACGCTGATGAAGGTGCCGTCGGCGGTGATCCGGTAGATGGGATCGGGGATCGCCGCGACGAGGGCGCGGAGCCGTTCGACCTCGTCGCCCAGCTCCTCGTCGCTCACGGGCACGATTCTGCCAGCCCGAGCGGCAGGTCACGACCGCCGGCACTGCTATCCTCACCGCTGCATTCCGGGGTAGCTCAGTCGGCAGAGCAACTGACTGTTAATCAGTAGGTCGTGGGTTCGAGCCCCACCCCCGGAGCTCCCCCCGTCAGGGCCAGTAGCTCAGTGGTCAGAGCAGGCGACTCATAATCGGGTCAGCCTGAACGGCCTGCTAACGAGCGAAACCCCTGGGTCGGTGCCAACCGTGGCGTCGGAATCTCCTGCTCTCACCACCAGGAGGACCACCCACCCATGACCACCGACCAGCTTCCGACCATCGACCAGGTGCCGGGCCTCAAGGGCTTCGACGACGACTACTGCCCGATCTGGCACGACGACCACCTCGACGACGCGGAGAGGACCTCGATCACCGGCTCCAGGCCGATCCGACCGCGAGCCTGGACCGCATGCGCCTGATGGACGCTGCGTTCTCGCTCGAAACCGGGGTCGATGAAGCCGACGCCTACCTCGACGAGATCCTCCTCGGCGGCCAAGCTCATCGAGCGAGAGCGATGCGCGACGGGCCAAGCTCAACGCCGCCGGGTTCACCTTGGAGCGGCGGCAGGAGTTGCGGCGGGCGGCGCTGATCGAGGATCTGGCCGAACCGGAGCGGCGGGCGATCGACGCCGGTCTCGGCGAGCGGTGCCGGGTGGACGGTCGACCCTGCCGATCTCGACGACGAACTGCTCGGGGATGCTCGCATGTACTGCGATCCGGGCATGCAGAAGCTCATGACGGAGGCAGCGGCGGCGAGCGTGTGGACCTTCCACCCTGACTCCATGATCGACGACGGAGGCGACCAGTGACCGTCACCACCGTCGAACGCGAGGAAGCCGAACGCCGCGATATGGCGATCAAGCTCGTGCAGCGCACGATCGAACTGTGCGAGCGTCACGGCCACGACACCAGCGAGCTTGAGCAGCGGCTCATCGAGCTACGAGCCTGACCGACCCCGTGCCGCGACAGCGACCCCCGGCCATCACGGTCGGGGGTCGCTTCGCGTCGATGCGGCGCCCTGAGCGTTCCTGCGAGCCCGCCTGCGCTCCCGTGGTGACTCACCCGCCCAGATGCCGTGGGGCTCGTCCTGGCCCGCCTGGCGGCACTCAGACCGCACCGGGCACCGGGCGCAGACGGCCTTGGCGTCGGTGCCCTGTTGCCCCAGCTCGGGGAACCATCGGCTCGGGCCCTCGCCACGGCACGCAGCGTCGGCGTGCCACCGCGGGAACGGCCCAGCAGCTCGACCAACAGATCGGCACCGTCGGGAGCGGCGTCGGGGTCGCCGTCCCAGGTCACGGCAAGTCGAGTGCCTGTTCGGCGCAGTCGACCACGGTGACAGCGAGCCCGACCGCAGCGAGCGGGTCCAACGCGACCACGAGATCCTGGCCGTCGGTGGTGTGCAGGATCAGGATCACTTCCGAGGCGAGGGTGTCGGGGTGGGTGCCGACGTGGAACTCGTAGTGCTCAACGTTGCAGTTGACCGCCCGCAGGTCGAACGCTGCGGCGAGGTCGGCGTCGGCGTCGTCCATCTCAACGGACCCCCGCCAAGTGCATCTGCCACCCGGCTCGACGCTGGGAGTGCTCAGCGAGAGCGTCCGTCTCGAGCTCGGAGAGCCCGCGGTCGAAGTGCTCGATGGATGTGCACCTCATTACCGCCACCAGCGCCCGACAAGGCTTCGAGGAACTGCCGCTGGGTGCTCACGTGCCCGTCGGTGACCGGCGATGAACATCTCCGAACGTGGGCGTGTCCTCGTTCACCAGATAGGACGTACCGGCCTGCACCGGGCCACCCAGCGCACGGCCCGCCATCCCCACCGCACGACCGGACCGTGATCGGGATCGTGTGCGAACGAGTCGAACGAGCCTGCTCGGTCAACACCCCGAACTTGCGGTCGAACTCCGAGGTGTCCGCATAGAACGAGATCGTGATCTCCGACGGGATCGAGTGCGCTTCGTCGCGCACAATCCCCAACTCCTCCGCCAGGTCAGCGGCCTGTTGCTCGGTGATCCAACCCTGGTCCGCCCAGCTGTCGAGCTTCGCTTCGGCCTCGTCGAGCGACATGCCCCCCGCCAAACGGATCTGCAACTCGTTCAGGGCACCGTCGAGATCGAACGCAGACCGCACCGCGTCGTAGTTGGCGTCCTCCAGATTCCCTTGGGCTTCGAGGAGCTTCATGGAGGCTTCGCGGGCCTCGTCGGACCCTTGGCCGTGCTCACGGATCGCCTTGTCGTACTCCTGGGTGGCGGCGATCAGCTTCCACTCTGCTGCGGTCACATCATCCTGAGCTTCGGCGTTCTTCTGTAGCGCGTCGATCGCACCGAACCACGGGTCGAACATCGCTCGGAGAGTGTCCCGGTAGTTCTTGACCGCATCCTCGGCTTCCTCGGCAGCGGTCTTGTTGTCATCGAACGCATCGGTCATCTCGCCGACCTGGCCGGCGGCACCGGAAGCGGCGTCGCCTGCCCCGTCGACGGCACCCTCCACGTTCTCGACGTGGGTGACCGCCTCCCGAGCGTCGTCGCGCATGCGGTGGAGAAAGGCGGCGAACGCGAGAGTGCTTTCACCGGCCGCGTCGGCGGTGGCGAGCAGCCGGTCTCGCATCTGCTCCCAATCATCGTCGCTGCCGTGGATCGCCCTCGACAGGTCGGCGACCGACACCTCGGCGTCATTCAACATCCGAGCCAGGTCGGGGGTCTCACCCACCACCCGAGCGATCTCGGAAGCGGTGCCCTCAGCAGCGTCGCCCGCTTCGCGGATCGCGTCGGCGAAACCGAGCATCCGTTGCCGTGCTTCCTCGGCCTTCTTCGCGTTCTGGCCCATGATGTAGGACACACCAGCGATGGCGACAGCGGCGAGGCCGACACCGGTCGCCATGCGGCCCATGTTGCGGCCGACGAACTGCCCAGCAGTACCCATCCCCATCATCGACGCCCGCAGGATACGGACCTTCGGGACCAGCATCGCCGTCACACCGAGCACGGTCAGCCCCGCGGTCGACACACCACCGAACGCCAGACCGGCGGTGCGGATCGGACCGGGCATCTCAGCGAACCCGACCGCCATATCACCCACAGCTTCGACCACATTGTTGAGCACCGGCAGCAGCGTCGAACCGGCATCGACCGCCAGATCGGTCACCCGGTTGCGGAGGATCTGCATCTGTGCCGCTGTCGTGTCGTAACGCATCTCGGCCTCCGACGCGAGGGCCGTGTTGTCCTCCCACGCCCGGTTGCCGATCTCCAACGCCTCGGTGAGCACATCACCAGCCGACGCAGCCGACAGCAGCGAACGCATCAACCGCTGATCGGTCAGAGACAGCGCCTCGAACACTTCGGTGGTCGACTCGCCCGCCTCGTTCATCGTCCCCAACCCACGAATGAAGCTGTCGATCGCCTGGGCCGGATCGTCCTCGAACGCGGTCACGAACTCGTCGACAGTCATCCCCGCCACATCAGCGAACGTGTCCAACTCCTCGGTGCCGGTCAGCACCGCGTCACGCATCCCGGTGAACACCTTGCTCAGTGCGGTACCACCAGCCTCGGCCCGCACACCGACCGAGGTCATTGCCGCACCGAACGCGAACACGTCCGCCTCGGACAACCCCGCGATCTGGCCCGCAGCAGCGAGACGGGTCGAGAACTCGACGATCTCAGACTCGGTGGTCGCCATGTTGTTGCCGAGATCAACCACCGTCGACCCCATCCGATCGAAGTCGGACTGCGAGGTCTGCATGATGTTCGCCACACGAGCCAAGTTCGTAGCGGCCTCACCAGCCGACAGGTTCGTCGTCTCCCCAGGTCGATCATGGTGCGCGTGAAGTCCTCGATCGCCGGGGTCGAGATCCCCAACTGGCCCGCAGCCTCAGCCACCGCCGCGATCTCGGTGTGGGTCGCAGGAAGCTCGGTCGCCATCCGGCGCAACCCGTCCTCGAGCGCACCCAGCTCCTCGTCGGAACCGTCGACGGTCTTGAGCACACCAGTCCACGCCGACTCCCAATCGATCGCGGCCTTGGTGGCGAGCGCGAACCCACCGGCCATACCCGCAGCCATCAACAGCGACGACCGGCCCACCGCCTGCAACTGGGCCTCGGCGGCCCGCCCCCTGCCCGACACTTCGCGACCGAAGTCGCGTGTCGCACGACCGGCCTGGCGGACCCCCTGGGTGTAGTTGGAGACGTTCGCGATGAAGCGAACCCTCACGTCCCGATCATCAGCCATGCGTCATCTCCTTCGCAGGTACGGTCGGAGCTATGAACAAGCGGACGATCGGCGCCGGCCTGCTCGTGCTCGGTGTCGTGCTGCTGCTCGCCGGGTGGTGGATGTGGCAGGCCGAAACTGAGAACGTGGCCGCCAAACAGCGAGCAGAGGATCTGATAGAGGCGTACGATGTCGACCTCGGCCGCGATGAACCCGAACCGGACCGCACACCAGCGATCGCAGTGTTCGGGTTCGCTGCGTTCTCCGGGATTGCCGGAGTGATCTTCCTGGCTGCGCCACCAGACTCGACCCCTACCAGCTCGCGTGGCGGTCCGCCGACGTGAACAAGCCTGGGCGTGGTCACGCTGCGAGCCTCATGGACGCGCCGTCAAGGCGGGCCTTGATCCAGTGGTCGAGCGCCGAGACTGCCCCGAGCATCCCCTTCGGGGACTCGAGGGTCTCCAACACCCGGTGCATGGCCCGTGCCTCTTCGAGGTCATCGCCAACGGCGGCGACGATCCGCGGCAGGCGGTTGCTCCACCCGGCCAGCTCCGCCCCGCGTGACTCGAGGTAGCGCTTCGCCCACGGCGTGGCCACCAGGAACCACCTCGACAGAGCATCGCCCTCGTCGTTGGCTTCGCGCACCATGGCCTCCATGCGCTCGGGTACCTCGTTCGCGCTCAGGCGGTCGAGAACCATCGCCACATCCGAGCGCAGGTTTGCCAGAGCCGCCTCCTGGGCGGCATCAGCCGGTTGGGGTCGCGGCGGCAACATCGTCGCCCGCAGTCGTTCCGCAGACGCGTCCACAAGCTGGCGGATCTCCTCTGCCGCTTCACGGGCGTTGCCGCCCTCGGACGCGACAACCTCGCGGGTCGCGTCGGCGCGTGCTTCGTCGGTGAGGCGCTGGTTGTGGTGGATCTGTCGTGCCCGCTCATCGGCCGCGTCGACCGCAGCCTCGGCCGTGGACCACAGCCCCACGGCCCGGCGGTAGTTCCGCTGCAGGACAAGCTGGGTGCTGCGGTAGCGGCTGTTCTGCAACCGCCCATCGGGAATCGAGGAGTCCCAGGCGAGGAATCCCCGCACCACCACGTCACGCAACATCAGGGTCGGTTCTTGGCTCGGCATCTCGATGTGTCTCCTTGGTGAGAAATCTGACCGGTATCAACCAGTCCCGGCCATGACGTTGAGCCCCCGGGATCGTCCCGTTGGCCGCCTTGCGGCGCACCGTTCGTGGGTGGGACCCGATGACCTCGGCCGCCATGGCCGACGACACAAACGATGACGGTTCCGGCACCTCGCGAGCGACGAACTGTCCGCGAGAGGACATACCTGCCCGGGCGATCACACCGAGCACGTCGATCAACTCCTCCGCCTCAGGCAGCGGAGCATGACGGCGCTGCAGGTGCTGGCGGTAGGCCCGATCCACCAACTCCGCCACCGTCCGGGCCGCGTCGGGTTCGACCACCAACACCGGCACACCACCCGACACCCGCACGTCGACCATCCGACGCCTCAACACCGGCCGGGCTCCCCCTCAACGTCCTCAAAACGCCCGAAACAGCCCGTCATCGCCATCAAATGTCCGAACCTTTGAACCCGTACAACCTGCGAAGACGCTCCCGGCCCGGTCTTGGGCCCTGGGGAGGGGACCCCCCGGTGGGGGGTCACAGCCCGGCCCACGCTTCGATCGCCGATGCGAGATCGGTGACCCGGAGGGGGTCGTCCTTGCGGCGACAGCCCGACGACAGCGTGGGTCCGCAGCTCGGTGGTCGTCGCCTCGGCGTCGGGCTCGGGGAGTCCCCCGTCCCTACCTACCCACCTACCGGCCTCGTCGTTGGCCTGGATCGCTTCGAGCTTGGTTCGCAGCTCGGAGGCGAGGGTGGAGGTACGGGCCCGGCCGCGAGCGGTGTCGGCGGCGAGGGTGGTCAGCCCGCTCACCGGATGCCTCCCCCGACCGCGACCACCGATCGCAGCGCTACCAGGTGCGAGCAGCCCGGTCCGCGGTGCGGGCACGAGCAATGCCAGTCGCCCAACTCGAATCCGAGCTTGTAGACGTGACCCTCGCCGCGAGCCCGGGCTTCGACGACGCCACGCGGCTCGAGCCGCGTGACAATCAGTCGCCCTTCGGTGAGCAGGCGGTGGGCCTTCGTGCGTGCGGTTTCACGAGGCATCGGGACCCCCAGTGGGGGTGTTGGAAGTGTTGAGTTGTGGAAAGTCGAGGACCTTCGTTTCCAACAACTCAACACTTCCAACAGGGGTATAGAGGCCCCGGCTCGCCCGTTGGATGCGCCCGGCGTCGGCCAGTCGGCCCAGGTAGGTTCCCGCTGCCTTGTCGCCCATCTCGAAGGTGGTGGCCACCTCGCGGGCCCGCACACCGTCGGGGTGTTCGGCCACATAGGTGACGATCTCAGCGGAGCGGTCACCGATCCCCGAGGCGGCACGTTGCTGTGCAGCTCGGGCCGCAGCATCGGCCAGGGTGCGGCCTTGGGTCGACCAGGTGCCGGTAGTGCCGTCGAAGCGGACCGCGTACTCACCTTCGCCCACGTCTCGGCCGGTGACCGCGATGGTCCCCTCATCGGCGTGACGGTCACGGGCCAGGACGATGATCGTGTCCGCAGCACCGGCCAGCCCGTTGGTGCCCGACACTCGCTCGACGAAGTCCTCGGACTGCGCTTTGCGGTCGTGGTGGTTCACCAGCAGCGCGGAGCCGGGGTGATGGTCGACCAGGCGTTTGAGCGCGGACCCGACCCGATAGTCGCGGCCGTAGCTCGATTCGCCCATGAGCGCCGGAGGCATGACCTTGCCCAACGTGTCCAAGATGACCAGCGGCGAGGTGTCGGGGTGGCAGTCGAGCCACGCATCAATCGTGGCGAGCACCGATCCCGGTTCGATGCGGGTCAAGTAGGTGAACCCCTCGGGGATGGCCTCGCCTTCGAGCAGGGTCCGACAGCGGTCCTGTAGACGGCGGTCGCCGTCCTCGAGCGCGAGGTACAGCACCGGGCGCGACTCGACGGTCTCGCCCAGCATCCGGCCGCCCGAGGCGACCGCGAGTGCCAGGGCGAGCACGAACCAGGACTTGCCGACCTTCGGGGGTCCTACCAGCAGGTTGGAGCCTTCGGGGATGATGCCGGGAAGGTGCCACCGCAGTGGTGGGAACTCCTGGGCGTCGAGCCAGGTACCGTCACGGAGCCCGGACAACAGCTTGATGGTCTCGTCCTCGTCGGGGTCGGTGCCGTTGAGGATCGCGGTCTGGCGGAGGGTGTCGAGGATGCTCACTCGATCACCTCCTCGAACCGCTCAGCGAGTGCACGAGCACGGGCCTCGACCCACCGGGCCACGTCGGGCTCGGCCCGGTCCAACAGGTCGGCGAGGCGGCGGTACCGGCGTGCGGCCGGCGCGAGCCGGTAGGCATGCAAGTCCTCGGCCGCTGCGGCGGCCTCATCCAGCGCTCGGCGCAACAGCAGCGACACGGCCTCGTCGAGTAGCCCGTCAGGCTCCACCATGATGGGTAGTCCGGTGACGTGACAGGTCGTCGGGATCGTCAGGTGATCGCTCACTCGACCACCTCCCACACGACGGCCCCGACCCCTCGACGGGTCGGGCGGGTCCGGCCGGTGTCACGCACCAGACCAGCGGCCACCAGATCACCCCTTCGCTTCGACCATGAGCCGAGCAGCTCGTCAGGATGACGGGCGTGCCCCTCGTCGTCGGTCGATGGGCCGTGCTCGGCCAGGTCGGCCAGGATCAGGCGGGCGAGACGCGACCGCGGGCCGCGGTCAGCTTGTCGCGCAGCGGCCCGGCTCGTCTCGTGGTCATCGGGTCGTGCGTCGTCGATGCGGTGGCAGTTGCGGCACTCGGGGAGTACACCGCGGTGGTCGCGCTCGACGGTGCCGGTTCGGCACCGCCAGCAGGGGGCCTCGATCGGCTCGGGGTCACCCCATAGTGGTACCGGGTGGGGTATGCTGTCGCTGTGCCGTGCGACGGTTTGGGCCTCCCCCCTGGGGAGGTCCTGCCGCGTCACGCCGCCCCCTTGGCTTGGCGGCGGGCCTTGGCTGACCTGAGGGCGAGGTCAGCGAAGTACGCCTTTCGGGCGTGTTCGGCTCGGCGGGCTCGTTCCTCGGGCGTGAGCGCCCCATCGGGGTCGACTTCGGCTTCGAAGCGCTCCAGAAACGCGGCACGGGCCGGTTCGGTGTTAGTGCCGCCACCAGCGTGGAGCTTGTGGGCGGCCATCCTCGCTCGGAGAGAGCGTTCGTTCGGTGTGAGGGCAGGCAAGGCAGGCCTCCTAGGAGGTCCCGCTTGCCATCGGGGAGCAGCCTTGCCCGGCCGGATCAGTTGTCAGCCAACCTACCAGCGCTGTGCTATCGGGTGGTGGACCGCTACACGGCCCGGTACTCGCGGGTGACGAGAACCTGCCTGCGCCGTGCACTGTGGGCATCCGCCACCAAGAACACCCTGTCGTGGTAGCCGCAATCAGCCGTCAGCACCGTCTCCCATCGAGGATCATCCATCGATGAGAGCCAGGCTTCCCACCCTTGGAATCGTGTCGGGTCAGCGACAGCGTTGCGAATGGCCTGCGTGAGTGTCACGGGCCGACCGGGTTCGCCTTCGAGCGGGATGGCGACCCTTCCTAGGCCGTTGGTAAGCGGGCGTCGCTCAACTCGTGCTCGATCCCTTCGTTCCTCGATGGTGCGGCGGGACTCATCCTCCATTCGACGAGGAACGAGGCGTCGCTCACCGACCAGTAAGCGGGTGCCCCCGACCGAGATCACCCGGAGCCCGACGTCGACGCCACACCCCTTCTCGCCGCACTTCACCTCTGCCACGAGCGAGGCTCGGGGATCGCTCTCGACGTGCTCAAGTGCCGGTACCCACTCAACTCCCATCGGTTCCGCGAGGTCGATCTCGATCACAGCCGGTCCCCCGGTGACAGACGCCGGTGGGCGTCGCGGGCCCGCGAGTCCGCACCCGAGGCGCCGTAGCGAGCGAGCATCTGCCGGGCACGCCAACCGGTGAGGCGCATGAGGTCACCTTCGTTGCCACCGGCTTCGAGCCAGCGATGGGCGAAGGTGTGGCGGAACTGGTGAGCGTGGAGCCCGTCGATCCCGGCCTGTCGCCCCCGTCGTTCGAGTATGAGGCGAACCCCTTGGTCGGTGAGTGGCCCGCGGGTGCCGAGCCACAGCCGGGGCGACTCGGTGTAGGGGTGGCGGTCTCGGTGGCGCAGGTACCGGTCGAGGGCCTTGGCGCACTTCGCGCCGAACGGGCACGCTCGGGGCCTCGACCCCTTGCCCATGACCACCGCGACGCGGTTCTCCCAGTCGATGTCGGCCACCGCCAGGTTGGCCAGCTCGCCGCGACGCATGCCGGTGTCGAGCAGCATCATCACGATGGCGGTGTCGCGACGAGCGTCGAAGGTGTCACCGGCGCACGCCTTCAACAACCGGTCGAGGTCGTCGTCGGTGAGGATCGGGACCGGTTCTTCGGGAATGGCCGGGGGCTTGATGTTGGCCATCGGGTCGGCGTCGAGCTCACCCTCGGCGACGAGCCACCCGAAGAACACCCGCAGGCCCTTGTAGCGGGTCTGTGCTGTCGATGGCTTGTTGCGGGCCAACTGGTCGGCCATGAACGCTCGGATCGAGTCGCGGGTCACCTCGGCCACGATGGTGGGATGGTCGTGGTCGCGGCAGAACCGGTCGAACAGGCGCAGCGACGAGGTGTAGCCGTCCACGGTGCGGGGGCTCTTGCGTTCGGCTTCGAGGGCGAGCACGAACGAGGCGGCGAGGCGTCCGATGGAGCCGGGCGACTGGTCGGCGGGGAGCTTGTAGGTGGCCATTCTCGGGATCTTTCAGGGCGAATGTTATGCGCTCTAGCTGCGCTGTGCTAGAGTACCCGATGGAACCGAGCGAGGCGGGGATATGGCCTCTGACCTGCGGATTTGTACCGATCTCGTGGGCGCTGAGGGACTCGAACCCCCGACCCCCTCCTTGTAAGGGAGGTGCTCTCGCCAGCTGAGCTAAGCGCCCCGGAGACGGGTCAGCCTAGTCATGGTGCCGCAACGCCCTCTCGATGGTGGCCAGGGCGACCGCCGTCTCGTCCTGCAGATCGGGGAGCGCATCGGGCTCGAACCACTCGACAGCGACGATCTCGGGACTCGTGGGCGACACCAGCGGCTCGTCGTCGACCGGGCGGGCCCTGAACACCACATCGACCCGGCGCACAACAGGTTCGACCACGACCTGGGCCTCGCCCTCCAGGTCGACGTCGATGCCGATCTCCTCGCGCACCTCTCGTCGGGCGGCGTCACGAGCATCCTCCCGACGGGCCAGCAGGCCACCCGGAAGGCCCCACCGGTTCCGGTACCGGTGCTGGATGAGCGCGATGCGGCCGTCGGCCCGTTCGATGACACAGATGGCCCCGACCGTGTAGGAGGGCGTCAGGGTGCCCACGATCCGGCGGCGAACACGACGTGGAAGCCATCCGAACACCCCGAGCAGGAGCCGATGCACCGCAGCGATCACCTCATGAGCCTACGGCCGGGCCCGACCCATCCCATCGGGATCCGCGCCTCAGAACCCGCCGCGGGCCGCGACCACCTCGTCGAGCAGCTCGGTCGTGCAGGCGGCGACCGGGGTTCGGCGGGCGTCGTGGGCGAGCACCACGAGTGACCGTCCATGCGCATCGCGCACCGCGACCCCGGCCTCCTCGCACACCAGCAGTGCCCCGAGGTAGTCCCAGGATCCGTGCGCATCGACGCTGCAGTCCACGAAGGCGTCGAGCGTGCCGTCGGCGACCGCACACAGGTCGAGCGCCGCCGCACCCAGAGCCCGGAACTGGCGCCATCCCAGGTGCCGAGGCGGCAGGCCCGACAGTCCGACGAAGGCATCGTCGAGGGAGGTGGCGACGCCGGGGGCGATGGAGCCGCCGTCGAGCGTCGCTCCCCCGCCGCGCTGGGCCCGGTACCACCGGTCGTGCGCCAGGTCGACCACCACCGCCGCCAACGGCCCGTCGGCGTCGACCGCGCAGAGACTGGTCGCGTACCACGGGACCCCATGGGCGGCGTTGGTCGAACCATCGAGGGGATCGAGGACCACGACGACGTCCCGCCCCGGATGGTGCAGACCGCTCTCCTCGCTGAGCACCCCGACACCGGCGTCGACCAACCTCCGCACCGCCACCTGGTCCGCCTCGACATCGCTGTGGTGCTGGCCGGGCGCGGTCCCCGCCAACCCCCATGCGTCCAGCCTTGCGAGCGATATCTGGACGAGGCCGGCAACCTCGTCCAGCAGCTCGGGGATCGATGCATCCGCGGGGGGCCGCATCGGGCGCAACCTAGCCGAGAGACCACCAATGCTGGCAGTCTTGACGGCGTGGCAGCCATCGATGTTCCCGTCTTCGTCGCCGACCTCAAGGACCACGCCGTGGACCACGGGTTCCACGTCCACGACGAGCGACACTTCGTCGAGACCTATTCCCTGCGCCAGGCCTGGGAGGTCGATCTCCACCCCGAGGAGGCCTGCGGCGGACCGCTTGACCTGCACCTGGCGCTCGAGGTCGACCCCCGGGTCATGCTCGGCTTCGAGGACGCCATCCTCGACCTGCCCGAGACCGACGAGCCACCCGATGTGTGGAACTTCCCGCTGCTGTTCACCTGGGCCATGCCGCCGCTGCCCAAAGGCCCCGACCTGTTGGTGCTGGCCACCGAGCTGGCCGGCATCGGCGGTCCCGATCTCCCTCTCGACGTCTCGGCGATCGACTCCACGGCATCGGCCACCGAGGCCACCGAGCGGAGCCTCTCCATCGTGGGACGGATCGAGGTCTCGCTGACCCGGATCTTTCTCGGACAGGAGCAGCTGTGCGACGTGTTGGACCGCTGCCTCGAGGTGAGCCGCTTCTTGCTCGACCGAGCCCCGGTCTGGCTGGACGAGTAGCGCTCGACCCCAGCGATCAGTCGAGGCGACCGCCGAACGCCAGCTGCGACCCTCCCCGCGCCTTGGCTCGGTACATGGCGGCATCGGCGATCTCGAGGAGTGCACCGGCGGTGTCGGCATCGTCGGGGAGGACGGCGATGCCGATGCTCATCCCGATGAGGTGCTCGGCGCCGTCGACCACATAGGGCTGGGACACCGAGTCGACCACGCGCAGCCCGACGGCCTCGAGCGCGTGGGCCGAGTCGAACTCCTCGACCAGCACCGCGAGCTCGTCACCACCGAGACGGGCCGCCAGATCGATGTCGCGGAGCGCCCTACGTACCCGGTCGGCCACCTCCGCGAGGACGATGTCGCCGGTCGCGTGTCCGTGCCGGTCGTTGACCTCCTTGAACCGGTCGAGGTCGCAGTAGAAGACCGCCAGAGCACGTCCCGAACGGCGTGAGCGGGCGATCGCGTGCTCGAGCTCTGCGGTGAACGCCGCCCGGTTGGCGAGCCCGGTCAGCGCGTCGCTGCGGGCCGCTCGAAGGGTCTCGGCCTCACCACGGCGGCGCTCGGTGACCTCGCGGACGATGCCCAGCACCTCGCCACCGGTGGGGACGATCCTGGCCTCCCACCAGCGCTGCTCGCCGTCGAGGACCAGGTCGTACTCGACGGTGCAGAGCCTCCCCGTGGCGAGCGCCTCCTGGATGCCGGCCATCACCACCTCGGCTTGGGCTGCGGGCATCGCGGTGCGCACCGAACGGCCCGGGATCGAATCCTGGGGCATGGCGCTGGGATGGTCGTCGGGCCGTTCGACGCTGATGAAGGTGCCGTCGGCGGTGATCCGGTAGATGGGATCGGGGATCGCCGCGACGAGGGCGCGGAGCCGTTCGACCTCGTCGCCCAGCTCCTCGTCGCTCACGGGCACGATTCTGCCAGCCCGAGCGGCAGGTCACGACCGCCGGCACTGCTATCCTCACCGCTGCATTCCGGGGTAGCTCAGTCGGCAGAGCAACTGACTGTTAATCAGTAGGTCGTGGGTTCGAGCCCCACCCCCGGAGCTCCCCCCGTCAGGGCCAGTAGCTCAGTGGTCAGAGCAGGCGACTCATAATCGCTCGGTCGCAGGTTCGATCCCTGCCTGGCCCACCGGGTGCAACTAGGGTCACTCATGACGCAGCTACCGTCCGAGGGAGAACCAACGAGATGAGCGCGGCCAACTGGTACCCAGACCCCACCGGGCGCCATGTGCAGCGGTACTTCGACGGCCAACGCTGGACCCCACACGTGGCGGGGGCCGATGGCGGCCAATCCCAGGATCCGGTGCCGGTCGACCCCTCGGTCCCCGCACCGGCCGCGCCACCCACCGCGGCCGCACCAGCACCCCAACAAGCACCACCACCCCAACAAGCACCACCGCCCCAACAAGCACCACCACCCCAACAGAACTGGTCTCCACCGCAGCAGGGCCAGGCCACCCCCGCGACCCCGGCCGCCAGCGGTTCCTCGAACATCGCAGTCGGCGCCGGCCTGATCGTCAGCGCCGTCGGCGCCATCGCCACCCTGCTGGCGATGTTCGCCCTGGACTGGATCGGCGACGGACCGTTCTCCATCGACCGCGCCGACATCGGCGATGCCATCTCGGGCTTCGCCGAAGCCGACTTCACCGTGGTGAGCGAGCTGTTCTTCTCCTTCGGCTGGATCGTGGTGCTCGTCGCGGCCATCGCCGCGCTCCTCGTCCCGTTCGTGCCCGCGCTCAAGCTCCCGGTGGCCCTCGTGTGCGCCATCGGCACGGCCTGGGTGCTGTTCACCCTCTTCGACATCACCGAGAGCGTCGATGAGCTCGCCATCGGCGCCTGGGTCGCGGTGGCCGGTCCCGCCGTCGCCGCGGTCGGTGCGCTCATCTCCAAGCCTGCCTCCCGCTGACCGCTCGACCCACGACATCAGTCCTCATGTGGCGCCGGTGACGGCCGATCGGTAGAGGGAACCCCCTCGGACAGTCGAACACGCCGGTGTTGCCGGCGGAGCACGATGGACAACGGTCGGCGCATCCCCGATGACGCGCACAGCGTGGCTACCGCCGTGGCCACCGCGCTGCACCGGCCCCTCGTGGTGGCCTGGCGGTTGCATGACTCGGACCACCTCGACGTGGTCGGTCCGCTGGTCGAGCCCACGATCCTCGAGCCGGTGGCAGCCACGCTTCGCTCCGAGATCGACACCTTCAACGGCGAATCGCGCCGCTTCCGGGTCGGACCACAGGACGAGTGGACCGCCATGGCCGCGACCGCCACCGATGGCGGTACGACCCAGCACCAAGTGGTGGTCGCCGTCCCCGACGGAGTCGACGACCTCACGCTGGAGGCCATCGTCGAGTCGGTCGCTGGCGCCCTGCAGGCCGTCCTGGCCCGACTGTGGTGGCAGACCCTGACCGAGGCCGGGCCAGATGTGGTGGTCGTGCTCGATGCGACGCGCCTCATCACCCATGTCAGCAACTCGGTGCGCGTCGTCCTGGGGTATCGACCGTCCGACCTGATCGGCACCGACGTCACCACCCTGTTGACCCCCGACCACGTACCCGATCTGATCGCCAGCGTCGATCGGCACCTCGGCGAACCCCGCGGCCCGGCGGCACGGGCCGAATCACCACTGCGGGCCCAGGTCCGCCATTCGGACGGCTCGTGGCGCTGGATCGAGACCGTGTCCGCCGACCGGCTCGACGATCCGGTCATCCGAGGCGTGATCCTCACCTGCCGCGACGTCACCGACCTGGTGGAGGCCCACCTCGCGCTCCAGGCGGAGCAGGAACGGATGGGCTTCATCCTGGACAACTCGGTCGACATCATCGCGGTGTTCCGCGGGGACGGCACCGCGGAGTTCGTCACCCCCTCGGTCCAGCGGGTGCTCGGGTGGCCCGTCGAGCAGTTCCTGAGGCGCACCGTGTTCGAACTGATCCACCCCGACGACTTCGAGCAGGTGGCCACCTCCCTCGGCTCCACCTTGCAGGAGCCAGGGGAGCGCCGTGCAGGCCGCTTCCGGTTCCTGCGCCAGGACGGCACCTGGGCGTGGATGGAGGCCAGGTCGATGATCGCCCCCGGCCGCAGCGACGTGGCCGTGGTGTCGGCGCGTGACGTGACCCAGGAGATGGAGGCCCTCGCCCGGGCCAGAGCCGAGGAGGCGCGCTACCGGACCCTGGTCGAGGCGTCGCCACAGGCCATCGTCATCCACCAGGACGGCAACCTCGTGTTCGTCAACCAGGCGGCGGTGGATCTTCTCGGGGCGAACCGTTCCAGCGACCTCATCGGATGGCCGATCGCCCGGTTCTCCTCCACCAGTTCCCAGGTCACCGGGCAGCAGACGGCAGCTCTGGAGCGGGGCGAGATCGTCGGGCCGTTCGAGACCTCGGTGACCCGCCTCGATGGCTCGACCGCCGTGTTGGAGATCACCAGCATCCCGACGACCTGGGATGGGGGCCAGGCGGTGCAGGTGGTGGCGTTCGACATCACCGAGCGGCGCCGGACCGAGTCGCTCCTCGCCCACACGGCCCTCCACGACCCGGTTTCGGGCCTGCCCAACCGCAGCCTGCTCGCCGACCGCATCGACCAGGCCATCCGGCGGGCGCGTCGCACCGGCGAGCGGTCGGCCCTGCTCTTCTGCGATCTCGACCACTTCAAGGTCATCAACGACGCGCTCGGCCACACCGCGGGCGACGAGGTGCTGATGGACGCCGCGCAACGGCTGCGGTCGCTCGTCCGCGAGACCGACACCGTCGCTCGATTCGGCGGCGACGAGTTCGTCGTGCTCTCCCAAGACCTCAGCAACGACGACGACGCCATGCGACTGGTCGCACGGATCCGCGGTGCCTTCGACGAGCCCTTCACGGTGTCGGACACGACCATCCACCTCACGGTGTCGATGGGTGTGGCTACGATCAGCGGCAGAGAGCACCGCGACATGCTGTTGAGCTTGGCCGAGTCGGCGATGTTCGCCGCCAAGGATGCCGGCCGGAACCGATGGGTCATCGCCGACGAGTCGCTGCGAGCACGCACCGGCGACCGGCTCCGCCTCCAGAGCGAGCTGCACGCCAGCCTCGACGCCGGCACCGGCCTGGGACTGCACTTCCAACCCGAGGTAGATCTCGCCACCCGTCACACCATCGGGTTCGAAGCACTCCTCCGCTGGACCACGTCGGACGGCACCAACGTGCCACCCGACCGGTTCCTGCCCATCGCCTCCGACGCGGGATTGATGCACCGCATCGGTGGCTTCGTCGTCGCCGAGACGGCCGCGGCGCTCAGCCGGATCCCCCCGACGCTCTCCGACGCCTGGATCGCCATCAACGCCGCCCCCGAGGAGCTCGAGCACCCCGACTTCGCGTCCCAGATCCAACAGGCGCTGGACCTGGCCGGCATCGATCCCCACCGGTTGTGCCTCGAGATCACCGAGCACAGCATCATGCGTGACCCACCGGGAGTCGCGACCGCGCTGCAACCCCTGCGCAACCGGGGAGTGGCCATCGCCATCGACGACTTCGGCACCGGCTACTCGTCGCTCGCCTACCTCGCCCGGTTCCAGCCCGAGTTCTTGAAGATCGACCGGTCGTTCACTGCCGACGCCGTTGGCCGGCACGACCAGCGGTCGATCATCGAAGCCGTGCTGCACCTGTCCGAGTCCCTCGGGATCACCAGCATCGCCGAAGGGATCGAGACCGAGGAGCAGGCCGATCTGTTGCTCGATCTGGGCTGCGATCTGGGTCAGGGCTGGTTCTTCGGCCGTCCCACCGACATCGACACCGCCTTCGAGCAGGCGCCGCGCTAACCGATCGATCGCTTCGAGTCGCGATCGGTCGGGCTTTTCGGGCAGGCTTGGTCCGTGGAGCACCGAGACATCGTCGTGATCGGCGCCGGGCCCGCGGGATCTGCCGCGGCCATCAGGGCCGCGCGTGGCGGTGCCTCGGTGGCGGTCTTCGAGAAGGGCGCCTACGGGCGCGACAAGGTCTGTGGGGACGGGCTCACCCCTCGTGCCGTCGGCGCGCTGCACGAGTTGAAGGTCGAACCAGCTGCCGCCCACCGGATCGACGGTCTGCGGATGATCGCCGGCCGCACCACCCGCGAGCTGGCGTGGCCGGCCTCGTCGCGATTTCCCGCCCATGGGGCGGTGATGCCACGACGGGCGCTGGACGCCCACCTGGCCGATGCCGCCACCGAGGCGGGCGCGGAGATCCACTGGTCGACCACGGCCTCGCCCGTGATCGACCCCCGCGGGCGGGTCTGTGGCGTCGAGGCCGATGGACGGCAGTGGTCGGCCGACCTGGTGATCCTCGCCGCCGGTGCACCCGGGGCCGCGGCCCGAGTGCTCGGTGCCGGCCGCGCACAGGATGAACCGTTCGGCCTCGCCATCCGCACCTACGTTCCCTCACCGCGCCATGCGGAGCGACACCTCGAGGCGTGCCTGACCCTCACCGACACCCACGGGGTCGCCGTCCCCGGCTACGGGTGGATGTTCCCCGCCGGTGACGGCACCGTGAACGTCGGGGTCGGAGCGCTGTCGACCATGAACGGCTTCACCCGCCTCAACCTCAACCGGTTGCTCGACTCGTACCTGGCCTCGGTGCACGAACCGTGGGAGCTCGGCGAGCCGCTGGAGCGCCCCCGCGCCTGGCGTCTCCCCATGGCAACCCAGCGTCGCCACGGTCCTGGCTGGGTCGCCATCGGCGATGCGGCAGGACTGGTGAACCCCATGAACGGCGAGGGGATCGACTACGGCCTCGAGTCGGGGATCCTGGCCGCCGACCTGTTCCTCGACGATCCGGGCACCGCGCCGGACCGCTACGACCACGAGATCAGCGACCGCTTCGATGCGTTCCTTCGCACCGGTCGCCGGTTCAGCTTCCTGATCGGCCATCCGCGGATCCTGCGAGCTGGGCTTCGGGTGGCGGTCGGCAGCCAGCTCACCGCGGACATCACCCTGGCGGTGATGGGCAACCTGGTCGACTCCGACAGCCCGGGGGCATCGGGCCGGGTGCTGCGGGTCGCCGACCGTGCCCTGGCCGCAGCCGATCCACTGCTGCGCCGGACCCGGGCTCGGCGCTGAAGGCCGCTACTCGCTGTCGAGGTAGTCGCGCAGCTTCTGGCTCCGGTGGGGGTGGCGCAGCTTGGCGAGGGTCTTGGACTCGATCTGGCGGATGCGTTCGCGGGTGACCCCGAACTCACGGCCCACCTCCTCGAGTGTGCGCGCCTGACCGTCCTCGAGGCCGAACCGCAAGCGGACGACCTGCTTCTCGCGTTCGCTGAGATCGTCGAGCGCGGCGAGGACGGCCTCGTTGAGCATCCGCTTGGCCGCCATCTCGGCCGGGGCCTCGGCCTGAAGGTCTTCGATGAAGTCGGCCAGGTTGGAGTCGTCCTCCTCGCCGACCGGTGAGTCGAGCGACAACGGGTCCTGGGAGATGCGCAGGATCTCCCGCACCCGCTGGGGGGTCATGTCGACCTTCTCGGCCAGCTCGTCGACGGTGGGCTCACGCTCGAGCTCCTGGAGCATCTGGCGCTGCACCCGCACCACCTTGTTGATGGATTCGACCATGTGCACGGGGATGCGAATGGTGCGGGCCTGGTCGGCGATGGCGCGGGTGATGGCCTGACGGATCCACCAGGTGGCGTAGGTGGAGAACTTGAAGCCCTTGGTGTAGTCGAACTTCTCGACCGCACGCATGAGCCCGAGGTTGCCCTCCTGGATGAGATCGAGCAGCAGCATCCCCCGACCGACGTAGCGCTTGGCGATCGACACCACGAGCCGTAGGTTGGCCTGGGTGAGCGCCTCGCGGGCGGCGTCGCCGTCCTTGACGGCGCGCAGCAGTCGCCGGCGCTCGGCCCCAGCCAGCGGAACGGTGCTGGGGTCGTCCTCGGCAGCGGCGAGCTGCTCGCGGGCCAGGAGGCCGGCTTCGATGCGCTTGGCCAGGGCGACCTCTTCGGGGCCGGTGAGCAGCGGCACCCGGCCGATCTCTTTGAGGTAGAGCCGAACCGAGTCCGAGCTGCCACCAGCGCTGTCGGACGGGACCGGGATGCGCAAGGGCCGCTGGGCGACGCGGGTGGCCACGGCGGCGACGGGCTCGGTGTCGCGCTCCTCGGGTTCGGGGCGGCCGGCATCGGCGACCGGCGGGAACCCACCCGACGTCTCGTCTGGTGCGGTGGTGCCGTTGCCGCCGACGGCGTGGGCCGGGACACCACTGAGCGGCTCGTCGGGGTCGAGCTCGTCGACGCTCTCGTCGATGGTGATGCCCACCCCTCGGAAGTAGCCACGGATGCGCGTGATGTTGTCGGGCGTCGGGTCGACATCCTTGAACACCATCATCACTTCGTCGCTGGTGAGCATCCCGCGAGACCGGCCCCGCTCTGTCAATCGCTGCAGATCGTCCGGGGGGACCTCGGCCCACGGGGAGCTCACTTGCGTACGATCGTTCATCACTCCCCTATGGCCCGTTGCCGATGCCAGGCTAGCAACTGGTCCAGCGGTCTCCGGTCCGCGTGCGGGTCCCGCAGCTCCATGAGCCGCTCCTTGAGCCACTGCAGCGTCGGGGCGTAGTCGGCCACATCGTCGGCTTGGCGGGCATCGGCCTCGACCTGGCCGATGGCCCGGCGGGTGGCCTCCTCGACCAGCCGGGTGGCCACGTCGGTGGCATCGGCCTCGGACTCCTGAACCGCGAGCCGCTGGAGCAGGTCGGCGGTGGCGGGGTCGGCCTCGGCGATGAGGTCCCGGAGCTCGCCGCCGCTGACGAGCGCCCGATAGGCGCCCAGGTGCAGCTCGTCGTCGAAGAGGCACTCGTCGAGCAGATCCGCGATCTCAGCGGGTCGGTGGGTGAGCACCCGCAACGACTCCAACGCCGGGGTGTTGCGCGGGGGACCGGAGCTGACCACCGGGCGGCTCCCCTCCCCTCCGGTCGCTTGGCGCTGCGGCCTCCGGGGGCGTCGCCCGCCTCGCAACTGGTCGCGCAACCGGTCGACATCGATCCGGCAGCGATCGGCGATGGTCATGAGGTACTGGTCGCGCACCAGGTCGCTGGGATGCTCGGCCACGACGTCGAGGGCGGCTTCGGCCCCCCGGGCCCGACCCTCGGGCGCGGAAAGGTCGGCGCCGGACAGGACCCGCTCGAGCCGGAACCCGAGGAACGAGCGCGCGTCGGCCACCGTGGCCCGCAGCGCGTCGGGGTCGCTGCGCCCGAGCTCACCGGGGTCGACCCCCGCCGGCAGCGCGGCGACGGCGACGTCGACGTCGAAGCGCTGCTCCCACTCGTAGAAGCGTTCGGCGGCGGCCTGACCAGCCGCGTCGGCGTCGAAGGCCAGCACCACCCGCCGGGCGAACTTGCGCAGCACCTGGACGTGGCTCTCGGTGAGGGCGGTACCGCAGGTGGCGACCGCACGGGCGACGCCGGCCTCGGCGAAGGCGATGACGTCGGTGTACCCCTCGCAGATGACCGCCTCGTCGGCGGCGACCATGTCGGACTTCGCCCAGTTCAGGCCATAGAGCACCCGGCTCTTGGCGTAGATGGGCGACTCGTGGGAGTTGATGTACTTGGCCCCCTCGGTGCCGGGCAGGATGCGTCCACCAAAGGCGACGGGATCACCGCCGGCGTCGAAGATGGGGAACAGCACCCGGGCCCGGAACGCGTCCTGTTGCCGGCCGCGCCGGTTGACGAACCCCAGTCCGGCATCGCGGAAGACCTTGTCGGGAACCCCCAGCGCCGACGCGAGCTGGTCCCAGTCGTCGGGTGCCCAGCCGAGCCGGTAGCGCTCGACCGTGTCCTTGGTGAACCCTCTCGACCGCAGGTACGAGCGGGCAGCGCCGGCGTCGGGTGCGGTCATGAGGCGGTCGTGGTACCAGTCGACCGCCCGGCTCATGACCTCGATCAGCTTGGCGCGGTACTTGCGGTGCTCGGACTCGTTCTCGTCGGTGTAGCGGAGCGTGATGCCGGACTTGGCAGCGAGCCACTCGACCGCGCCGACGAAGTCGAGGTGCTCGATCTCTCGCACGAAGCTGATGGCGTCGCCCTTGGCCTGGCAGCCGAAGCAGTAGAAGACCCCCTTCTCGCCGTTGACCGAGAACGAGGGGCTCTTCTCTGAGTGGAACGGGCACAGGCCGGTGAAGCTCCGCCCCACCCGCTTGAGCTGGGTGTACTGACCGGCGATGGCCACCAGGTCGGCCGCTTCGCGGACCGTCGCCACGTCCTCGTCACGGATCCCCACACGCCGAGGCTACCCCCGCCACCGTCGGGGCCGTTCGACTCATTCACGGCGCCGAAGGTCACCACGACGTCGTCGCGGCCGATCACCGCATCGATGTGTGCTGCCCGTGCCCACTCCCTCACCACCATGCCCATGACCGACGCCCACCACCGATCCTCCGATCAGAGCCCGGTGCCGGTGCCGCCGGCGGGCTCGACCTGTCCGGTGTGCCACCGTCCCGATGCCCTGCGGGTGACCCGCACCGACAGCGGGCGGGTGTACCGGTGCCGGCACGCGACGCTCGGCGAGTGCAGCTTCGAGGGCTTCGAACGGCCGTTCCGCCGGCCCCCCGTCGAACGAATGTCGGCTGCGTTCGCCGAGCGGCTCGCCCGCATCGCCGAACGGGTGGTCGACGACTGCCAGGCCGAGGGCCAGGCAACGGCCCGGGTCGACCCCGCGATGGTGACCGCCCTGCGCTCCGCGGTGCGTCAAGCGGCACGCGGCCGCGGTCTGCAGGTCAGGACCAACCACACCGGCGACGGCCGGATCGAGATCCGGGTCGCCTGATCGACCCTCGCCCCGCCATGATGCGGGCATGAGTCGATCAGAGCTTCGAGCGGGCGCCCGCGCCGCCGCTCCCATGCTGGCAGCGGTGATCCCCTTCGGGCTCGTCGCCGGCGCCACCCCGGTCGCGGCCGGGTTCGGCGTCTTCGCTGCGCTGGGCATGTCGCTGTTCATGTTCGCCGGTGCCTCCCAGCTCGCGCTCACCGAGGTGCTCGCCGACGGTGGCTCGTTCTGGGTGGCGGCGACCGCAGCGTTGACGATCAACCTGCGCATGCTGCTCTACTCGGCATCGCTGGCACCGTTCCTCGCCCACGAGCCACTGCGGCGGCGTCTGGCCGCCGCCTACATGACCGTCGATCAGACCTACGCCCTGTCGGTCTCGCGCTGGACCGGACACGACCGCGTGCCCGATGCCAGCTTCCACATCGGCGGTGGGCTCCTGCTCGGCTCGGCGTGGCTGTCCTCCACCGCGATCGGTGGGGTGCTGGGCGAGACGCTGCCCGACGAGCTCCCCCTCGACTTCGCGGTGCCGCTGGTGTTCCTCGTGTTGCTGATCCCCATCCTCACCAACCGACCGGCGGTGGCGGCCACCATCGTCGGGGGCGTCGTCGCGGTGGCCGCCGCCGAGTCGGGGCTCGGGCCGTGGTCGATCATCGTGGGAGGCCTGAGCGGGATCGCGGCGGGCTCGGTGGTCGACTGGCTCACCACCCTCGGCCGGTCCGACGCCGCGGGCACCGCCTCTGGGTCGGGAGCGGTCGATGAGTGACGTGTGGATCGCCCTCGCGCTCGCGGGCGCCGGCACCTACGCCATGCGGGCGTCGTTCCTCGCCGCGGCCGGGCGCCTGTCCGAGGTCCCGCCGTGGGCGAACCGGATCCTTCGCCAGATCCCGCCCGCCGTGCTCGCCGCGATCATCCTTCCGTCGCTGGTGCGCCCCGAGGGCACGGTCGATCTGCTCCAACCCCGACTCGCCGCCGGGCTCCTCGCGGCACTGGTGGCGTGGAAGACGCGGTCGGTCGCCCTCACCCTGGCGCTGGGGATCGGAGGACTCATGGTCATCGAGGCGATCTGGCCCTGGTGAAGCGGTATCCGCTCGGATACCATGTTGGCATGAAGGTCGACACGGTGATCCGCACCGCACGACAGCGGGCGGGGCTCAGTCTCCGGGGCCTCGCCGAACGCTCCGGCACCTCACACGCCACCCTCGCCGCCTACGAGCACGGCCGCAAGGTGCCCCGGGCCGACACCCTGGCCCGCATCCTCGACGCAGCAGGCGTCGCCCTGGTCCCCACCCCCATCCGACGCAGCGATCACGACCTGGCCGCCCGCCGGGCCAAGGGAGACGAACTGGTCGAGGCGCTGCGGTTGGCCGCTCGGTTCCCGGCCCGGCACGCGCCCACCATGGGATATCCCCGCTTCGGCCAGGTCGCCTGAGCCCGGTGGATCTGCCCGAACGCATCGTCGCGCTGCACCTCGCCCTCGACGGCGGCGCTGTGCCCCACGCCTTCGGCGGCGCGCTGGCCCTCGCTTGGTGCACCCACCAGGCACGAGGCACGATCGATGTCGACCTCAACGTGTTCGTCCCCCCGAGCGATCTCGACAAGGTCCTCGGCGCGCTCCCCCGCGAGATGACCTGGACCGACGACGACATCACCACCATCGGC
The DNA here is from genome assembly GCA_034521975.1 of Acidimicrobiales bacterium. NCBI lineage: Bacteria > Bacillati > Actinomycetota > Acidimicrobiia > Acidimicrobiales > Acidimicrobiales bacterium. Next base: position 100,139 of record JAXHLR010000002.1, on the reverse strand, counting down.
CGCGACGGCCAGGTGCGTCTGTGGTGGGACCGCACACCGGTCGACCTGTTCTTCAACACCACCGAGTTCCACGGCCAGGTCCTCGACCGGGTGCGACTCGAGCCGTTCCTCGGCCACGACCTGCCGTTCCTGGCCTGTGGCGACCTGGCGGTGTTCAAGGCGTTCTTCGACCGCACCCGCGACTGGGCCGACCTCGAGGACATGGCGGCCGCCGGCACGCTCGACGTGCCCGGAGTGCTCGGGGTGCTCGTGCACTACCTGGGCGTCGACGACCACCGCATCGAGCGCTTGCGCTTGCTGGGCTGAATGCCGGCCCAGGCGACGGTCATCCACTACACCAGCCGCGAGCGGAACCAGTCGACCAGCTCGGCGATGGGTACGCGCTCCTGCTCCATCGAGTCGCGGTCGCGGATGGTGACCGCCTTGTCGTCGAGGCTGTCGAAGTCGATGGTGACGCAGTAGGGAGTGCCGAGCTCGTCCTGGCGGCGGTAACGCCGGCCGATGGCCTGGGTCTCGTCGTAGTCGCACATGAAGTGCGGCTGGAGGGCGGCGAGGACCTCCTGGGCCGGCGGGATGAGCGTGTCCTTCTTCGAAAGGGGCAGCACCGCGATCTGGTACGGCGCGATGCGGTGGTGCAGGCGCAGCACGGTGCGCGTCTCGCCCCGAACCTCCTCCTCGTCGTAGGCGGCCATGAGGAACGCCATCATCGTGCGGGTGGCACCAGCCGCGGGCTCGATGACGTGGGGCACGTAGCGCTCGTTGGTGGCCTGATCGAAGTAGTCGAGCTTCTCGCCGGAGTGGTTGGCGTGCTGGGTCAGGTCGTAGTCGCCTCGATTGGCGATGCCCTCCAGCTCGTCCCAGCCCCAGGGGAACAGGTACTCGACGTCGGCGGTGCCCGAGGAGTAGTGGCTGAGCTCGTCGGCGTCGTGGGCACGCAGGCGAAGCTGATCGGCGGGGATGCCGTGGTCGATGTACCACTGGAGCCGTTCGGCGCACCAGTACTCGTACCACCGCTGGGCCTCGTCGGGCGGGACGAAGAACTCGAGCTCCATCTGCTCGAACTCGCGGGTGCGGAACACGAAGTTCTGGGGAGTGATCTCGTTGCGGAACGACTTGCCGACCTGGGCGATGCCGAACGGGGGCTTCTTGCGGCTGGTGTTCAACACGTTGGCGAAGTTGGTGAACATGCCCTGGGCGGTCTCGGGCCGCAGGTAGGCGACGGCGCCGTCGTTCTCCACCGGGCCGGCGTGGGTCTTGAACAACAGGTTGAACTGGCGGGGCTCGGTGAACTGGCCCGACTCGCCACACGTGGGGCAGGTGTCGGGGTCGTCGAGCTTGTCGACGCGGTGGCGGGCGCCACATGCCCGGCAGTCGACGAGCGGGTCGGTGAAGTTCTGGAGGTGACCCGACGCCTCCCACACCTGCGGTGGGGAGAGGATGGCGGCGTCGATGCCGACCACGTCGGTGCGCATCTGCACCATCGAGCGCCACCACGCGTTCTTCACGTTGCGCAACATGAGCACGCCGACCGGGCCGTAGTCGTAGGTCGACCGGAAGCCGCCGTAGATCTCGGCCGAGGGGAACACGAAACCCCGCCGCTTGGTGAGGTTGACGATCTTGTCGAACAGCGCGTACTCGGCTTCGGGCTCGGACATGGTGGACAAGGCTACAAGGGGTGCCCTCGTGGCCCCCAACGGGATCCGCCACCGTGCACATCGGCGCGCCATGATGAGGAGGTGTGCAGCCGGCGTCAGGCCATGCGTGATGATCAAGGCCACCGAGACGTTGCGGCGGATCGGTTCAGGCGCAGTCGACGGCCACGGCGAGCGCGGCGCAGACCTGCCGCATCCGGTCGTCGCTGAGCCGACCGAGTCGGTCGACGAGCACACCGAGCGACACACTCTCGACGGAGTCGAGGTTGACCACACTCACCAGCGGCACTGGGTCCGCGCCCGGTTCGAGGGTCACCTCGCTCGGTAGGTGCCGGATCGTCGTGGTGCACGGCGCGACGAGCGATCGACCGAGGTGGGGGATGGCGATGTCGCGACTCAACACGACAACCGGTCGTCGCCCGATGTGGGGAAGCTCACACCACCACAGCTCTCCCCGTCGCGGCCGGTCGGTCACGATAGGCCAGCACCCGTGCGGAACGACGCCAGATCGCCCCACTCGTCGGGCTCGTCGAGGGGATGCTCGTCGTACGCGGCATAGGCGCGATCGACCTCGGCGCGTCGATGCTGTGCCAGGAGCGCGGTGAGCGCTTGATCCAACAGCACAGCGTCCGAGACAGCGGCGGTCACCTGGCGCGCCTGGGTGAGCAACTCGTCATCGACCGTGGTGCTCACGCGTGTTCGAGCCATGGCATGACTATGCCACTCCTCTTCGATCACCACAAGGCGCCGTCATGTCGTGATGGACGCACTAGGCCCGTTCGATGACCCCCACCGACCGGAGTCGCCGTTCGAGGTGGTGCTCCATCGCCCTGGTGGCGAGCTGTTCGACCTCGTGGGTCGCCGGCGATCCGGGCTCGTTGAGCGCGGCGCCGAGATGGCCTCCGAGGATCCGTCGCATCAGGTCGAGCGCCTCGGGTGTCAGCGGCACGCCGGAACGACACGAGTGGCAGAGCGTGCCGCCCTCGTGCAGGTCGAAGGCCACCAGCTCGGCGTCCTCGCCGCAGCTCACGCACCGGTCGAGCACCGGCCCGAACCCCTCCTGGGTGAGCAGCTTCCAGTAGAAGGCGCCCATCACCAGCGGCGAGTCCTGGGCCGCCAAGGCCCGCAACGCCCCGAGCAGCATGCGGTACAGGTGCGGGTTGTCCTCGCGCTCCTGGGCCATCTGATCGATCGCCTCGAGCATGGAGGTGGCCCGCGAGAAGCGATCGAGGTCCTCGCGGATCGGTCGGAAGTGGTCGATGGACTCGACCTGGGTCACGATGTCGAGCTCGCGGCCCTCGTAGAGCTGCAGGGCCACGTGGCTGATGGGCTCGAGACGGGAACCGAACTTGGAGCGGGTCTTGCGCACTCCCTTGGCCACGGCGCGGACCTTGCCCCGGCCCTGGGTGATGAACACCACGATGCGGTCGGCCTCACCCAGCTTGTAGGTGCGCAGCACGATCCCGTGGTCGCGGTAGATCGCTCCCTTGCTCACACCCGGACGCTACCGCCGCACCGGCTCGGCGCCGCGGACTGCTCAGGTCTCGTCGACGCCGCCGAAGCGTCGTTCGCGCCGCTGGTACTCGGCGACGGCGTCGAAGAGGTGCTCGCGCCGGAAGTCGGGCCACAACACGTCGGTGAAGACCAGCTCGCTGTAGGCCAGCTGCCACAGCAGGTAGTTCGAGGTGCGGAACTCGCCCGAGGTGCGGACCATGAGGTCGGGGTCGGGCATGTCGGGCGCGTACAGGTGAGCGGCGATGGCCCGCTCGTCGATCTTGTCGCTCGGGATCCCTTCATCGACGATCGCCCGCACCGCGTCGACCAGCTCGGCCCGCCCGCCGTAGTTGAACGCCATGGTGAAGGTCATGGTGCGGTTGTCGGCGGTGAGCTCCTCGGACTCCTCCATGCGACGCAGGAGGCGCTTGGGCACCCGCCAGTCGCGGCGCCCGATGAACCGCATCCGCACCCCCCGCTCGTGCAGCTCGTCGCGACGACGGACCAGGATCGACTCGTTGAAGTTCATGAGGAACTTCACCTCGTCTCGGGGACGTCGCCAGTTCTCGGTGGAGAAGGCATAGACCGTCAGCCAGCCGAGCCCGAGATCGAGCGCACCTTCGACGGTGTCGAACAGCGCTCCCTCGCCCGCGGCGTGACCCTCGGTCCGCTTCAGGCCACGGCGCTTGGCCCAGCGGCCGTTGCCATCCATCACACAGGCGACGTGGGCGGGGATGCGCGTGGGATCGATCTCGTCGGGGGCCACGTCCCGAACGCTACCGCGCCGGTCGCCTACCGCTTGCCGGAGACGATCTGGTACACCCGGGCCCTGGTGACGCCGATGGCATCGCCGATCTCGCGGTAGCTCACCCCTGAACCGGCCGCGGCGCGCACCTCGACCTTGAGCTCCTCCCAGGCGGCCTGCTCGGCCAGCCGCGCCAGTTCGAGGCGCTCACGCTTGGCCACGAGGGTCTTGCGGGTGGCGTCGTCGATGGGTCCACCCTTGGGCTTGCGCTGGCCGTTCGTCATGGAAGGTTCCGAGGTGTGATCGCTGCGTGATCGAGTGGCCTCGAGGCGTGCTTCGAGCTCGGCGACCCGGTCGACCAGCGACTCGATGGTCTGTTCTGCTGGCTCCTGCTCGCTCGCGCTCGTGCCTGGCATGGGACCCCATCGGCGCCCCGACGCGGCAGTCAAGGTCGGGGGCACCGATTCGGTGCGTACGACCTAGGTCGGACGACCCAACCGGGGTGTCCCACCCCGCAGATGGACACCGGTAGCGTCGTGTGGGTGCCGGTCCCCTCCACCGATCCCAGCGACACGGTCTCCGCGCTGGAGTCGGTCGTCGCCAACCTGCCCGGTGGTGGCGAGGATCGACCGGGACAGGTGGAGATGGCCCGTGCGGTCGCCGAGGGCATCGCGTCGGGCCGCCACGTGGTGGTCCAGGCGGGCACGGGCACCGGCAAGTCGCTCGCCTACCTCGTGCCCGCGGTGCTGTCCGGTCAACGGGTCGTCGTCGCCACCGCGACCAAGGCGCTGCAGGACCAGCTCGCCGGCAAGGACCTCCCCTTCTTGGCCGAGCAGCTCGACCACGACGTCGGGTTCGCGGTGCTGAAGGGCCGGTCCAACTACGTGTGCCTGCAGCGGGTGGCCGAGGTTGGTGGGGGCGGCGACGACGAGCAGCTCGGCCTCGACGGACTGGCCGAGCGGGCGCCGGCCGAGGAGATCGCCCAGCTGGTCGCCTGGGCGGCCACCACCGAGACCGGCGACCGCGCCGAGCTGAGCTTCGAGCCCTCGGTGCGGGCGTGGACCGCGGTGTCGGTCGGCCCCCGCGAGTGCCCCGGGGCCAACAAGTGCCCGAAGGGCGACGTGTGCTTCACCGAGGCCGCCCGCCGGGCCGCCGCCGACGCCGACGTGGTGGTCGTCAACACCCACCTCTACGGACTCGACGTGGCCACCATGGGCGCGGTGCTCCCCGAGCACGACGTGGTGGTGATCGACGAGGCCCACCAGCTCGAAGAGGTCATCTCCGCCACCTCCGGGATCGAGATCGGCGCCGGACGGTTCCAGCACCTCGGCCGGGCAGCACGAGCGATCATCGCCGACGACACCCTGGCCGCCTCACTCGAGGCAGCGGGATCGGCCCTGGCCGACGAGCTGGGAGAGCTGGCCGGCACACGCCTGCGGGCACCGATCGAGGGGCCGGTGGCCGAAGCGCTGGTGACCGCCCGTCAGCACGCGGACCGCGTCCTCGACGCTGTCCGTCGGGTCCCCAAGGACAGCACCGCCGACGTGGCGGCGCGCCGCGAGCGGGCGCTCACCTCGGCCGGCGCGCTCATCGACGATCTCGACACCGCCCTCGCGGTGCCCGACACCCACGTCGCCTGGGTCAGCGGGAGCCCGGAGTTCTCCTCGTTGCAGCTCACCCCGGTGGACGTGGCGGAGTTGCTGGTGGACGGCTTGTGGGCCCAGCGCACCGCCGTGCTCACCAGCGCGACGATCCCACCCAACCTGGCGGCGGTGGTGGGCCTCCCCGATGGGGGGTTCGATCAGCTCGACGTCGGCAGTCCGTTCGAGTACCAGACCAATGCGCTGCTGTACTGCGCGGCGTCGATGCCCGATCCCCGCGATACCGCCTACGAGGCGGCGCTGCACTCCGAGCTCGAGGCGCTGATCGTCGCCGCTGGAGGGCGCACCTTGGCGCTGTTCACGTCGTGGCGGGCCATGGACGCCGCGGCGCGGGTGCTCGAACCGCGACTACCCTGGAAGGTGCTGACCCAGCGCGACCTCCCCAAGCCGGCGCTGGTCGAGGCGTTCCGCGACGACGAGCAGAGCTGTCTGTTCGCCACCCTCGGGTTCTGGCAGGGCGTGGACCTTCCCGGCCGCACCCTGTCGCTGGTCACCATCGACCGGCTGCCGTTTCCCCGACCCGACGACCCGGTGCTGTCGGCGCGCCGCGAACGGGTGCGGGGCGACGCGTTCCGCCTGATCGATCTCCCCCGTGCGGCCATGATGCTGTCCCAGGGCGCCGGCCGGCTCATCCGCAGCGACCAGGATCGCGGTGTGGTCGCGGTGCTCGACAAGCGATTGGCCACCGCGGCCCGCTACCGCTGGGACATCGTCAACGCGCTCCCCCCGATGCGTCGCACCAAGGACAGCGCCGAGGTCGAGGCGTTTCTCAAGGAGATGCGGGACGGCTGAGCGATCAGCCTCGCAGGCTCCCCTTCTGACCCTTGCATGTAGTGTTAGGTGCTCCTAACATCAGGGCATGCTCAATGACCGGATCCTCGCCTGCCTCCGCCGAACCGCTGCCCTGCTTCACTGCATTCCCGACAGCGTGCTCGTCATCTCCGCCGATGGACGGGCGGTCCTCCGGGCCGGTCCCGACGCCCCGGGTGCCACGACGGCCGCGATGCGAACCTCGACCTGTGGGTTCCGGAGCGCTGTGGCCCGGGCCTGGTCGCTGCACCGCGACCGACACCGGCTCTCCTTCCTCCACCTCAGCGGGAACGAGCACCTGCACCTGCGGTTCGTGACCGGACTGGCGGCCGACCCCGAACCCGACGGCGTGTTCCGCATCCGGTTCGGCGCCGAGCAGATCGCCCTCTTCGCCACCACCCTCGAACTCGACACCGTGCGCGAACTCACCGGACCCCACACCCCCGTCGAGTTCCACGAGGACCGGGCCCTCGGGATCACCATCGGACACATCCACGACGCCACCGATACGTTCGCCCGTCGCGCCCTGGGCGACCTTGCCGCCTGCTGTGTCGTCGAGGAGCTCGTCGCGGACCTCAACCCCCTCACCGTGGACCACTTCTGAGCGTCCCCGAGACCGCCAGCAGCTGCCGATCGGGGCGCAGGATCAGAAGAGCACGCGGGTCGTGAGGAGCTCGACGCCCGGTGTGTCCGGGGCGGGATCGCCTCGCCCCGAGACGATCCAGGCGAAACTCAGCGCATCGAGCTCGATCTGGGGACCGTCGGACCCCTGCGCGTAGTCGCCGCCGGCCTTCCCGGTGAGGGCGAGACGGAACGGCGCCCCGTGGCGCTGCGCCCACTCGATGACGACATCCTCCACGATCCTCCCGTCGACGTCCGGATCGATGTTCGGCTCACGGTCGACCGCCCGCGCGATGTCGACGCGGTGCAACCAGGCGTCGCGGGTGAAGATCACCGTGTTCAGCTCGCCGAGGGTGACCCGGGCCGGGGAACCGGCGGGCGTGTTGCCGGACGCGTCGACGGGGACCGGGATGCGTCCGAGCAGCGTCGGGAAGCGCGACCGGGCGCGCACCGCTCGGGGCGCGACGTCGCGCAGTCGCGCCAGGAGCGCGTCAGGCTCGAGCTCGGCGTGCTTGCGGATGTGGAGACCGGTCCATGCGTCGAGGCCGTTGCCGTCGTATTCGCCCTTGTGTCGCATGGCCCATGCCTGCTGGCGGAGGAACTCGGGGATGGAGGCGTGCGCCTCGGCGGCGCCGAGCAGGTGGCGGACCATGTCGGCGACGGTCCACGGCTTGCAGACGGTGGGGCGCTCCCACTCCTCGGGCGACAGGGACCTCAGCTGGTCGAGCAGCGCGTCGTAGGCCGCGGTCGCGAGGCGCCAGGCCTCGGGACCGCGATCGATGCGCTCGAGACGGTCGATCGTGGTCGCGGTTCGGTTCATGATCGCTCCTTCCGGTGTGCGAACACCTGGGACAACGTATGCCTCTTCCCGCCTAACGTCAATAGGTTTTCCAAACTCTGTTAGGGTCAATGGGCCATCAGCTGGAGGTGGACCGACCGTGGACCGTCGAGCTCAACGACACGAGCAGATCCGCGCCCAGATCCTCGAGGGTGCGTGGACCCTCGCCCGCGAGCGTGGACTCACTGGCTGGACCCTCCGTGAGCTGGGGGACTCGGTCGGGATGCGCGCCCCGTCGCTCTACGTCTACTTCGACCGAAAGCACGCGATCTACGACGCGATGTTCGCCCAGGGCTACGAGCAGCTCCTCGCCGAGGTCGAGGGAGTGTCGAGGTCCGGTAGCCCGTCCGAGGTGCTCGGTCGGATCGCGCACGGGTACTTCGACTTCTGCGTCACCGACCCCGCTCGATTCCAGCTGCTGTTCCTCCGGGTCATCCCCGACTTCACCCCTTCGCCCGCCAGCTACGCCCTCGCTCAGCACGCCCTGGACCTGCTCCAGGAGGTCCTCGCTGACCTCGGGATCTCCCACGAGGGCGCCATGGACCTGTGGACCGCGATCAACACCGGGCTGGCGAGCCAACAGCTCAGCAACGACCCCCATGGCGATCGCTGGGCCGTCCTCATCGATCGCGCCGTCGAGATGTACATCGACAGCGAGCTCGAGCCTCCACCGGCCTGAGCCCTCGCCACCGAGACGACCACTGTTGTTGCCCGGTCAGTAGCCGAGGCGCTCGAGCGCCTTGGAGCGGCGCTGCCAGTCCTTGTCGACCTTGACGAACAGCTCGAGGTAGGCACCCGCCGGGAGCTGCTCGCGCACCCGGGTGCCGACCTCTTTGAGCACCGAGCCCTTCGCGCCGATCACGATGCCCTTCTGGGAGTCGCGCTCGACGAGGATCTCGACCCGGATGCGGGGCCACTCCCACTCGGTGACCCGAGTGGCGATCGAGTGCGGCAACTCCTCGCGGGCGACGGCCAGCAGCTGCTCGCGCACCAGCTCGGCCACCCAGAACGCCTCGGGCACGTCGGTGATCATGTCGTCGGGGTAGTACTGGGGTCCTTCGGGCATGCGCTCGACGAGGTGGTCGACCAGGGCGTCGACGCCCTCGCCGGTGGTGGCCGACACGGGGAAGTACTCGCTGAAGTCCAGCTCCGAGGCCTTGGCCAGTTGGCTGATGACCTGGTCGGGCGAGGCGATGTCGACCTTGTTGACCACGACGATGGCGTCGGAGCGGCAGCGAGCGGCGACCCAGCGGTCGCCGGGCCCGAGCGGAGCGGTGGCGTCGATCACCACGCAGGCGGCGTCGACGCCCTCGAGGGTGGAGGTGGCGGTGTCGTTGAGCCGCTCCCCCAGCAGGGTGCGGGGCTTGTGGATGCCGGGCGTGTCGACGAACACGATCTGGGTGTCGGGCCGGTTGAGCACCCCGCGCACCTCGGTGCGGGTGGTCTGGGGCTTGTCGGACACGATGGTGACCTTCTGGCCCAGGATGCGGTTGAGCAGCGTGGACTTGCCCACGTTGGGCCGCCCCACGATGGTCACGAAGCCCGACCGCATCAGGCCGACCCGGCGAGGCGATCGACCCGGACACGGCCGATCCGGCGGCCCTGGACCTTCTCGGCACGCAGGCGGAACCCGTCGACCTCGACGCACTCGCCCTCCACCGGCACGTGGCCCAGCAGGTCGAACACCAGGCCGCCGACGGTGTCCCAGTCGCCTTCGGGCAGCTCGGCGTCGAGCATCTCGTTGAGCTCGTCGACCGGGAAGCCGGGCGTTGACCCGCAGGTTGCCTCCTCCGAGCGGCTCGATCATGGGGTCCTCGACGTCGAACTCGTCGACGATCTCGCCGACCAGCTCCTCGATCAGGTCCTCGAGGGTGACCAGCCCGGCGGTGGCGCCGTACTCGTCCACCACCACGGCGATGTGGTACTGCTCGGCCTGCATCTCGCGCAGCAGCGAGGCCACCCGCTTGGATTCGGGGACGAAGTGGGCGGGCCGCAACACGGTGCGGACCGGGTCGTCGGAGCGACCGTCGAGGTCGGCACGCATGAGGTCCTTGGCGTAGGCGACACCGACGATGTCGTCGATCCCGTCGCCGTAGGCGGGCACGCGGCTGAAGCCGTTCATGACCACGATCTCCATCACGTCGGCGATGCGGAACTCGGCCTGGACGCTGATCATGTCGGGGCGCGGGACCATGACCTCGCGCACGACGGTGTCGCCGAACTCGATGATCGACTCGATCAGCTCCTGTTCGTCGGAGTCGATCACGGCCTCGTCGGCGGCGACGCCGGCCATGGCCAGCAGCTCCTCCTCGGAGACGGCGGGGCCCTGGCTGCGGGTGCGGCCGGGGACGAGGAAGCGGGCGATGGCGACGAGCAGGCCGGTGATCCAACGCAGTGGGGGCACCGCGGCAAGGCCCCGAACGAGGGGTGCGGCCACGATCGCGGAGCGGCCCGGATCTTGCAGGGCCCAGGTCTTGGGAGCGGCTTCGCCCACCACGAAGATGATGACGACCTCGACACCCAGGGCGACGAGCACGCCCTGGATCCCCCACTGGTGGTCGGCCAGCACGGCGATGATGGTGGCCGCTCCCAGGTGGCAGATGAGCACCAGCAACAACACGGGGTTGAGGTGCTGCTCGCGGTCGTCGAGCATGCGGGTGAGGTGACGGGCACCCTTGGCTCCGTCCTCCTCCAGGGCGCGGGCCCGACCTCGGCTGAGGTGGGTGAGGCTGGTCTCGGCCATGGCCAGCACCGCGGCGGACGACACCAGCGCTGCGGCGGCGATGAGTCCGTAGACGACTCGATCGGTCACGAGGGTGGAACCTTTCGGGGCGCGGCGGCGAGGACCTGTCGTTCGGCGGCCCACATGGCCTCGGCCTCGCCGGGTTCGGCATGGTCGTGGCCGGCGACGTGGAGCACGCCGTGGACGACCAGCAGGGCCAACTCGTCGTCCAGGCCTCCGTCGTGGCTCGGGTGACCGGGGTGGGGTTCGGTGCCCGGGCGGCCGGGGGCGTTGCCGGCGGCCACCGCGGGGCAGATGACGACGTCGCCGAGGAGGACGGGGGCCGCGTCGGTCGGGAGGTCGTCGGCTGCGAGCCCGGCGTCGAGGGGGAACGACAACACGTCGGTGGGACCGTCGGCGCCCATGTGGGCGGCGTTGAGCTCGGCCATCGTGGACTCGTCGACGAAGGTGACGGTGAGCTCACCGTGGGTGATGCCCTGGTGGACGAGGGCGAGCTCGGCGAGGTGCGCCCAACGGTCGGTGTCGATCGCGTGGTCGGACTGCTCGTCGGCGATGGCGACCACGACCCCGGCACCGGTGTCCGCGGGGCGCGTGGGACTGGGGGGCTCGCTCACCGGGGCGTGCCACCTCCCCGGTCGGCGGTGTCGGCCTTGGCGTAGGCGTCGACGATGTCCTGCACGATGCGGTGGCGCACCACGTCGCGGCTGTCGAGGTGGACCCAGGCCAGACCGGTGATGCCCGACAGCACCCGCTCGAGCCCGTCGAGCCCGCTGCGGCCGCCGGCGACGTCGACCTGGGTGGTGTCGCCGGTGATGACGGCCTTGGAGCCGAACCCGATGCGGGTGAGGAACATCTTCATCTGCTCGGGCGTGGTGTTCTGGGCTTCGTCGAGGATGATGAAGCTGTGGTTGAGGGTACGTCCCCGCATGAAGGCGAGGGGTGCGACCTCGACGGTGGTGCGGTCGAGCAGCTTCTGGGCGCCTTCGGCGTCGACCATGTCGTAGAGAGCGTCGTAGAGGGGCCGCAGGTAGGGGTCGACCTTGGCCATCAGGTCGCCGGGAAGGAACCCGAGGCGCTCGCCGGCCTCGACGGCGGGCCGGGTGAGGATGATCCGCTCGACCTGTTTGGTCTGCAGGGCGTGCACCGCGGCGGCCACCGCGAGCCACGACTTGCCGGTGCCGGCCGGGCCGATGCCGAAGGTGATGACGTTGTCGGTGATGGCCTGCACGTAGCGGCCCTGGCCGCTGGATTTGGGGCGGATCGATCGACCCCGTGAGGTGCGCACCACCTCGTGGGTGAGGATCTGTGAGGGGCTCTCGTCGGCACGGATCATCTCGATGGTCCGGGTGATGCTGCCGGGGTCGAGGGCCTGACCTTGTTCGAGCAGCAGCACCAGCTCCTCGAAGATGCGGCCGATCTCGTCGGCGTCGGGACCGGCGACGGTGATCTCGTTGCCTCGCACGTGGATGGCCGCGGCGCTGAACGCGTCCTCGACGACCCGTAGCAGTTCGTCCCGTTGCCCCAGGAGCCCCACCATGAGGTGGTTGCCCGGGACGCTGATCTTGACCTCTGGTTCTGACATCGCCGCTTTCATCCGGTGTGACATCAGGCTATCGCTCCGATGGCACGGGTTCGCATCGGATCGTGAGCGGACGTGGCTCCCCTGGCGCCTCCCGGAGCCGATCGTCTAGGGTCTGAAGGGCTGGCCGGAGGCGACAGAGCCACACCGGGACAGAGCCACACCGGCGTACAGGCGGACAGGCGGACAGGCGGACAGGCGATGCAACCACTCGGCGGGAACCCAGGAGCAGACGGCGGTGAGGTTGGCCTCGACGAGTGGGCCGACCGGGCGCGTGTCGACACCGCCGGTCAGCTGCGCCGGCGCGAGGCATGGTTGCGCCGCCAGGCCGCCGAGGACGCCAGCGTGGTGGGCGTGCTCATCACCCATGCCGAGCGGGGGTCGACGGTGTCGGTCACCACCTGGTCGGGCAACCGCTACGTCGGGCGGGTGCGCGGCGCGGGGTGGGAGCTGGTGACCGTCGAGGTCACCGGGGCGTTGGGCTTCATCCGGCTCGACAGCATCGAGACCTTCAGGGCCCATCACGGTGACGGGGGCGACGCCCCCGACCCGGTGGGCCACCGCGGCGGCGCCGATCCGATCTCGATGGGCGAGGTCCTGGGGCTGGTGGCGGCCGACCGGCCCGAGGTGACGCTGGTGTCGCGCTCGGGCGGGCAACTGGCGGGTGAGCTCGTTGCGGTCGGTCGCGACGTGGTGATGGTGCGACCCCCCGATCAACGAGGACTGGCCTATGCCCCGTTGGCCTCGGTCTCGGAGGCGTTGGTCCCGGCTTCGACAGGATCGGGGTAGAGGTGTTCGAGCGAGCCCGGCTGGATGCGGCAGCGCTGGATGAACTCGTCCACCTCGCCGGCCTGGAGCCGGATGACCCGGCCGAACCGGTACGCGGGGATCTGGCCTTCGTCGATGAACCGGTACAGCGTGCGGGCGGTCACGCCCAGGCGACGAGCGGCTTCGCCGGTGGAGAGCCAGCGGATGTCTTCGGTCATGGCACCCAGCATAGATGACGCGGTCCCGGAGTGCAGTGATCACTGTGAGAGTGACGGAAACATACCGATGTACTACACATGAGTTGACATGACATTGAAGCGCAACACCTCTTTCCTCGCCCGGGTGACGGGCAACGGCAACGGACCCGAGCCGGGTGCGCCCGGACCCGAGCCGGGTGCACCCCGCCGCCACACGGGCAGGCCGCGTGGTCTGCCCAGCGGTCGAGCGATGGTGGGCGGGCTGCTCGTGGCGGTGGCCATGGTCGGCGCGGTCGCACTCTCGCGGGCCGCCGGCGCGCCCCCGACGGTGCCCACCGTGGTCGCCTCGACTGCGATCTCACCCTCGGAGGCGCTCGGACCTCACAACCTCACGGTGGCCGATCTGGCCCTGCCCGACGAGCTGATCGACAACACCTACCCCGGCCCCGACGCGCTCGCCGGCACCGTCTCGCGATCCCACATCGGTGTGGGCGAGGTGCTCCAGCGAGGCGGCGTCGTCGAGTCGACAGCGGTGCAACGCGACGCGGCACCCGCACGCGAGGTGTCGCTGCGCGTCGACGGTGACCGAGCGGTCGATGGCCGACTCGAGGCGGGCGACCGAGTCGATGTGCTGGCCACCTACGGCAACGGCATCGATGCCCTGACCTATGTGGTGCTCGCCGATGCCCCGGTGCTGTCCGCTGCTCGAACCGACGCGGGGGTGTCGAGCGGGCGGGCGCTCGTGCTCACCCTCGCGCTCTCGAGGCGCGACGACACGATCTCGCTCGCCCACGCGGTCGACAACGCCGACATCACCGTCGTTCGCACGACGACCGCCCCCACCGACGACGCCTCCACGCTCCACCCGTTCCGGCCCGAGCCCGAACCCGGCCCTGGCGCCGACACCGGGGGCAACGCTGCGCCGGAGGGTCGCTGATGCCAGGTGAGCGCTACGTCGTGCTCGGGCTGGCTCGACCGCGCGCCCACTGGTTCGCCGAGATCACCCGTTGGGCGACCACTGCGGCGTTGCCGGTCGAGTTCGTCAAGTGCCTGACGGTCGAGGAGACCCGTTCGCGCCTCTCCAGCGGACGTCGGTGGTCCGCCCTCCTCGTCGACGGCAAGGTGCCGGGAGCCGATCGCGACCTGATCGACCGCGCCCGCGAGGTCGGCGCCGCGGTCCTGGTCATCGACGATCCTCGGGTCGACCGCTCGTGGAGCGTGCTCGGCGCAACCGCGGTGCTGCCATCCCAGCTCCAGCGCGACGACCTCCTCGCCGCGCTCGCAGAACACGCCAAGCCGGTCGCTCGCTCGACCCCTCGACCCGAGCCGTCCCCGACCGTCGCCACCTCGCCGTGGCGGGGCAAGCTCGTCGCCGTCACCGGACCGGGTGGCACCGGGGCCTCCACGGTCGCGGCCATGCTCGCTCAGGGCGTGGGCTCGGAGGTCACCGAGCACGGACTCGTCGTCCTCGCCGATCTCGCGCTCGATGCCGATCAGGCGGTCATCCACGACGCCGGAGACGTCATGCCAGGGCTGCCAGAGCTCATCGATGCGCACCGGCTGGGGCGCCCCGAGCCCGACGAGGTGCGCAACCTCACCTTCGACACCGACCCGCGGAGCTACCACCTGCTGCTCGGCCTACGACACCACCGCGACTGGACCGCGCTCCGGCCACGAGCGGTCGCCGCCGCGATCGATGGCCTTCGACGCTCGTACCGCATGGTCATCGCCGATGTCGATCACGATCTCGAAGGCGAGCGCGACACCGGCTCCACCGACATCGAGGAGCGCAACATGCTCGCCCGCCACTGCGCCACCGAGGCCGATGCACTCGTGGTGGTGGGCGCGCCCGGGCCCGTGGGGGTCCATCGCCTCGCCCGACTCATCCGGCGTCTGGTCAGCTCCGGTGTCTCGCCCCAACGACTTCTGCCGGTCATCAACCGCGGTCCTCGCTCGCGCCGTCAGCGAGCCGAGATCGCGGCCGCCATCGCCGATCTCACCGGTTCGCAGTGCCGCGACGTCGCCAGCCCGATCACGCTGGCCGATCGTCGTCACCTCGACGAGATCATCCGCGCCGGCTCCCGGTGGCCGGACCCATTGGCGCGCTCCCTTCGTTCAGCGGTGCAGGCCACGCTCGAACGGGCGGTCGATGCCAGCGATGCTCCTGTCGGCCCCGAACGGATCGCACCGGGCTCGCTGGGGCACTTCACCGACCCGAACGAGATCGAGGAGGACCTCGCATGACCGTTCAGGTCCACGCCGTCGACGATTCCGCGTTCAACCCACTGGTCGAGATCGAGCGACGCGTCACCGAGCGCGCCAAGGAGCTCTCCATCGAGCTCGACCATGGCGACACCCAGGCGGCCCTCCGCCAGCTGATCGACGACGAGATCCGCCAGTGGGACGACGACCACCGTCGCGGCCGGCGATCGCATCCGCTCCCCGATCCCGAGCAGGTCGCCGAACGGGCCCTGCGCAACGTGGCCGGGTTCGGTCCCCTGTCGCCACTCCTCGCCGACGACGACGTGTGGGAGATCATGATCAACGCGCCCGACGCGGTCTTCGTGAAGCGGCACCAGGGTCACTCGGGCTATCACGGCGAGGTCTTCCACGACGACGAGCACGTCGTCCGCGTCCTGACCAAGATCCTCGACAGCTCGACCTCGGCTCACCGCAAGCTCGATCCCACCGAGGGCCTCCAGGACGCCCAGCTCGACGACGGTGCCCGACTCCACATCGTCCATGGCGATGTGAGCCGGGGTGGACACGTGATGGTCAACATCCGCAAGTTCACCGGGGTGCCCTTCGCCGACCTGAGCGAGCTGGTGGATCGGGGGACCCTCGATGCACCGGCGGCCAGGTTTCTGGCCGCGTGTGTGCGGGCACGCCTGTCGATCGTCTTCGCCGGAGCACCCGGTGCAGGGAAGACCACGCTGCTGTCGTGCTGCGCGGCCGAGCTCGACCCGTCGTTGCGCGTCGTGATCGCCGAGGAGGTCTTCGAGGCCGATGTACCCGTGGCCAACGTCGCCAGCATGCAGACGCGCCCGGCCCGCGCCGACCGACCAGAGGTCGACCTACGCCGGCTGGTCGCCGGGTTCCTTCGGATGGCGCCCGACGTGGCGATCGTGGGTGAGGTCCGGGACCGAGAGGCGCTGCCGCTTCTGCTCACCCTCTCCTCAGGGGTCAAGGGCTACACCACGATCCATGCCGGATCCGCCCGACAGGCACTGTCCCGCCTTCGCTTCGTCGCCCAGCTCTCGGGTACGGGACACGATCTCTCGGTCGGCGCGCTCACGTCGCTGGTGACCGAAGCGGTCGACGTGGTGGTTCATTCGGCCCGCCGCCCCGGTGGACCGGTCGTGACGTCGGTGCTGGCCGTCGAAGACCTCACCGGCCAGGCCGACCTCGGCCAGTTCACCACCACCGAGATCTTCGCTCGCGACCACCCCGCCGACCACCTCCAGTGGACGGGGAACGTCCCGGTCCGGCTGAATCGTCAGTTCGCCGAAGCTGGCATCGACCTCGTGGGCCACCTCGACCCCGGACGGGAGGCGCGGTGATCGAGCTCCTCGTCGCGACCGCGGCCGCCTACGGAACCTTCCTGCTCTACACCGCCTTCGCCTTCCGATGGCGTGGGCTCGGACTCGGACCCAAGGTCGGCAGCAGCAGGTTGCGCCGCCCCCGGGTTCGCGACTGGATGACCCAGGCAGGGCTCGGCGATGTCGGCACCGGTGAGTTCGTCGGTGTGGTCACCATCCTCGCCCTCGTGAGCGGCCTGGTGGGCGCCGCGCTGTTCGGAGGGCTGCTCCCGGCGCTCGCGCTCGCAGCCTTCGGTGGCTCGGCACCGATCGCCTCGTACCGGTTCCGACGAGCGCAACGCCGCGCTCGCTCACAGGAGGCATGGCCACGAATGATCGAGGAGATCCGCCTCCGCACGGGAGCGCTCGGTCGGTCGATCCCCCAAGCGCTGTTCGAGGTCGGAGCCCGCGGGCCACACGAGCTGCGCCCTGCCTTCGACGAAGCGCACAGGGAGTGGCTGCTCACGACCGACTTCGAGCGAACCATCGCGGTCCTGAAGGACCAGCTCGCCGACCCGACGGCCGACGTCACCTGCGAGACCCTCCTCGTGGCCCATCAACTGGGTGGCGCCGACCTGGGGCGCCGCCTCACCGCGCTGGCAGAGGACCGGATCCAGGACGTCCAAGGCCGCAAGGACGCCCGGGCCGAACAGGCGGGGGCCCGCCTGGCCCGGCGCTTCGTGATCTTGGTTCCGATCGGCATGGCCGTCGTGGGACTCCAGATCGGCGAGGGTCGCGCCGCGTACGGAACGGTCCACGGTCAGGTGGTGGTGCTCGTCGCCATCGGACTGGTGGCGATCTGTTGGGCCTGGGCCGGCCAGATCATGCGACTCCCCGAGACCGAACGGGTCTTGTCGTGATCGACCGCCTGCTTCTCGTCGTCGTCTGCACCGGCGCCGTCGGTGCCACCCTGCTGCTCGCCGAGTTGCGATGGTTCCGGCGCCTCGCGCTCACCGACCGCTTGCGCCCCTACTCACCCGCGGCATCCACCACCCGCCGCCATCACGGTCTGTCAGCGGGATCGTTCGCCGAGGTCATCGGGCCCCTCGCCGGCTGGATCGGCCATGCCGGCTCGGCCGCCTTGCGTATCGACGACGACATCACGACCCGGCTCGCCCGCATCCACTCCCCGCTCGATCCCACCACGTTCCGGGTCCGCCAGCTCGGCTACGCAGTCGTCGCCGCCACGGCGGGGACCGCCGCCACGATCCTGTGGGGCGCACCGGCGCCGGTGGGTGTCCTGCTCGTCGTCGGAGCACCGGTTCTCGCCTTCCTGATCCCCGAGCAACAGCTCACCACCGCGTCCAACCGCTGGAAACGGCGGGTCTTCCTCGAGTTGCCGGTGGTGGCCGAGCAGCTGGGCATGTTGCTCTCCGCCGGCTTCTCCCTCGGGGCAGCGCTCAGCCGACTCGCGGAACGTGGAACCGGTGCGTGCGGCCACGACCTGCGCCGGGTCTGTGCCCGCGTCCGCCACGGAACGAGCGAGGTCGACGCCCTGCGCGAGTGGGCCCAGCTGGTCCAGGTCGATGCGGTCGACCGGCTCGTCTCGGTGCTCGCGCTCAACCACGAGGCCGGCGACCTCGGTCGGCTCATCTCCGAGGAGGCCCGCGCCGTCCGCCGGGACGCACAGCGAGACCTGATCGAGACGATCGAACGCCGAGCTCAGCTCGTCTGGATCCCGGTCACCGTCGCCGCGCTGCTGCCCGGAACGTTGTTCCTCGTCGTCCCCTTCCTCGAGGCCATGCGCCTCTTCACCAACCCCTGATCCACACCACTGATCCCACACCGAACCACTGATCCCACACCGAAAGTGAGCCGCCCATGTCCCTCATCCTGCTCATCACCAACCTCGTGCTCGCCGCACTTCGGGCCAGCGCGATCCGGCTGCCCTTCGACGACCGGGGCGAAGGCGTGATCTCGGCCGCGATCGCGGTCCTGGTCATGGCGTTTCTCGGAGCAGCCATGTGGGTCGGCTTCAACGCGATCTGGGCCGATGCCGAGACCAACATCGGAGACCAGGTCGACACGATCGGGCGATGACCGCCATCCACCAGCGGTGCGACCGCGGCGCCGGCATGATCGGTGCCATCGGCGGGCTTCTGGTGTTCCTGACCTTGTTGACCTTCGCCGTGCAACTCCTGTTCAACCTGTACGCCAACTCGGCGCTCACCGCCGCTGCCCACGACGCGGCCCACCTCGCTGCGTCCGGCTCGGTCGACCACCGAGACCCGGACGCGGTCTCCGCTGCCATCGAACGGGGTGAGACCCGCGCCCGAACCGTGCTCGGCGGGTATCACGAGCGGGTCGACTTCGACTGGCAGATCGACACCGATCGGGTCAGGCTCACCGTCACCGCCGAGCACCCGAGCCTCGCCATGGACCACGTGGCCTCGGTGTTCGGACTCAACCGGTTCGAACGCACGGTCGAGGTGCGAGTGGAACGGACCCGGTGAGGCTCCGACCGCGGCGACGGGTCCGTCGCTTCGACGACGCCGGTCAGGTGGCGGGCATCGAGGTCCTGCCGTTCGGCTTCCTGATCTTCGTTGCGGGAGCGTTGCTCCTGGCCAACGCCTGGGCCGTGGTCGACGCCAAGCTGGCGGTGACCGCCACGGCGAGGGAGGCGGCGAGGGCCTTCGTCGAAGCCGAGGACGCAGCCGCCGCGCATCTGGCCGCCAACCGAGCGGCCCGCGAGTCGATCAGCGGGCACGGCCGCGATCCCGACGGCCTTGTGCTGCGGATCGAGACCGACCGGGGCTTCGTGCGGTGTGCCCGGATCGAAGCGGAGGCCGCGCTGGCGGTATCGAGCATCAACCTTCCCTTCATCGGGGGCTTCGGACGGACCTTCGATGTCCGCGCGAGCCACTCGGAGGTGGTCGATCCCTACCGGTCCGGCCTCGACGGAGAGGTGGGCTGTGCCTGAGCCTGATCGTGGGTCGGTCCTGTTGCTCTTCCCCGCCGCGTTCATGATCGTTCTCGTCCTCGGGGCGCTGGCCATCGACGCCGCCGCGGTGTTCCTCCACCAGCGCGAGCTGGCGGCTGCCGCCGGTGCAGCAGCCAACGATGCCGCCACGCTCGGGCTCGCCCACGAACGGCTGCGCCACGATGGCGAGGTGTGGCTCGATCCGGTGCGGGTCACCGAGGAGGTCGAGGCCTCCCTCGAGCGACGCGGAGTCCTCGACTCGCTGCTCGAACCACCTGAGGTCGTGGTCCTTGGAGGTTCCCGGGTCGAGGTGACCTTGGTGGCCCACGCCGACTACGTGATCGCCCCTGCCCTTCCCGGCGACCGCGGGGGCAGGACGGTTCGGGCAACCGTCGGCGCCGATGCCGTACTCGACGATGGCTAGAAATGCCTCTTGATAAGTTTCATGCATTTTGAGAGACTCCTGCAATGGACCTGGAGCGAGCCACCTTGCGCGTCGACGGAAGCGGAACGCGCCCGCTCGTCATCAAGGAGGCGACCCACAGGCCGGCGATCGAGCGCGTGCGCCACGAGATCGACGTGCTGCGACGGGTCCAGCACCCCGGTGTGGTGTCCCTGCTGGATGCGACCGACTCCGAGGACCAGGTGGTGGTTCGCACCCGGTTCTGCGGGTCACGGACCCTCGCCACGGTCGGCCCACTGTCGGTCGCCCGTGCCGCCGGCATCGTCGCGGCGCTGGCTGCCACGGTCGCGGATCTTCACGAGCTCGGAGTCAGCCACGGCAGGATCAGCGCCGACCACATCCTCATAGGGGGCGATGGCCGACCGGTTCTGTGCGGCTTCGGTGGGGCGACCCTCGACGCCGACGACCACGCCTGCTCCGAGGACGTGGCGGCCATGGGGGTCCTGCTGCAGGAGATCCTTGCGCCGTTGGACGATGTCGCCCCGATCCCTGCCAGCCGCTTGGGGCGGCGAGGAGCCTGGTCGGGCTATCAGCGCAGGGCGCTGCTGAACCTCGCCGACCAGGCCTCCGCCGACCACCCCTCAGCGCGGCCCTCGGCCCGACAGCTCGCCCAGAACATCCGGGCCACCGTTCCCGACGCCACCCTGTTCGAGCCCGGGGGCGACACCGGCGGGGACAGTCCCGCGGAGCCCCCCGAGCGCGAACCATCGAAGTGGTTGGCGCTCACTGGCGCCGGCACCGCCTCGCTGGTGTTGGTGCTCACCCTGGTCACCGCGCTCATTCTTCCCGCCGAAGGTGCCGGCCCGACGCCCGCAACCACGACCACCGCCCCCGAACCGGTCCGCGAGAGCACTTCTGGTCGGGCCCCACCCTTCCCCGAAGCGGTCCCGGCACCGAGCACGACCGCAGCACCCTCCCGACCGCCGGCCCCGCTCTCCGACCAGGCCGATCGCGCCAGCGGGTGCAGCATCTCGGCGGATGGTCCGCCGACGTTGGCCGATGGCGAGACCTGCCCCACCGCGCTCGCGCTGGCCGATGGGGTGCTCAGGGTCGGCAACGACGAGTTCCACCTCGGTCTCGATCCTGCCGCGGCAGCCATCGGCGACTTCTCGTGCTCGGGCGGGGCCCAGGCCGCGGTCCTCGACCTGGAGTCTGGCGAGGTGTTCGTGTTCGACCGCTGGGCGCGAGCGGGCCAACCGGCGACCGCCGCCGTGGCCGACCAGGTCACCGGCGGACGGCGGTTGCTCGCCGAGCCCACCCCCTCTGACTGTCACCGACTGGTGGCGCTCGACGAGTTCGGGATCCGCCACATCCTCACCGAATCCGCCACGGAGGACCCATGACGAGCAACTGGACCCGACGAGCGCTCGCGCTCGCCGCCCTCGCCTCGATCGCCGCGGTGCTGCACGCCGCCGGACAGGTGTTGCCAACGCCTCCGGCCGATCTCGATCAGGCGGTCAGGTGGTGGAACCACAGCGGGCCCACCGTGGCGGTGGCCACCTTGCTCAGGGCGGGCTCGCTGGTGGCCTGCTACTGGCTCATCGGCGTCACCGCCCTCGACACGATGGCGGTTGCTGTACGGGCACGGCCGCTGCGTCGGATCACCGAGCGGCTCTCGCCACGCCTGTGGCGCAGTCTCGTGCTGCGCCCGGTCGTGGTCACCGCCCTGGCAACACCCCAGGTCGTGCTGCCCGCGGCCACGATGAGCACCGCGGTCGCCCAGGTTGCCGACACCGGCGCCCCCGACCAACACGTGTCCACCGATGTCACCGACACCAACGGCCAGGTGCTGGTCATGTCCCGCCCCGGGCCGGTCACTCCGGCCGGCGAGGCCGAGCCGTCACCCCGCACGCTCACCATGCGGTGGCACGAGCCCGACACCGAGCCAGCCGACGATCCCCACGGCGACGACACCCCAGCGACGCACGCCTCGACACCCAGCACCACCCACATCGTGCAGGCCGGTGAGAACCTGTGGTCGATCGCGGCCTCCCATCTCGCCTCCGAGCAGGGCGGGCGGCCGACGGCGCAGGCGGTCGCACCGCACTGGCAGGCGCTCATCGACGCGAACCGGGACCGGCTGCCCGACCCCGACAACCCCGACCTGGTGTACCGCGGCCTCGAGCTCCGCCTCCCACCGACGACCTGACCCGACGCTCCCCCTGCCAGCACCCGAAACTTGGGCGGACCGGCACACCGCGCCGGGTCGCGGCGGCCTGGCACCCGATCGCCTCGCCCTGGTCGGCATCGGTCTCGGCGACCGGCGCGGCGGTGATCGATCTGCTCGTCGTGCGCCATCCGGGGCAGGCGACCCAGGCGTTGGTGTGGCTGTCGGGATCGACCTACGGGCGGGCGATGGACGAGGTGATGCTCCTCGCCTGGTTTCCGATCCTGCTCGTGCCGCTGCTGGTGCTCAGCGGACGACACCTCGACCTGCTGGGAGTGGGCGACGACGGTGCCCGCACGCTCGGGCTCAGCGTGGAGCGCGCCCGCGTGCTGGCGGTGGTGCTGGCCTGCGCGCTGGCCGCGGCGGCGGTGGGCATCGTGGGCAACCTCGGCTTCGTCGGGCTGCTCGGCCCCCACCTGGCGCGCCCGCTCACCGGACCCGGCCACCGGCGGTTCCTGCCGGTGGCAGCGTTGCTCGGCGCGCTCGTCGTGGTCGTGGCCGACGCGCTCGGTCGCAGCCTCTTCGCCCCCACCGAGCTCCCGGTCGGCCTCGTGGTGTCACTGGTGGGCACCCCGTTCTTCCTCCACCTCATCTGGCGGACGAGGACGGTGGCCGCGGGGTGAGACCGGGGCTCAGTGGGTGCCGTTGAACAGGCCGAGACCGGCGAGCTGGGCTTCGGCGTGCTCGGGATCGATGCCGAGGATGCAG
Organism: Acidimicrobiales bacterium; assembly: GCA_034521975.1. Lineage (NCBI taxonomy): Bacteria > Bacillati > Actinomycetota > Acidimicrobiia > Acidimicrobiales > Acidimicrobiales bacterium. The sequence continues at coordinate 77,195 of JAXHLR010000002.1, read as the reverse complement.
GCGATGGCGCGCAGATCGTCGTTGCGGATCGTCAGCACCCGGCCGTTGAAGTCCTGGCGCTGCACCTGGATCGAGGCCAGGAACCGGTTGAGCATGGCCGCCTCGGGGCCCGAGAGCGACTCGAGGCGGGTCAGGTCGATGGTGAACGACGCCCGCTCGGGCTGCTTGGACGACACCAGGTCGACCACCGAGGTATCGGCACCGTAGGTTCCCGATCCCTCGTCGCGGGGCAGCAGCTGGTCGACCGGCACACCGTAGAAGTGGGCCAGGCGCTGGAGGCGGGGCACCGAGATGGCCCGCTCGCCGCGCTCGTAGGCGCCGAGCACCGACGCCTTGAACTCCTGGTCGGACGCGGCCTCGACGTCGTGCAGCGACATGCGCTTCTGGCGGCGGATCGCCCGAAGTCGATCGCCGACCATGCGGCCGTACTCCGAGACTGCCTCGTCGCTGTCGGGGAGATCCAGGTCCATGGTCATGCGCATCGCTCCGCGGTCGGTCCGGTCGGCGTTCGCCCGTTCGCCGACCGTCAGAATGGTTCAAGGTCACCCTAACCGCGTTGTGTGACCGATTCAATCACCCTCGGTGTCAACGGTGGAGGGTCTGGCGCCCCGCTCGACCCGACGCGCGCGCAACGCGGTGTACAGCGCGCTTGCCGTCACCGCGGCGGTCTCGGCCCGCAACACGTGGTCGGCGAGGCCGACCGTGGCCGGCACCAGCTCGCGCTCGGGGTCGCTCCACCCGCCCTCGGGACCGATCAGCACCATCCGGTGGTCGGGCGACGGCCGGGCACCGCCCACCTCCGCCCGCACCACCCCCGGCTCGCCGGCCAGCTCGGCCACCGGCACCACCCCCTCGATGCGGGGCAGGTGGCAGCGCCGGCACTGCATGGCCGCCTCGCGCGCCACCTTGCGCAGGCGCTCGACGTGGCGCACCCCCCGCTCGCCGTCCCAGCGCACCACCGACCGATCCGACGCCATCACGACGATGCGATCGATCCCCAGCTCGGTCAGCTTCTGGACCACCCACTCGGGCCGATCGCCCTTCACCGGGACGAACCCCACCGCCAGCTCGGGCACCGGTGCCCGCTCGTGGGCCACCTCGCCCACCGGCTCGAGCCGGTCGCCGAAACGGCAGGCGCGCCAGCCGCCGGCACCATCGGACACGGTGAGGCGATCGCCGCCACGCACCCGCAGGACCCGCTCCAGGTGGTGACGGTCGTCGGCGCTGAGCACCGGCGCGTCCAGATCGTCGACGAACACGTGCGGACCGCCACGCCCGTCGGGACCACCGAGTGCGCTGGCGCCGGGCACACCCACCCCCGGCGCTACTTGAACGCCGAGCGGATCTTGGCGAAGAAGCCCTCTTCGGCGGGGGCGACATCGTCGCCACGCTCGGCCGCGAACCGCCGCAGCAGCTCCTCCTGGTCGGCGGTGAGATCGTCGGGGACGTCGACGGCCACCTGGACCAGCAGGTCGCCACGGCCCCGGCCGTTGACGTGGGGCACGCCGCGGCCCCGCAGGCGGAACACCCGCCCCGGTTGGGTGCCCCGCGGGATGACGAGGTCCTCGGCACCGTCGAGGGTCTCGAACTCGAGGTGGACGCCCAGCGCCGCCTGGGCGACGCTGAGGTGCAGCTCGTGGACCAGGTCGTCGCCCACCCGCTCGAAGCGGTCGTGGGCCAACACCTCGAGATGGACATAGAGATCGCCCGCGCCACCGCCGCGGGCGCCGACCGCTCCCCGACCGATGAGTCGCAGCGTGGAGCCGGTGTCGACCCCGGCGGGCACGTCGACGTTGTAGTGCTTCTCGACGATGCGGCGGCCGTCGCCCTTGCAGTCGGGGCAGGGGTCGGCGATCACCTCGCCCAGCCCGCCACACGCACCGCACGGTCCGGCGGTGACGACCTGGCCGAGGATCGACTGGCGCATGCGCCGCACCTGGCCGCTGCCGCCACACTCGCTGCACACCTGGGCCGAGCTGCCCGGCGCGGCACCGGTGGCCTCGCAGGACTCGCAGGCCACCGCGGTGCGCACCGCGACATCGGTCTGGCAACCGAACACCGCGTCCTCGAAGCGGACCTGGGCCACCGCCTCGAGGTCGGGGCCACGGCTGGGTCCCGAGCTGCGGGTGGCCCGACCGCCGAAGGGACCGGCTCCTCCGCCGCCGAAGAAGGCGTCGAAGATGTCGGTGAACCCACCGGTGTCGAACGGTGAACCGCCACGGCCGCCACCGGACACCCCGGCTTCGCCGTAGGTGTCGTAGCGGCGACGACGTTCGGGGTCGCCCAGCACCTCGTAGGCCCGGGCGACCTCCTTGAACTCGGCCTCGGCCGCGGGATCGGGGTTGGTGTCGGGGTGCAGCTCGCGGGCCCGCCGACGGTAGGCCTTCTTGATCTCGTCGGCCGACGCGTTGCGGCCCACCCCGAGGGAGGCGTAGTAGTCCGACATCTAACCCTCGCTCAGCCGGTGACCGAGACGCTGGCCGACGATGGCCACCGCGGCCAGCGCTTGCGGATAGTTCATGCGGGTGGGACCGAGCACCCCGATCGTGCCGACACCCTCGCCGTCGACGGCGTAGGGCGCCACCACCAGCGAGCACTCGGCCAGTGTCTCGACCCCGGTCTCGGAGCCGATGGCCACGCTCAACCCGCGATCGAGCACGTCGCGCAGCAGCGTCACGACGACGATCTGTTGTTCGAGGATGGTGAGGACCTGGCGGACGGTGTCGACGGCATCGAACGAGCCTGCCATGAGCGAGGTCCCCCCGACGAACACGGAATCGGGATCGTGGTGGTGATGGGTGAGCTCGCGGAGCGCCACGTCGATGAGCGCATCGGCCTCCCCGTCGCCGGTGGGGCCCACCGGAGCCAGGTTGGCGAGCGATCCGCCGACCAGGTGCTCGCTCAGCCGCGCCGACGCGGTGGCCAGCGCGTCGTCGTCGGTGTCGTCCGCGAGCTCGAGGGTGTGCTTGTCGATGGCGCCGTTGGACAGCACCACCACCAGCAGCACCACCCGTGGTGACAAGCCGACCAGCTGGACCGAACGCACGGTGGCGACCTCGTGTGGCGGGCCGACCACGACCGCTGCCTGCTTGGTGATGTTGGACAGGAGCCGGCTGGTGTCGGCCAGCATCGCCTCGAGCTCACCATGGGCCCGGTCGAAGAAGTTGCGGACCTGTTGGGTCTCGGCCGCTCCGAGACGCCCGGGTTCGCTCAGGGTGTCGACGAAGAACCGGTACCCCTTGTCGGTGGGGACACGGCCGGCGCTGGTGTGTGGCTGCACGAGGAATCCGTCGGCCTCGAGCTGGGCCATGTCGTTGCGCACCGTGGCCGGAGACACGGCGATGGCGGGATCGCGTGCCACGTGGCGGGACCCCACCGGTTGCGCGGTCTGGATGTACTCCTCGACCACTGCTCGCAGGATCGAGGCTTTGCGTTCATCGAGCATGAGGTCGTTACAGAGCGATCGACGGCTTCGTTCGCACTCGATGATACCGAGTGCCAGGCCATCACACCGTCACCCGAGCTCCGCGTAGCGGGCGAGGGCCTCGGCCCGCTCGGTGGCGTGGTCGACGATCGGGGGCGGGTAGCCGCTCCCCGTTCCTTCGGCGAACAACGTCGGATCGGCGGTCCACGGTTCGTGGATCGCGACGTCGTCCAGATCGGCCAGCTCGGGCAGCCAGCGGCGCAGGTAGGTGCCGTCGGGGTCGAAGCGACGGGATTGGGTCACCGGGTTGAAGACTCGGAAGTAGGGGGCAGCGTCGGTACCGGTGCCCGCGACCCACTGCCAACCGTGTTGGTTCGAAGCCAGGTCACCATCGACCAGGTGGGCCATGAAGTGACGGGCGCCGCGGGTCCAGTCGAGGTGAAGGTCCTTCACCAGGAAGCTGGCAGCGATCATGCGCACGCGGTTGTGCATCCAGCCCTCGGTGAGGAGCTGGCGCATGCCGGCGTCGACGATCGGATAGCCGGTGCGACCTTCGCACCACGCGGTGAACGCCTCGTCGGTGTCGGGCCCCTCGTCGACGGCCATGGCCGCCATGGCCTCCCGGAACGCGGCTCGCGCGGTGTCGGGGCGGTGGAACAGCACATCGGCGTAGAACTCGCGCCACGCCAGCTCGGTGCGGAAGGTCGCCGCGCCCTCGGTGTCGCCGAGGCGGTTCAGGATCTGGCGGGGATGCAGGCAGCCCCACTTGAGGTAGGGCGACAGACGGGAGGTGCCGTCGACCCCCGGATCGTTGCGACGGTCGGCGTAGCGCTCCACGTGGGTCCGCAGAAAGCTGTCGAGGCGGCGGCGAGCGGCCTGCTCCCCCGGGTCGGGCAGCTCGTCGGCGGTGGGCTCGACCTCGGGCAGGGCGTCGGATTCGACCCCCGACACCCAGCCGAGCCCAACCGGGCGGCGCACCGGCGCCGGCCATCCCACCTGTCGCCACGCCTTGAGGAAGGGCGTGAACACCTTGTATGGCTCCCCCTCCTTGTTCAGGACCGTGCCCGGCTCCACCGCATAGGGCGAGCCCTCGAGCACCAGCTCACGGTCGTCGGCCGCGAGGGCCTCGGCCACGGCATCGTCGCGCCGGCGGCCGTAGGGACCGAAGTCCGCCGCGGCGTACACCGCACTCGCGTCCACCTCCCGGGCCAGGGCGGGCAGGACCTCGGCCGGGTCGCCGTGGCGCACCACCAACGTGCCGCCCGAGTCGTCGTCGAGCGCTCGGAGGCATCCGGCGAGAAACGCCCGGCGGTTCGCCCCGGCCGGGCCCCACAACGCGGGGTCGACCACGAACAGCGGCACGACCGGCCGACCGCGGGCGTGTGCCGCGACCAGCGCGGGGTTGTCCGACAACCGCAGGTCGCGACGGAACCACATGATCGTCCGGTCGGTCACCGCACCAGCATCGCGTGGGCGCGACCGGATTCTCCTGCCCGAGCGCTCAGGGACCTGCCTGACGCACCATCGCCTCCACGTCGAAGGCCACACCGGTCTCGCGCTCGGAGACCGCCCACAGCTCGTCGCCGGCGCGCTCGCTCACCGACCGGCCCACCAGCGGTCGCGCCACGGGGCTGCCGCTGTTGACGAACCGGGGCGCGTAGAGCTCACCGGAACGGGCCCGGGGATCGGTGGCGGCACGGAGCTGGGACAGCGCGCCACGCGCCGGGCTCATGCCAACGAACCGAGCGGTGCCGTGAGCCAGCTTCTGGCTGGCCCCACCGGAGGAGGCAGCGCTGGTGGCCTGCAGGTCGGTGTTGGTCAGCCCGGGATGGGCGACCAGGCTCGCGGCCGTGCCACCGGCGGCGGTGAGCCGACGGTGCAGTCCCACCGCGAAGTGCAGGTTGGCGAGCTTGGATCGGCCATAGGCGAGCCACGGGTCGTACCGCCCGCGGTCGAGGTCGCGGTCGGCGCGCAGCGACCGCCCGAGATGGCGCGCCGTGGAGGTCACCGTGACCACCCGCGAGCCGGTGACCGCCAACAGGGCGGGCAACAACCCGGCGGTGAGGGCGAAGTGGCCCAGATGGTTGGTCCCGAACTGCGATTCGAACCCATCGGCGGTGCGTCCCTCGGGCACGGCCATGATCCCCGCGTTGTTGATCAACAGATCGATCCGGGGGTGGGCCCGAGCGATCGTCGACGCCGCCTCGGTCACCGAGTCGAGCGACCCGAGGTCGAGCCCGACCACTTCGACCGATGCGGCCGGATGGGCCGACACGATCGCCCCGGTGGCCGACTCGGCCTTGTCGAGGTTGCGGGCGGCCATCACCACGTGGGCGCCGGCCGCCGCCAGGGCCCGCGCGGTCTCGAACCCCAGGCCACCGTTGCCGCCGGTGATCACCGCCACCCGGCCCGACTGGTCGGGGATCTCGATCTCGCTCCACTGGTCGAACATGGCAGACCTTCCGTCGAGCCTTCAGTCGTCGAGCTTGAGGGCGGAGATGAACGCCTCCTGGGGGATCTCGACCCGGCCGATGGACTTCATCTTCTTCTTGCCCGCCTTCTGCTTCTGCAACAGCTTGTTCTTGCGGGTGACGTCGCCGCCGTAGAGCTTGGCGGTGACGTCCTTGCGGTAGGCCTTGACCGTCTGGCGGGCGATGATCTTGCCACCGATGGCGGCCTGGATCGGCACGTCGTACTGCTGGCGCGGGATCAGCTCCTTGAGCTTGTCGCACATCTTGCGCCCGTACTCGTAGGCCGAGTCGCGGTGCACGATCATGCTGAAGGCGTCGACCGGTTCGCCCTGCAGGAGGATGTCGACCTTGGACAGGTTGGACCGGCGGTACCCGATCGGCTCGTAGTCGAGACTGGCATAGCCCTGGGTGCGACTCTTGAGCTGGTCGAAGAAGTCCATCACCACCTCGGCGAGGGGGATCTCATAGACCAGCTCGAGCCGTTCGGGTGACAGGTACTCCATGGACTGCATGGCGCCCCGCTTCGACTGGCACAGATCCATCACGGTGCCGGTGTAGGTGGACGGCGTGAGGACCGTGACCTTGAAGTAGGGCTCGTCGACCCCTTCGATCTCGCCCGGACTCGGCATCTCGCTCGGGTTGTCGATCTCGGTGACGCCGCCACCGGTGAGGTGGACCTCGTAGCCGACCGAGGGAGCGGTGGCGATCAGCGACAGGTCGAACTCGCGCTCGAGACGCTCACGCACGATCTCCATGTGCAACAGGCCGAGGAACCCGCAGCGGAACCCGAACCCGAGCGCGCCCGACGTCTCGGGCTGGTAGGTGAAGCTGGAATCGTTGAGACGCAACTTCTCCAGCGCCTCGCGGAGGTCGGAGAAGTCGTCGCCCTCGATGGGGTACAGCCCGCAGAACACCATGGGCTGGGGCTCGCGGTAGCCCTCCAACGGGTCGGGCGCGGGGTTCGCCGCGGTGGTGACCGTCTCGCCCGACCGGGCCTCGCCGACGTCTTTGATGCCGGCGATCAGGTAGCCGACCTCGCCGGGGCCCAGCTCGCGCACCGGGGTGGGGATCGGACGGCGGACACCGACCTCGCTGACCTCGTGGGTGGTGCCCGCCTGCATGAACCGCAGCTTGGTGTCGGTGATCAAACGGCCGTTGACCACCCGGATCGACGAGACCACCCCGCGGTACTGGTCGAAGTGCGAGTCGAAGATGAGCCCCTGCAACGGGGCATCGACGTCGCCGACCGGGGGCGGCACGCGCTCGACCACGGCGTCGAGCAGCTCGGGGACACCGTCGCCGGTCTTGGCGCTGATGCGCAACACGTCCTCGGCGGGGATGCCGAGCACGCGCTCGATCTCCTCGGCGTAGAGGTCGGGATCGGCAGCGGGGAGATCGATCTTGTTGAGGGCGGGGACGATCTCGAGGTCGTGCTCGAGGGCCAGCAGGCAGTTGGCGAGGGTCTGGGCCTCGATCCCCTGGGAGGCGTCGACGAGCAGGATCACGCCCTCGCAGGCGGCCAGCGACCGCGACACCTCGTAGCCGAAATCGACGTGGCCCGGGGTGTCGATCATGTTGATGACGTGGTCCCGGTAGTCGAGGCGGACGCTCTGCAACTTGATGGTGATCCCGCGCTCGCGCTCGAGATCCATCGAATCCAGGTACTGCTCGCGCATCTCGCGAGGGTCGACCGCACCACAGACCTCGAGGATCCGGTCGGCGAGGGTCGACTTGCCGTGATCGATGTGGGCGATGATCGAGAGGTTGCGTATGCGCGACAGATCCATGGGAGCTACTGACGATACCGATCGGGGTGTGACACGCGGTCCAGGGACCGGTATCATCTCACGGTTCCCCAACGACACCGTCAGAACGACCCAGTAGAGGCATCGTGGCCAACATCGCCAGCCAGAAGAAGCGCAACCGCCAGAACGAGAAGCGCCGGGCCCGCAACAAGGCCGTGCGCTCCGAGCTGAAGACCCGCATCAAACACGCCGAGACCGCCGCCGCCAAGGGCGATGACAATGAGGACAGTGAGGCGTTGATGCGCCTCGCCATCAAGCGCATCGACCAGGCCGCCGCCAAGGGCGTGCTGCACCGCAACGCCGCCAACCGTCAGAAGTCTCGCCTCACCAAGCGCCTGGCCCGCATCAGCGCCGACGCCTAGAGCACCTACCGGTCACGTTCGGGGGAACCGGAAGAGACACGACCCCGCCTGAGGCGGGGTCGTGTCGCGCCTGGCCACCTGGCTCAGCGGGCGGCGCTGAGCCGAGCGAGGCGGGCCACCAGCACCTCGAGGATCAGCTCGTCGGGCCACTCGCTCGCACCCTTCAGGTCGAGGTCGGCGTCGGCCACCAGCGTCACCTGCCGGGCGATCCGCTCCGACCCGAGCGCCCGGGAGAGCTTGAGCAGCTTCTCGGCCGGAAACGGTGCCATCCCCGCGATCGCCGCCGCGTCCTCGCGACCTCGGACCTCGGCGCCGTCGAGCTTCAACAGACCCGACACGTGGCGGTGCAGGGTCGCCAGGATCTGCAGGGCGTGACGGTCGCCGCCGATCAGCATCCGGTGCAGCCGATCGAGTGCGGTGGCGATGTCGCCCGCGGCGATGGCGTCGGTCAGCTCCCACGGCGGCACACCTCCGGCCTCGCCGAGGAACGGTTCGAGGTCGTCGACACCGACCTTGGCCCCGGGCCCGAAGGTGCTCTCGAGCACCTCGAGGATCGCCCCCAACCGGTTGACGTCCTCGCCGAGTCGGTCCACCAGATGCTTCTGGGCCCGGTTGTCCAGATTCACCGCAGCCGAAGCCAGGTGCTCTTTGAACCAGGCGTCGCGGCCGCGGGCGTTGGCGGGCACGTCGGTGGCGACGGTGACCGCCCCCGCTCGCTTGAGCGCCTCGGTGAGCGACTTGGGAACCGCCGAACGGCCCGTGAACTTCGGTCCCTTGTCCCACACCAGCACCAGGGCGGTGGTGGGCAACGGATCGTCGAGGTAGGCCACGAGGGGTGCCACGGACTCGGCGGTGGTGAAGCGGGCCAGATGGCGACCGACGACCACGCGCCGATCGGTGAGGAAGGGCGGTGTCTGGGCGGCATCGACCAGTGGCGAGATGTGGGCGCCGTCGCCGGTGAGGTAGCGCTCCTCGTCGAGCTCGTCGACCATGAGCGAGCGGTCGCCGTCGCCGACCAGCTCGGTGACGATGCGCCGCAGCTCGTCGCCGACCAGCACCGGGTCGTCGCCCTTGACGAGATGGACCGACGCCTCGGTGCTCATGCCGCCTCCAGCAGGTCGGCGCACAGGTCGGCGACCCGGCGGGCGGCCCGAACATCGTGGGCCCGCAGAACCCGACAGCCCAACATGATCCCGAGGGTGTGGGCGGCATCGGTGCCGGCGGCGACCTGGGTGACGTCGCGTTCGAGCAGGTGGGCGAGGAAGCGCTTGTTCGACGCCGACAGGAACACGGGGTGGCCGATCGACACCAGGTCGTCGGATCGGCGGAGGAGCTCGAGGGACTGGGCCTCGGTCTTGCCCAGGTCGAGCCCGGCATCGACCATGACCCGCTCGTGCGCGATCCCGGCGTCGACCGCCCACCGGGCGCGGTCGACCAGGAAGGACCGGACGTCGGCCACCAGGTCGTCGTAGACGGGCTCGGGATCGGGCACCCGAGGGGCGAGGCGGATGTGGGTGGCGACGACCGACGCGCCGCCGGCAGCACACACCGGCAGGTAGTCGGGATCGGCGAAGCCGGAGATGTCGTTGCCGACCACCGCCCCCGCCTCGATCGCGTGCTCCACGACCGACGCCCGCCACGTGTCGACCGACAACGCCAGATCGAACCGGGCGTGCAGCGCCTCGACCGCGGGGATGACGCGGTCGAGCTCCTCCTGCTCCCCCACCTCCTCGCCCGGCCCGGCCTTGACGCCGCCGACATCGAGGAAGTCGGCGCCATGGGCGACGAGCTGGTCGGCCTTGGCCAGGAACCCGTCGAAGTCCCAGTAGCTGCCCTGGTCGTAGAACGAATCGGGCGTGCGGTTCAAGATGCCCATCACCACCGCGCGATGGGTGATGTCGAAGCGGTGCTCGCCCAGCCACAGTTCCACGGATGCCGAACCTACACCGGAGGAGAACGGCCGCCGCCCTGGCGTCAGGCTACGAACCTGTCCGGAGCCCGGAGGAGGGCGGAGAGCTTGCACGTCGCGAATTGCTCGGTCATCTCGTCCAGGCGAGGTTGGTCTCGTTGTCGGCGGCCCGGACCCGCACCCACGAGGAACCCTCGGGGGCGGGGTTGACGCCCACCTGGGCGTAGGCGGCCGCGCTCACCGTCACGCCGTCGCGAGACGCGGTGATGGACAGACCGCCAGGGACCTCGACTGGGTCGTCGACGGTGAACCCGGCGGCGTCGAGCGCGTCGCGGGCGTCGTCGGCCACGTCGGCCACGTCACCGTCGGCGACCCCGGTCGTGGCCAGGTAGGAGATGTCCTTCGACACCACCTCCTCGGGGTCGTCGACCTCGGAGAGCTCCAGCGCTTCGAGCGCATCGGCCATCACGGCGTCCACATCCACGTCGGGGGTGTCGGAGCCGCCGCACGCGGTGGCAGCGGCAAGCACGGCCACTGCGGCCGCTCTGAACACCGCGTTCACCATTGTGACCGTGCCCGTCCGCCCCTGGCGACCACGGTCGTCACGGACCGGCGACATCAGCGACGAGTGCGTCGGTCGAACAGTCCAGCGCGTTGCCACGGATCCGGGCGGAGCAGTCGGCGGCGGTCACGAGGAGCAGCCCGCGCGTGTCGAGCGTCGTGTTCACGAGCTCGACGGTACCGGAATGCTCCGAGGCGGTCACGGTCACCGGCGCGTCGGTGCCCGTGGCGAGCACCGTCGATGACACGAGACGGACCGATCCACCCTCGTTCGCGTCATCGTCGGTCTCGGCGACCTGCAACGACCAGCCTTCGGCGACCGTCGCTTCGAGGCGTTCGGCCCGGAACTCGTCGTCGGCGTCGTTCAGCTCGATGAGCACCGCGCGGGAGTCGAAGGTGACCCGCTGGAGACGCACGACGTTGCGGGCGCGGTCTGTGTCCCGGTCATGCAGATTGAGGATTCCGCCGGTCACCGTCACATTGTTCAACGTGACGTCAGCGCCGCTACCGAGATGGACGACGCAGTCCTCGAGGTTCACGGTCGTGTTCGAGTCGCGCAGCTCACCAGTCACCTCAATGACACCGGGTTCGGTGGGATCGCCGTCGTCGCAGGCTTCGGCAACTTCGGGGAGTGTCGTCCGCTCCCCGAGTGTCGCCGCAGTTTCCACTGTCGTGTCGTCACCACAGCCAGCGGTCATGGCGACGCCGACGACCGCGGCGGCTGTTGCCAGCAGTCGACTCGTTCCCTTCACAACGCCTCCAGGATCGCGTCTGCCTGTGCCTCAGTGCCCCTATCATTCGGGTGAGGGTCGAACCGCACTTGGATCTCGGCGACGGTGTCATCACCGTCGAAGCTCACCGGCGGCCAGCCGAAGTCAAAGTCGACATCGATACTTGTCGCCGCACCGAGGGTCTCGCAGTCCGAGCCGAACACATACGAATCTGACGACCCTGCCCCGTGGCCCTCGAAGGCCGGGTACAGGTCGACGACGGTGAACCCAGCCTGACGCGACCGGCGGTCGAGCTCGTCGTTCAGGGCACCGACGACGTGGTCGCCGATGCCGTGCAACAGCGCACAGGACCGGTCCGGCGCGAAACGCACGTTCTTTGTGTCGTTGAACGGATTGAAGTACTTCGTGACGACGATCTCCACGCCGCCATCCGCTGCGTCAGACAATGCATCGAACAAGGCATCGAACTCGTCGTCGAGCTCGTCGACGCGGGCGGCGGCGGCGGCCTCGCACGACTCGTTGTTCACGTTGATATCGACGTCGTAGGTTACGCCGAGGAATTCCTTCTGGTGGATGCTCACGCACCGCGCCAACCAGGTCTCAACGTCACTGAACTCCATGTCGTTCGCGCCGAGGGACACAGTGACGAGTTCCGTCGCTGACGCTGCTGCGGTGAGCTGTGGTGTCCACGGACCCTCCACGTTCTCGCCGGCCTCGTGGGCGGCGACTGCGTCAGCGATCGTGTAACCCCAGATGCCGACCCGGTTCAGGTCGTCGAAGCGGTCATCCGCTTCGGCGACACGTTCGGGGTACGGCTGGGCCGGCGGGTCGTCACCTACGCAGCCGTACGGCGAGATCTCCCGGTCCTCCGAACATGTGGGGACGGAGAACCCAGTGGTAGTGGAATCGCCTACGGCGACGTAGGCGGCCGAGGAACTACCGACTGCGGCACCGATCGCCTCGGCGAGGCCGGCTTCGTCGTCGGCAGGGAAGTACTCCCCACCTGTGACTTCTGCGATACAACGAAGCTCGTCGGCGGCCGAGTCCGGGGCTCGAAATCCGACAGTAACCGCAGCGAAGTCAGCGCCGAGGTCGTCCTTGATGGATGCAGCCGTTGGACATGGGTCACCGCAGGTGGACGCCCCGTCTGAGATGAGCAACACGATCTTGGGGCCGGTGACGTCGCGCAACTCGTCGGCCGCGCCGAGCAGAGCGCCAGGCGTCGGCGTCGTTCCGGACGCGAACAGCGCGTCGGAGGCGGTCCGCATCGCCTCGCGATTACCTGTCCCGATCGGCGTCCGGACCGCGCCCCGCGACGAGCATGCCCCAGCGAAGGACCGCAGGCCTGCGGCCTGGTCACCCGCGAGAGCGTCGATACCGGTCCGTAGCGCGGCTTTCGCTTGGGTGAGCCTCGACCCCGACATCGACCCGGACGTGTCAACAACAAACGCTACGGTTGGCCGGGTAGACGATGCCGTGGGCGGTCCGTTCACCTGCTCACCGGGCGGTCCGTTCACCTGCTCACCGGCCGGTACTGCGTCAGCTGGGATCGCCGGCATCAAGCCAGCAGCCATCCCGGCTAGCAGCCCAACAATCGAACCCAAAGCCGGGACCCACAGCCGGCGCCTCCGCCGCTTGCACCAACTCGCCATCGCCTACCGCCTTTCGATGGCCTCCAATCTCAGCGTCAAGGCGCGCGTGGGTCAAGTGCATCGCTGTGCGAGATTCGGGGGGCCTTGAGCACCGATACTTCACAAGTCCGCTTGAGCTGGCCAGAACCATCCGCGCAAGAGCCTGCCTGCGGGGGATTCTGACGTTGCGACACGTTCAGGCTCCAAACCCAGCAGGCACTTGCAGGCCAAGGTGTATCTCCTGGAGGTCAGGGGGTGTCAAGCCTCCGAGGGGATGACCTCGACGTCGACGGCTCGCTCGCCGACCTCCTCGACACGGATCTCGAGATCGCCGACGGCGATGGTGGAGCCGGCAACCGCCACCGAACCACCCGGCACCCGGTGACCCGGTGGAGCGAGCACCAGGCGGGGCTCGGCCCGGGTCCGGAGGACGGCGACGGTCTCGGCCACGTCGCGACCGCCGTGGCGGGCGACCACCACGTCGACCCGCCCGACACCGGTGCGGCGCAGCGCCTCGAGCACCACGTCGGGCCGGGCCCCGCTGTCGAGCTCGAGGACGGTGGCACCGCCCGAGGCGTACAGGCGGCTGCCGTCGGCCAGCTCGGTGACCGGATCCGGCCCGCCGCGCAGCACGACCGCGGGATGCAGCACCACCGCCAGGATCACCACCACCCCCACCGTGGCCGGCACCCGTCGGGACCAGCGCCGACCGATCCACACCAGGACCGCCCCCAGCGTCGCCAGCACCAGGTGCGGGGTCCGGACCTCGCCGAGGGGAAGGACCGCGCACCGCTCGGCAACACCGCCGATCCATCCCACCAGCACCGAGGTGGGAAGGTGAGCCAGCTCGGCCACCGTCCCACCGAACACCCCGGCCACGATCCCTGCCGGCAGGCCCCACACCACGACCGGGCCGGTCACCGGGGCCGCGAGGACGTTGGCCACCAGCGCGGCCACCGGCATGCCTCCGAAGGTCGGGATGAGCAGCGGGGCCACGGCGAGCTGGGCCGCCACGGTGATCCCGATCGCGTTGGCCAGCGGCCCGGGCCCCGGCAGCGCATCGGCGATGCGGCGACTCCACACCAGGATGCCGGTGGTGGCCGCGACCGACAGCTGGAACGCCAGCTGGGTGGCGATCAGCGGATCGACGAGCAACAAGGCGACGACCGCGAGCGCCAGGATGTCGCGACTGTCGGCCTCGTTGCCGAAGGTGACCGCCATCGCCGCGAACCCGGCCATGGTGGTGGCCCGCAGCACCGACGGTTCGAAGCGGGTGACGAGGGCGAAGAACCCCAGCACGGCCAGGGTGGCCACCAGCCGGCTGCCCAACCGCATGCGGACCAGCAGCGGCCCGGCCAGCGCCAGGACGAAGGCCACGTTCTGTCCCGACACCGCCAGCAGGTGCGTCAGGCCCGAGCCGATGAACGCGTCGGCCACCTCGGGCGACTGGTCCCGCTGGTCGCCCAACAGCAGACCCACATAGAGCGACCGGGTGTCGCGGTCCATGGTCCGCGCGCCCGCGACCAGCGTCCGCCGTAGCCCGTTGGCCGCCCGGCTGGCGGGGTCGCCCGGACGCCACTGGCCCACCTCGGTGACGGTCATGCGGCCCACGACGTGGCGCCGGGCCAACCACGGCGCGTCCGGTGGTGGTGGACCGAGGCGCCCGGCGACCTCGACCTGCTCGCCGGTGAGGCGGTCGGCCAGGTCTGCCGCCGAAGTGCCACGCGCCCATGCCTCGAAGCGTCGGTCGCCGACACGGAGATCCACCCGTAGCGACGGCCCGAAGGACTGAGGGTCGCCGACCACGGTGACCACGCCGTGGAACCGTTCGTGGTCGGCCGGGTCGAGCGCCTGGTGGGTCCGTGCCGCGAGCGCCGAAGTGAGCAACAGCAGCCCGACACCCACCACCGCGGTCCGTCTGGTGTGCCATCCGGCGGCGGCGACCACCGGGCCAACGGCCAACGGGACCGGTACGGCCACGAGCGCGCCCAGCCAGGCCGCCGCCGCCATCCAGGTGAGCGGGGACAGCCCGCACCATCGCCTCGGCATCACACATGGACGAGGTCGCGCAGCGCGGCGAGCTTGGCATCGCCGATGCCACGCACCGACAACAGATCGTCGACCCGTGCGAAGGGGCCGTGACGCTCGCGGTGATCGATGATCGACGCTGCGGTCGCCGGCCCGATGCCCGGCAGGCGCTCGAGCTCGGTTGCGGTCGCCCGGTTCACATCGATCAGGGCCCCGGGGTCGGTGCCGGCACCCTCGGGGTCGGCGCCGGGTGCCTCCCTGCCGGCCAGCACCGTCGGCGGCCGGTCCTCGCCCACCTCGGGCACATACACCCGCGTGCCGTCCGACAGCGGCGCCGCCAGGTTCACCCGGTCGAGGTCGGCGCCCGCCACCGGTCCGCCCGCAGCAGCCAGCAGATCGCCGACCCGCGCGTCGTCCCCCATGGCATAGACGCCGGGATGGCTCACCGCGCCCGCGGCGTGGACCATCACCTGGGCGGGCTCATCGGATGGGTCTGTTCCCGACGCGGCACCGGTCTCGTCGCTGGAGGCGGTCGTGGTCGAGGCCGCGTACGGGATGGACAGCTCCGGCGGCGAGGACCCGCCGGCGGTGACGGCGACGACTGCCACCGCGGCCCCGACGGCGGTGACCACGGTCCCGACGAGGAGGGCGGTCGTCGACGTGCCGAGTCGGTCGGCCAGGTCGTTCAGACGGTCGACGAGGCCCGCGAGGACCGACGACCCGACCGAGCTCGACCGCGGGTCACCCTCCCACAGCGGCTCGTCGGCCTCCTGCGAGGGAAACGGTGTTGGCGGCGACACGGGAACCCTCCCCGTTCGGGGTGCGCACGAGGGGGAAGGTTCGGACCGAGACTACCGCCGCGTACCGGTCGGGGGAAGGGCCTGGTGGCTCAGAAGAGGCGGGCGGTGAGCGCCTTGCGGTAGCTGGCCGTCTTCGGGTGGTCGGGGCCGAGCAGCTCGAGCAGGTCGAGGAACTGCTGGCGAGCCTCGTCGTCACCCTTGACCCGGTCGAGCAGCTCGTCGAGCTGGCGCTCGATGTCGTCGCCCACCGCGCCCTGGGTGCGGGCCAGGGCCGCCACCCGACGGGTCTCGGCGGATTCGGGAATGCGCCCGAGCAGCTCGAGCGCCTCGTCGGTCTCGCCCTTGTCGACCATCAGCTCGGCGAGGGCGACCACCGCAGGAGGATGACCGGGATCGATCTCGAGCGCCGAGCGCAGCGACGCCTCGTCGCCGGCAGCAACGAGGCCCTCGAGCTCGGTCTCCTGCTCGGACGGCACCAGCTTGTCGACGAACTCGCGCACCTTGGCTTCGCCCTGGGCGCCGACGAACCCGTCGACGACGTTGCGGTCCTTCACTGCGAACACGGCGGGGATGCCCTGAACCCGGAACGCGGCCGAGGTCTGGGGGTTCTCGTCCACGTTGACCTTGGCCAGCACCACGTTGCCCCCGGTGTCGGCGACCACGGACTCGAGGATGGGTCCCAGGGTCTTGCACGGACCGCACCAGGGCGCCCACAGGTCGACCACGACCGGGGTGGTCTCCGATCGGTCGATGACCTCGGTCTGGAACGTGGCGTCGGTGACATCGATGCTCATGAGGGTCAGGATAGGGGGCCGCCGATAGTCTCGAACCCGTGACCGACCGCTCCTCCCCCGATCTCGCCGGCATCGACCCCGAACGGGTCACCGCCTGGTTCGAGTCCAACGTCGCGGGCGCCGCGCCACCGCTCGCCTTCTCCCTCATCGCCGGCGGGCACTCCAACCTCACCTACGAGGTCACCGACACCGCCGGCCACCGCTGGGTGCTGCGCCGGCCCCCCACGGGCCAGGTGCTGGCGACCGCCCACGACATGGAGCGCGAACACCGCATCATCTCGGCCCTGGCACCGACCCCGGTGCCGGTCGCCCCCGTCGTCGGCCTGTGCACCGATCCCGACGTGAACGATGCCCCGTTCTACGTGATGGACTTCGTCGACGGCCTGGTCGTGCAGTCCGAGGAGGTCGGTCTCCAGCTCACCCCCGACGTCCGGCGGCGGGCGGCCGAGTCGTTGGTCGACACGCTGGTCGACATCCATGCCGTCGACCTCGACGCGGTCGGCCTCGGCGACCTCGGCCGCCGCGAGGACTACCTCGCCCGCCAGCTCAAGCGATGGTACGGGCAGTGGAACCAGTCCAAGACCCGAGAGCTGCCCGCGGTCGACGAGGTGCACGACCACCTCGCGTCCGACCTGCCGGCCCAGCGCGAGGCCACCATCGTCCACGGCGACTACCGCCTCGACAACTGCCTCATCGGCCCCGACGGCGAGGTCGTGGCCGTACTCGACTGGGAGATCTGCACCCTGGGCGACCCGCTCGCCGACCTCGGCCTGCTGATGGTCTACTGGGCCGATCGCGACGATCCCGACTCGGGGATGCTCTCGCCGGCGACCGCCCTCGACGGCTTCCCCGGTCGAAGCGAGCTGGCCGAACGCTATGCGGAGCGGTCCGGGCGCGACATCGGCGACCTCGACCGCTACACGGCGTTCGGCTACTGGAAGCTGGCCTGCATCGTCGAGGGGGTCTACGCCCGCTACATCGGTGGCTCGATGGGGTCCCGCGACCCCGCCGGGTTCGAGGCGTTCAAGCACCAGGTCGACCACTACGCGGCCACCGCCCACCGACTGCTGGGACTGTCATGACCACCCTGTACGAGTTCCACGAACGCCCCGACCTCGACTCACCGGTACTGATCCTCGCACCCGAAGGTTGGGTCGATGCCGGTGGTGCCGGAGCCCGTGCCGCGGCCGCGATCCTCGAAGGGATCGAGACCACCACCGTGGTGTCCTTCGATGCCGACGTGCTGCTCGACCACCGGTCGCGCCGGCCCACCCTGCACCTTCGCGAGGGTGTGAACACGGGCCTCACCTGGCCGGCGATCGAACTGGTGGCCTTCAGCGACACCACGGGCAACGACATGTTGATGCTGACCGGGGCCGAACCCGACCATCTGTGGCGGGCCTTCACCCGCGCCGTGGTCGACCTGGCGCTCGAGTTCGGCGTGCGCATGGTGGTGGGCCTCGGTGCCTATCCGGCGCCGGTCCCCCACACCCGACCAGCGACGCTGACCACCACCGCCACCGACGCCGCGATCGCCACCCAGGTTGGTTCGATGCGGTCGAACATCGACGTCCCCGCCGGCATCGGCGGCGCGATCGAGGAGCGCTGCGCCGAGGTCGGGCTCCCCGCGGTCGGTCTGTGGGCCCAGGTGCCCCATTACGCGGCCACGATGCCCTACCCCGGGGCCGCCCTGGCACTGGTCGAGACCCTCAACGACGTCGGGGGGCTGTCGGTCCCCACCGGGACCCTCGCCCAGGAGGCCACCGAGACCACCAACCGCCTCGACGAGCTGGTGGCCGACTCGGCCGAACACGTCGCCCTCCTGCGCCAGCTCGAGGAACAGGCGGACCAGGCCGCCAGCGGGCCCGCCGACCGGGAGGAACCCGCCGGACCGCAGGGCCCGTTGCCCTCCGGCGACGAGCTGGCGACCGAGATCGAGCGCTTCCTACGGGACCAGGGCAACCGCTAGGGTCGCCGAGATGAAGGTCGACTCGGGGATCGGGGGGCTCGACGGCGTGGCCGCCGCCGCCCAACAGGCACAGCAGCGCGGCTACGACGGCGTGTGGAGCGCCGAGACCAGCCACGACCCGTTCATGCCGCTGCTGCTCGCGGCCGAACACACCGAACGGATCGAGCTCGGTACCGCCATCGCGGTGGCCTTCGCCCGCAACCCCATGACCCTCGCCACCA
Source organism: Acidimicrobiales bacterium (assembly GCA_034521975.1). Taxonomy (NCBI): domain Bacteria; kingdom Bacillati; phylum Actinomycetota; class Acidimicrobiia; order Acidimicrobiales; species Acidimicrobiales bacterium. The sequence continues at coordinate 58,489 of JAXHLR010000002.1, read as the reverse complement.
CCGCCTGGGATCTCCAGGCCTTCTCCGGCGGCCGGTTCACCCTCGGACTGGGTTCGCAGATCAAGCCCCACATCACCCGGCGGTTCTCGATGGAGTGGTCGCACCCCGCGCCTCGGATGCGCGAGATGATCCTGGCCATCCGGGCCATCTGGGACTGCTGGACCAACGACACCAAGCTCGACTTCCGGGGTGACTTCTACTCCCACACCCTGATGACCCCGTTCTTCAACCCGGGTCCCAACCCCCACGGCGACGCCAAGATCTTCATCGCCGGGGTCGGCCCGTTGATGACCAAGGTCGCGGGCGAGGTGTGCGACGGGTTCCTCGTACATCCCTTCACCACCGACGCCTACCTGCGCGACGTCACCGTGCCCGCGCTCGATGACGGCATGGCGATCGGCGGCCGACAGCGGTCCGACTTCGAGGTCAGCCTCACCGCCTTCGTCGTCACCGGCAACAACGAGGACGAGATCGACAAGGCCAAGGCGGCTGCGCGGGGCCAGCTCGCGTTCTACGGCTCCACACCGGCCTACCGACCGGTGCTCGAGCACCACGGCTGGGGCGAGCTGCAGACCGAGCTGAACCGGCTGTCCAAACAGGGTGCGTGGCAGGAGATGGCCGGGCTCATCGACGACGAGATGCTGGCGACCTTCGCCGTGATCGCCGAGCCCGACCAGGTGGCGGCGGGGCTGAAGGAGCGCTTCGGCGGGCTGCTCGACCGGGTCGGGTTCTACCTCGGCCTCGCCGGGTCGGAGGAGACCCAGGCTCAGGTCATCGCCGAGCTGAAGGACGCCTGAGCGCGCCGGCGCTCAACCGACCCGCTCGAGATCGGTCTCCAGGTAGAGGTCACGGCACAGCGACCGCTGCAACTTGCCCGACGAGGTCTTGGGAAGGGTGCTCGGCGGGACGAGCACGATCTCCTTGGCGGGGACCCCGACCACCGAACGGACGTGCTCGTTGATGGTGGCGTGCAACGCCTTGGTGTCGTCGAGCTTGGTCTCGGCCACCACCACGATGGCCTCCCTGCCGTTGCGGCCCTCGACGCCGAAGGCGATGACGTTGCCGGCGCGCACGCCGTCGACCTCGCCCACGGCCCGCTCGATGTCCTCGGGGAACACGTTGCGGCCACCGACGATGATCACGTCCTTGATCCGACCGCACATGACCAGCTCGCCGTCGACGAGGTAGGCGAGATCTCCGGTGCGCAGCCATCCGTCGTGGAACAGGGCCTCGGTGGCGGCGATGTCGTTGTAGTAGCCGTTGCACACCGAGGTGCCCCGGATCTCGAGCTCGCCCACCTCGCGCTCGCGCAGCTCCATGCCCGACCCCGGATCGACGATGCGGATCTCGAGCCCGGGAACGGGCTTGCCCAGCCTGGCCAGGCGACGGGCACCCGGCACCCCCGGCTCGACGGGGGCCGCGTAGCGCTCGGTCTCGAGGACGCGGAGGTCGACGGCGTCGGTGCGCAGACCGGCAAGAGGCGGCGGGAACGTCCCCGCGATGGCGATCTCGGCCATGCCGAACGCAGGGAAGACCGCGCCTGGCCGCATGTGGTGCTGGGTGGCTGCCTCGACGAACGACTCGACGGTGTCGGGGTCGACCGGCTCGGCACCGTTGAGGGCGATCCGCAGCGAGGACAGGTCGAGCCCCGAGGCGCGCCGCAGCGCGCGGGTGGCGAGAACCCACGCGAAGTTGGGACCGGCCGTTGCAGTGCCGCCGTAGTCGGAGATCCACTGCATCCACCGCAGCGGCGAGGCCATGAAGTCCTGCGGCGCGCCGAGAACCAGCTCGGTGCCGGTGGTCATGGGAAGGGTGAGCAGACCCACAAGACCCATGTCGTGGTAGAGGGGCAACCACGACACCAACACGTCGGACGCGGGGTCGAGCTCGGCTGCCGATGAGATGGCGTCGAGGTTGCTGGCCACCGCCCGGTGCGGCAGCGCGACCCCCTTGGGGTCGGAGGTCGAGCCGCTGGTGAACTGGAGGACGGCCAGGCGGTCGGGGTCGTCGGCGGGTCGCTCGAAGGTCGACGCGGTGGCCCGACCCGCTTCGGGGCGCAGCTCGTCGAAGCGGACCATGGGTGGGTCGCCGGGCTGCGGCTCGACGAAGGGAGCCAGCTCGGGATCGATGGCGAACAACGACACGTCGGCGCGGTGCAGGCGGCGTCGGGTGGCCCCGATGAACTCGTCCAACGACCCCATCCGCATGGGGATGGGCATCACGACGATCGTCGCTCCGGCCAGCCACACCGCGGCGATGGCGGTCACCAGGTCGCGGCTGGTCGGCCCGAGGAGCGCGACGTGATCGCCGGGCTCGACTCCTCGCGCCTGCATGACCGCCGCCATGCCCCTCGCCTCGTCGACGAGGCGGTCCCACTCGACCCGGTCGGGTTCGTTCCCGCTCATGAAGGTGACGGCGCCGCCACGCCCCGCTGACTGCTCGATCCGCGACGCAAGACTGATCATGCCGGTTCGACCTCCACGGTGACAGGCAGGTTACCGCCGGCGGTCACCGGCACAGGCCGGTGGAGAACTCCTGGTGCCCACGGCCGGGCTGGCATCGACTGGCCCACGACGCCGACTCGAGCACCAGATCGCCCGCCTCTCCGCCGATGAAGATCAGCTCGAAGCGCACGGCGGCGACCGAGTCGTCCTGGAGGGGACCGAGCTCGACGGCCACGATCGTTCGACCTCCGTCGGCGGGTCGGGACGAAACATCGGGTTCGACCTCGCCGTAGGCCTCGCCGAGCAGTTCGAGCGCGGCGTCGACGGGCCCTCCGCCGGTCGGGGGGCCGTGGTCGGCGAGGAAGTCCGCGTACTCGGAGACGTCGACCTCGCCGGACTCGGGGTCGACGTCGTAGCCACCCTCGTAGTCGGGTCGGGCATCGACCGGGTCCTCTCCCTCGTCGCCCTCGTCGGCCGGATCATCGTCGGGCGGTGGCGTCGTGGTCGAGGTCGTCGTGGAGGAGACGGTGGCCGACGTCGAGGTCGGGTCGTCAGCGGTGATCGTGGTGGAATCGTCGCCGCAGGCGGCCGCAGCCAGCGCGAGGACCCCGAGCAGGGCGAGCAGGCGCCACATCATGGTGGATCTCCCTCGTTCAGATGACGATGTTCACCAGCTTGGGTGGCCGGCAGATGGTTCGCTTCGGTTCCGCCCCACCCAGTTGTGCGCTCACCTTGTCGCGGGCGAGCGCCACTGCGACGGCGCCGGCTTCGTCGATGGAGGCGTCGACGTCGACCTTGTCGCGCACCTTCCCGTTGATCTGGATGACCATGGTAACGGTCTCGACCGCCGCCTTCGCCTCGTCGGCGGTGGGCCAGGGCTGGGCGTGGACGTCCTCGCCGCGGCGACGCTCGTACAGCTCGGCGGCGATGTGTGGCGTCATCGGCGCCATCAGCATCAGCAGGGTGTCGAGGGCCTCGTCGAGGGTCTCGCGACGGGGGCCGGGCTCGGACTGGGCGTAGCGGTAGAGCTCGTTGAGGAACTCCATGCAGCCGGCGACCGCTGTGTTGTAGGACCAGCGCTCGAAGTCGTCGGTGATCCGACCGATGAGGCGGTGCGTCGCCGACTCGATCGTCCGGTCGTCGGCGGTGGGATCGCGCTCGACGACGTCGGCGACCTGACCGGTGGCCAGGCGCCACAGGCGGGCCAGGAACCGTGAGCATCCTTCGATGCCGAAGGCCTCCCAGTCGACGTCGTCGGCGGGTGGGCTGACGAAGAGGTGGGCCAGGCGCAGCGCGTCGGCACCCTCGTTGTCGAGGATCTCCTCGGGGGCGACGAGGTTGCCCTTGGACTTGGACATCTTGGCGCCGTCCATGCGGATCATGCCCTGGGTGAAGAGCCGCTTGAACGGCTCGCGCAGCTCCTTCGGGGCGACACCCAGATCGGCCAGAGCCTTGGTGAAGAACCGCGCGTACATGAGGTGCAAGATGGCGTGCTCGACCCCGCCGATGTACTGGTCGACCGGCAGCCAGTGCTCGACCGCCGCAGCGTCGAAGGGACGGTCCTCGTTCCACGGGTCGGCGAAGCGCAGGAAGTACCAGGACGAGTCGACGAAGGTGTCCATGGTGTCGGTCTCGCGCGTGGCGTGGCCTCCGCAGCTCGGGCACGCGACCGACTGGAACCCCTCGTGGAGTTTGAGGGGAGACTCGCCGGTGGGCAGGAACTCGACGTCGTCGGGGGCCAGCACCGGCAGGTCGTCGTCGGGGACGGGCACGATGCCACACGATGGGCAGTGGACGACGGGGATCGGACAGCCCCAGAAGCGCTGGCGCGACAACAGCCAGTCGCGGAGGCGGAAGTTGACCGTGCCTTCGCCGATGCCCTGGTCCTCGAGCCACGCGGTGGCGGCGGCGATGGCCTCGTCCTTGCCCATGCCGTCGAGCCAGCGGCTGTTGATGCGGGGACCGTCGCCGGTGTAGGCCTTGCCCTCCCACCCCTCGGGCGGTTGGACGGTGCGGACGATGGGCAGGCCGTGGGCGGTGGCGAAGTCCCAGTCGCGCTGGTCCTCGGCGGGCACGGCCATGATGGCGCCGGTGCCGTAGCTCATGAGGACGTAGTCGGCGATGTACAGGGGCACCGGCTCGCCGGTGAAGGGGTTGTGGACGTAGGAGCCGGTGAACACGCCCCGCTTGTCGATGGGGCCCTCGGTGCCGAGGCGCTCGATGTCGGTCCGGGTGCGGACCTCGGCCGCGAACGCGTCGACCTCGGCCCGGCGGTCGTCGGTGGTGACCTGGGTGACGAGCGGGTGCTCGGGCGACAGCACCGCGAAGGTCATGCCGAAGCTGGTGTCGGGACGGGTGGTGTAGACCCGGAACGACAGGCCGTCGGCATGTGGCGTTCCGCCGGCGTCGACCACGTCAAGGGTGAACTCGGCACCCTCGGACCGCCCGATCCAGTTGCGCTGCATCGTCTTGACCCGCTCGGGCCAGTCGAGGGCGTCGAGGTCGTCGAGGAGCTGCTGGGCGTAGTCGGTGATCTTGAAGAACCACTGTTCGAGGTTGCGCTTGTCGACGGGGTCGCCGGAGCGTTCGCAGGTGCCGTCGGGCAGGACCTGCTCGTTGGCCAGCACGGTCTGGCAGCCCGGGCACCAGTTGACCGGGGCCTCGGCCCGGTACGCCAGGCCCGCCTCGAGGAAGCGTAGGAAGATCCACTGGGTGTACTTGATGTAGCCGGGATCGTGGCTCTTGACGGTGCGCCGCCAGTCGTAGACCGCCCCGATGCGACGCAGCGACGACGACAGCTCGTCGATGCGGGCGTCGGTGAAGGTGCGGGGGTGCTCGCCGGTGCGGATGGCCGCGTTCTCCGCCGGCAGGCCGAACGAGTCGAACCCGATCGGTGACAGCACGGCGTGACCCTGCATGGTGCGGAAGCGGACGATGAGGTCGCCGAAGGTGTAGTTGCGGACATGGCCCATGTGGGCCGGGCCACTGGGGTAGGGATACATCGACAGCACGTAGAAGCGGGGCCGCGGATCGTCGTTGTCGACCTCGTAGGCGCCCGAGTCGAGCCAGCGTTGCTGCCACTTGGTCTCGATGATCCCGGGTCGGTAGCTGTCGGTCATGGGCCGCATGGTAGTGACCGGTCGGTGTGGGCCCCGAACCCGTTGGGACATCGTGGCTTGTCAGCACCCGATCGCACCGCGATAGAGTGGCCCTTCCACTCGGGGCTATAGCTCAGTTGGTAGAGCGCTTCCATGGCATGGAAGAGGTCAAGGGTTCGATTCCCTTTAGCTCCACTCTCCGGGTGTGCGACCAGCTCGCGCCCGTTTCGGCGTCCCGGCCGTTGTCAGGCGTCGGCGGGGGCCCAGGCCAGGCGGGGCACGTCGGACCATAGGCGTTCGAGTTCGTAGAACTCGCGGGTCTCGTCGCTGAAGACGTGGACCACGAAGTCGCCGTAGTCGATCAGCACCCACTCGAGGCCGTCGAGCCCCTCGACCCGGCGCGGCTTGGGGCCACCAGCCTGGACCACGGCGAGCTCGACCTCGTCGACGATGGCCTTGACCAACCTCGAGTTGCCGGCGCTGGAGATGACGAACGCCTCGGTGATGGCGAAGATCTCGCCGACGTCGAGCACCACCGTGTCGATGCCTCCCTTCTGATCGGCCGCTCTGGCCGCGAGCAGTGCCCACTCGGCGGTGTCGGGGAGGGAGGTGGTGTGCGCGTCGATGTCGTGTCCTTCCGGGGCCTTCAGCCCGTGTAGTCCTCGCCGAGCACGATCACGAGCTCGGCGTTGTCGTCGATGTGGTCGACCTCCACCACGTTACCCACCCCGAGCGTCTCGACCACCGATCGCGCGAACGCGTCGAGCTCGGGATCGTCGTAGCGGATCTCGGTCTCGGCCACGCCGAACTCGTCGGTGTTGCCGATCAGGACCACCTGACCGCCGGCGACGGCCACCTCACGCACCACGACCGGGAGCAGCTCGGGTCGGGCCGATCCGTCGAGGACCCGCACGAGGGGCCGGTCCCCCGGTCGGGCGCCGGCGGGGAACGGCACGAGCTCGGGGATGAGCTCGGCGATGGCGTCGTCGTCGGGGTGGACCAGCAACGGCTCTCCGGCCTCGGGGACGACACCCTCGGTGGTCACCGGCAGCGTCTCGACCCGATGGGGTCCGGCTGCGACCGTCGGGGCGAAGCGGGCCAGTCCCCGGTCCTGCTCACCGGCGAAGCGTGGCGCGTCGGGCTGGTCTGCGAGCGCCTGTAACCAGGCGTTCCACACCAGCTCCTGGCGCAGCACGCGGTTGAGCGGGCTTTCACCGGGCGCCAACACCGACAGGTACGGCCCGACCTCCTCAGGGGCCAGGGTCACCTCACCGGCCTCGAAGGTCAGCGCGCCGTCCGCAGTGCTCAGCGCGTCGGGGTTGGTGATGGTGAGGCCCCCGAGCGGTTCCACCGCGTCGGCCCAGGTGTCGTGGTCGATCTCGGTCACCTCGTCGATGCCGATCCCCAGGACCCACTCCATGAGCGACCAGGTGGACTCCGTGCCGTTGATGTTCTGGATGTACTCGAGGGTGAGATCGCCCAGATCGGGCACCGACGCGACCGTGGAGGGCGCCATGAGCAGGACCGAACCGCCGGCATCGTCGTCGTCCTCCCCGGCGAGGGACAGCATCGCCGTGCCCACCAGCGAACCGTCGGGGTCGAGGTGCAGGACCGCCAGCGTCGGCGAGGGCGACACGAGTGCCTGGTAGCCGGGGAGGGTCGGATCGAGCACCGGGTCGATGATCTCGCCGTCGCGACTGTCGAGCAGGGCCTGGACCCCCACGATCGACAGCACGGGGATCGCGATCACCGCGATCGCGAAGGACACGCCATAGACCACCAGGTGGGCGCGGCGCCGCCGGGTCACCGGGGGGCTCCGTAGAGGCCGCGACTGCGGATGCAGTCGATGACCGCCGGCGTGAGCAGGTAGTCGAGTGGCCGCCCGTCGGCCACGCGGGAACGGACCTCGGTGCTGGAGACATCGAGCAGGGGCACCGACACCACCTCGTACCCGAAGCCCTCCGGCGGCCGCCCGCCCTCGGTGCCGGGCCGCTCGACCAGCACGACCCTTGCCAGCTTCCTCACCGTGTCGACACCCTCCCAGGTGGGCAACCCGACTGCGGCATCGCTGCCGAGGATGAGGAACAGATCGCGGGTCGGATCCTCGTCGTGGAGCTCCTGTAGGGTGTCGGCAGTGTAGGAGGGGCCACCTCGACGAATCTCGAGGTCGCTCACGTCCAACCCGTCGGCACCGTCGACCGCGGCGGCCACCATGGCCAGGCGATCAGCGGCCGGGGTGAGGTCGCGCGACCCCGACTTCTGCCATGGTTCGTTGGCCACGACCAGCAGCACCCGGTCGAGACGGGCCTCGTGGCGGGCGTTGACCGCCGCCACGAGGTGACCGACGTGCGGCGGATCGAAGGTCCCCCCGAACAGCCCGAGTCGTTCTGGTCTCCTCGCTCCCACTGCGGCGAGTGTACGGCCCGGCCCGAACCGACGTGACGCAGGACCGCCCTCGGGTGTAGACCGGACGGTCAGGAGTTCCGCTCCACCCTCATCTGACCGGCGTTATCGCCGACTGGTGGAGAACGACAACCTGTGCACGTGATTCGTGACCAAGTTCACGCGTCTGAGCGGAAGGCCTCGCGGGTAAGGGGCGTTGTACCCATCAGACCCCAGTCACCCCCCTATTCTTTCTCTCCCCCCACCCCACCCGGGAATGACGTCGCTGTCATTCTTGTTGGAGCTATGTGCCATGAGTGATTCAGTCGGTCAGTACCTCAACGAGATCGGAGCCGTCTCCCTCCTCACCGCCGAGGAGGAGCGCGAGCTCGCCCAGACCATCGAGCGCGGCGCCGAAGCCCAGGCTCGACTCGACGCCGGCGAGACCGGGCGCGAGCTCAAGCGGGCCGTGCGGGCCGCAGCCGCGGCCAAGGACCGGTTCATCCGGGCCAACCTTCGCCTGGTGGTCAGCGTCGCCCGGCGCTATCCCCTGCCTCCCAGCATGGAGCTGCTCGACCTCATCCAGGAGGGCAACCTCGGCCTCGAGCACGCCGTCGACAAGTTCGATTGGCGCAAGGGCTTCAAGTTCTCCACCTATGCCACCTTCTGGATCCGCCAGGCCATTGGCCGGGCCCTCGACCAGAAGGCCAGCCTGGTCCGCCTGCCCGGCGACCGCTCGGCCAGCCTCCGCGCCGCACTGCGCCAGGTGTCGGGCGATGGCGACGAGCTCGACGACGAGCACGCCCGCCTGCACCGGCTCACCACCCCCACCTCGATCGATCGCACCATCGGCGACGACGACAGCAACGAGCTGGTCGATCTGCTCTCCGATGGTGGACCCACCCCCGAACAGGAGATGGTGGCCCGGGCAGACGAAGCTGCGGTCACCGGACTGCTCGACGTGCTCGACGACCGTGCCCGCAGGGCGGTCGAACAGCGCTTCGGTCTCGATGACGGTCGCAAGAAGAGCTACCGCGAGGTCGGCGAAGAGCTCGGCGTGACCGCAGAGGCCGCCCGCCGGCTGGTCAAGCGGGCTGTCTCGGTGGTGCGGGAGCAGGCCGGCGCCAAGATCGACGCCGCGTAACCAGGTTGCATCAGCGGACACCCGCGGGTGACGCTGGTGAGGTGAACCAGCACATGTGGACCCCGTCGTCGTGGCAGTCACTTCCCGCCCTGCAGCAGCCCGAGTGGCCTGATCCGGCCGACCTCGAGCGGGTGCTCAAGACGATCGCGACCCTGCCGCCGCTCGTGTTCGCGGGCGAGGCCCGCAACCTCACCGAGCAGCTCGGTCGCGCCGCCCGCGGCGAGGCGTTCCTGCTCCAGGCGGGCGACTGTGCCGAGTCGTTCGACGAGTTCTCCGCCGACGCGATCCGCGACAAGCTCAAGATCATCCTGCAGATGGCGGTCGTGCTGACCTACTCGTCCGGGGTCCCGGCCATCAAGGTGGGCCGTATCGCCGGTCAGTTCGCCAAGCCTCGTTCCTCCCCCACCGAGACCGTCGACGGCGTCGAGCTGCCCTCGTTCCGTGGCCATCTGGTCAACGATCCCGGATTCACCGAGGCGTCGCGGCTGCCCGACCCCGAACGGCTCCTGGCCGCGTACCACCAGTCGGCGGCCACCTTGAACCTCCTCCGAGCCTTCACCCAAGGGGGCTTCGCCGACCTCACCCGGGTGCACCAGTGGAACCGCGAGTTCGTCGCCAGCTCGCCGGCCGGCCAGCGCTACGAAGAGGTCGCGGCCGAGATCGACCGGGCCTTGCGGTTCATGGCCGCCTGCGGCGTCGACACCGAGACCGACCCGCAGCTCCACCAGGCCGACCTGTGGACCAGCCACGAGGCGCTGGTGCTGGGCTACGAGGAGGCGCTCACCCGCCAGGACTCGCTCACCGGCGACTGGTACGACTGCTCGGCCCACATGCTCTGGATCGGCGAACGCACCCGTCAGCTCGACGGCGCCCACATGGAGTTCCTCGCCGGGGTCGGCAACCCGATCGGGTGCAAGCTCGGCCCCAAGGTCACTCCCGACGAGGCGCTGGCCATCTGCGAACGTCTCAACCCGAGCCGCATCCCGGGACGCTTGACCCTGATCAGCCGCATGGGCGCCGACCAGGTCACCGACACGCTTCGGCCCATCCTCCGCGCGGTCACCGACGCCGGTCATCCGGTCGTGTGGGCCTGTGACCCCATGCACGGCAACACCTTCACCAGCGAGTCCGGGCACAAGACCCGCCACCTCGAGGACGTCCTGGTCGAGATCAGCGGCTTCTTCGATGCCCACCGGGCGGAGAACACCTGGCCCGGAGGCGTGCACATCGAGCTCACCGGTGGCGATGTCACCGAGTGCCTCGGCGGCTCCAGCGAAGTGCTCTCCGATCACCTCGACACGCGGTACGAGACGGTGTGCGATCCCCGGCTCAACGGCCGTCAGTCCCTCGACCTCGCCTTCCGGTTGGCCGAACTGCTCCGCAAGATGTGAGTCAGGCCTCGACGAGCCCACCGCGCAGCACGCTGTTGCCCGAATGGGTGGGATCGCCGTCGTGGGGCTCGACCGACACGTCGACCACCGAGAACTCGGTGTGGTCGAGACCGTCGGGAAGCTCGTAGCGACCGTCGCCGCGGAGCGGACCGAGCGAGACCAGACCGTCGACCTCGGGGGTGAGCAGCCACACCTCGTAGTAGCCGTCGATCGATGCGAGCCCGTCGACCTCGAGCTGGAGCACCAGGTCATCGTGGTCGCGCACCAGGGTCGCCTCGCCGGCCACCTCGGTGTCGACCAGCACCTCGAGATCGGCGGTGGCGAGCCGTTCGGGACCGGCGACCCGGTTGGCGAAGATGGCCAGCGCGCCCACCGCGACCACCGCGACGACCACCACCGCGGCCGCCGCGCCGAGCCACCATGGCGGCGCCACACCGCGCATCCGCACCACGCGCGCACCGGGTCCACCCGTGCCACCCGCGGCAGTGTCGACGTCGGACTCGTCGCCATCGTGGTCGTCGCCCTCGGACGCGGCGCCCTGGGCGATGGCGTCCCACAGCCCTGGCGGCGGGGTCTCGAGTTGATCGTCGGGCCCGATGGTGTCGAGCAGCTCGAGCAGGCGGTGCATCTCGGGGTCGGCGATGAGCTCGTCGTCGCCGGGCTCGGGTTCGCCGAGGAGGCGGCGCAGGCGCTGGTCGGGATCGTGAGGGTGCTGATCAGACATTGGCCCCCTCCAGGTGTGTTCGTAGCGATGCCAACCCTCGCCGGATGTGGCTCTTGACCGTACCGAGGGGCAGGTCGAGCTCGGAGGCGATCTGGGGGTGGGTGAGGTCGGAGAAGAACGCCCGCTCGAGCACGGTGCGCCGCTCGCTGGGCAGGGTCGTGAGGGCGTCGACGAGCACCATGCGGTCGGCGAGCTGGTCGAGCGGATCGCGAACCGGCCCACCCTCGGTGTTGTTGGTGGCGTCAGTCACCGTGTCGCGCCGGCGACCGGCGGCTCGTTGCGCGTCGATGATCTTGAACTTGGCGATGCCCACGATCCACGCACCCAACGGGGCGCGCTCGGGGTCATAGCGGTGTCGGCTCTTCCACGCGGCGATGAAGGTCTGCTGGGTGATGTCCTCGGCGTCGGCTTCGGCGCTCACGCCCCGCTTGCACAGCGAGTACACCAGCGCGCCGTAGCGGTCATAGGCCAAGCGCAGAGCCTGCTCGTCGCCCGCCGCGAACAGCACGCCAAGCTGGTCCTCCGACACCACACCGGCAGCATACCGACCCGTCGAGGAGGCGGTGGTGGACCCGGAGGCGGTGACCGGGTCGGGCGGGGCGTCCGCGAGGGCGATGCTCATCACCCATGCTTCGTCGTGGCGACCCCGATTGGATGCGTGGCCGGGGCCGTCGCGGGTCAGGCCAGGTTCTCGACGAAGCCCTCGAGCTGGCGCAGGTTGCGCACCTCGAAGGTGCCGTCGCAGTGGGCGCTGTACTCGCCGACGATGGAGTCGCCGGTGTCCCAGTACGAGTGCGGCTCCGGGTTGAGCCAGAACACGTTGCGGGCCTTCTTGCCGATCTCCTGGATGACCCACGCCTGGGACGCGTGGTAGTTGTTGCGGGCATCGCCGAGGACCAGCACCGTGGTCTTGGGACCGATCTCTTTGCCGTAGGTCTCCCAGAACGCCTCGAAGGCGTGCCCGTAGTCGCTGTGGCCGTCGACCCACACCACATCGGCCTCGGTGTTGACCCGGTGGATCGCCTGGGTGATGTCCTCGACCCCTTCGAAGTAGGTGGTGACCTCGTCGAGGCCGTCGATGAACACGAACGAGCGCACCTTGGAGAACTGGTTGCTGATGGCGTAGACGAGGTGCAACGTGAACCGGGCGAAGGCCGCGACCGAGCCGGAGATGTCGGCCACGACGAAGATCTCGGGCTTGGCGGGACGCGGGTACTTGAACTTGGGCTCGGCGGGGACACCGCCATAGCTCAGCGAGTGGCGGACCGTGTTCCGGAAGTCGAGCGGCCCCTTGCGGCCGTGGCGACGCTTGCGGGCGAGTCGCACCGCCAGCTTGCGGGTGAGCGGGTAGATGGCCTTGCGGAGATTGGCCATCTCCTCGCGGCTGGCGTGCATGAAGTCGACGTCCTCGGGCAAGGGCTTGCGCAACGTCTTGGCCATGGCCTCGACACCGCGGTCCGCGACGAGACGGCGTCGGATCTCGGCCTCGACCTCCTTCTTCAGCCGGTCGATGCGAGCCTCGTACTCGTCGCGCTCCAAGCGCTCCTCGAGCGACGTGAGCCCAGGATCGGGAGCCTGTTGACGGGCCTGTTCCATCAGCTTGTCGAGCACGCCGTCGAGGTCGAGGTTTCGCAGCGTGCGGTACAGGTAGTAGGTACCACCGACGGGGCGACCCGGCTCCATGCCGGCGAAGCGTTGCACCGACTGGCGGGCGATGGCACGCATCATGGCGTCGTCACCCCGCATGAGCGCCTGGTACAGCATCTCGGCCAGCTCTTCGGCGGTCATCTGCGACCCGCCACTGCCGTCACCCTGACCCTGTTGGGCGACGCCTTGCATGTCGAGGCTGTCGCTGTCTCCCTCGCCCTCGCCTTCCTCGGCGATGCCGTACTCCTTGCCCCGCAGCGAGAAGTAGACCTCGAACACGGTCTCGAAGGCGCGCCAGTGGCTGTCGTTCTTCACCATGGTGGCGGCCAGCGCGTACTTGAGCGCTTCGCGGTCCTCGAGGGGGATGTGGCGAACCGCTTCCATGGCGTCGATGTTCTCGCTGAGGCTGACCGGGATCCCGGCCTCGCGCAGCTCGCGGATGAACCCGCCGAGCAGTTCGAGCATCGGCGACGGTTCACGGGTGGTGTCGGTCATGGCGACCCCCTCGGCCCCTTCCGGGTCAGGACTGCTGGGCGAACTCGGCACCGTTGGAGCTGAACTCCTTGATGGCCTTGTCGATGTCGCTGCGGTACTTCAACAAGATGTTGATCGTCTCGCTGGCGTCCTCGGCGCTGACCTGGTTGATGTTGAGCAGCATCAAGGTGTTCGCCCAGTCGAGGGTCTCCGACACCGACGGCGCTTTCTTCAGCTCGAGCGCACGGATCGACCGGACGATGCGGGCGACCTGATCGGCGAGACTGTCGGTGATGCCCGGCACCTTGGCCAGCACGATCTCTTTCTCGCGGTCGAGGTCGGGGTAGTCGATGTGGAGGAACAGGCACCGCCGCTTGAGCGCCTCGGACAGCTCCCGGGTGTTGTTCGAGGTGAGGAACACCATCGGGATCTGGGTGGCGCTGACGGTACCGAGCTCGGGGATCGAGACCTGGTAGTCCGAGAGGATCTCGAGCAGCAGGGCCTCGGTCTCGATCTCGACCCGGTCGACCTCGTCGATGAGCAGCACGACCGGGTCCTCGGCCCTGATGGCTTCGAGCAGCGGGCGGGTGAGGAGGAAGTCGTCGGAGAAGATGTCCTCTTCGATGTCGGACCAGGTGCCGTCGGTGTTGCGCTCGGCCTGGATCCGGAGCAGCTGCTTCTTGTAGTTCCACTCGTAGAGCGCCCTGGACTCATCGAGCCCCTCGTAGCACTGCAGGCGGATCAGGCGGGCGCCCATCATCTCGGCGACCGACTTCGCCAGCTGGGTCTTGCCCGTCCCGGCGGGCCCCTCGACCAGCACCGGCTTCTGGAGGCGGTCGGCCAGGTAGACGACGCCGGCGATCCCCTCGTCGGCCAAGTAGTTGACGTTGTCCAGCCCCTCACGGACCGCGGGCACCGACTCGAAGCGATAGTCCATGGGAGCGACCCTAGCGGCCGCCTTGACCGCGGAGTCAATCTGGTCGGGACCCTGGTCGGGGCTCGATGGGGGCTCAGCCCCGGGTCTGGCCCTCGCCTCGAACCAGGTACTTGGCGGTGGTCAGCTGACGCAACCCCATGGGCCCGCGGGCATGGAGCTTCTGGGTGCTGATGCCGATCTCGGCACCGAACCCGAACTCCTCTCCGTCGACGAATCGGGTCGAGGCGTTCACCACCACCGCCGCCGCGTCGACCTCGGCGCAGAAGCGGTCGGCGGCACCCAGATCGGTGGTGATGATGGCCTCGCTGTGGCCCGAGCTGTGGGTCGACACGTGGGCGATGGCGTCATCGAGGGAGTCGACGACCCGCACCGACATCTTCAGGGCGAGGAACTCGGTGTCCCAGTCCGCATCGGTGGCCTCGCCCATCGTCGGGACCAGCGCGCACGCCCGCTCGTCGCCTACCAGCTCGACCCCGGCCAGCGCCTCCGCGACGGTGGGCAGGAAGGTGTCGGCCACCTGGGCGTGCACCACGAGCGACTCGGCGGCGTTGCACACCGAGGGCCGCTGGGTCTTGGCGTTGACGACGATGTCGCGGGCCATGTCGAGGTCGGCGGAGGCATCGACGTACACGTGGCAGTTGCCGTCGCCGTCGATGACATAGGGAACGGTGGCATGGTCGAGGATCGCCTGGATGAGCGACGGGCCACCACGGGGGATGAGACAGTCGATGACACCCCGGAGCTGCATGAACTCCACCGCCGACTCCCGGCTGGCATCGTCGACCATCACGAGGCTGTCGGCGGGCAGGCCGACCTTGGCGACGGCGTCGCGCAGCACCGCGGCGATGGCCAGGTTGGACGACAGCGCACCGGAGGACCCCCGCAGGAACGCGGCGTTGCCCGACTTGAGGCACAGGCCGAAGGCGTCGCTGGTGACGTTGGGTCGGTTCTCGTAGATGATGGCGACCACGCCGAGCGGGACCCGCACCTGGGAGATGCGCAGGCCGTTGGGCCGCACCCAACCGCCGATGATCTCGCCCACCGGATCGGGCAGCGTGGCGACCTGGCGCAGGCCGTTGGCCATGGCGTCGACCTTGGCTTCGGTGAGCCGCAGCCGGTCGATGACCGTCGCGGTGGCGCCGTCTCGTTCGGCCCGAGCCACATCGGTGGCGTTGGCGTCGAGGATCTCGGGCGCGCGGGCGACGAGCAGGTCGGCGGCCGCGACCAACGCCGCGTCTTTGGCCGCGGTGGAGGCGGTTGCCAGCACGCGGGCGGCCACCTTGGCCCGTGCCCCGAGCTCGGCCACCGGCGTGGGGGTGGAGTGCGTGGTCATCGCCGCCCAGGCTATCCGGCGACACCCTCGCGGTTCACCGGAACGAGGCCGATCGGCGGGGTGCTCGTGGCGTTGCCGGGCCCAGCCGCGATACTGGGGAGGTGAACCTTCCGGTCCCTGCCTCTGCCTCCGCGTCCATGCCTGCGGTGTTCAGGGCGTCGCTGTCGCCGCTCGCCGCGGGTGGGGCGTTCGGCGGGTTCGTCGTGGCGCTGCTCGCCGGCACCGGAGTGTTCGGCATCGTGGTGCTGGTGCTGCTGGGTTGGCTCGGCGGGTCCGCAGGTGGGTATCTCCTCGGCCGGCGGGGTACCGGGGCCGGCCGTCAGGACCGGATCGACCCGTTCGCCGTGAACGAGCCGTGGCGGTACTTCGTCCGCGACGCCGTCACCGCCCGCAACCGCTTCGACGAGGCGCTGCGCAACACGCGTCCCGGTCCGCTGAAGGATCGTCTGGTGCACATTCGCGGCTCGGTCGAGTCCGGGGTCCGCGAGTGCTGGGAGGTCGCCAAGCAGGCTCAGACGATCTCCGATGCCCGCAAGGTGATCGACGTGCCGTCGCTGCGTCGCCGGCTCGAGTCGCTCGAGTCCCGCGACGCCGACACCACCGCCACCGAGCGGGCGGTCAGGTCGCAACTCGAGTCGGCCGCGCGACTCGACGCGGTGCTCGGCGACGTCACCAAGCGTCTCGAGGTCCTCGAGGCCAAGCTCACCGAGGCGGTCACCCGGGCGATCGAGGTCAGCGCGCTGGCGGGCCACGACGACGAGCTCACCGGTGTCGGCACCGCGGTCGACCAGGTGGTGATCGATCTGGAGTCGCTGCGCGCCGCGCTCGACGAATCGAGTCAGTCCTCGGCGCGGGGGTCGGGCTCGTGGGAGCTGCCACCGTCGGACGGGTGAGCTCCGATGCGGGCATCGACGACCTCCGGTGTGAGCACCGGTCGCTGGAGGCCGGCCCGCTTCAAGTCCTCGACCCCCCGACCCGTGCCCACCTGGGCCGATAGGCTCACCCCCATGATCAAGCTCTTAAAGCGCTGGTGGCGGTACACGACGACCCGGCTCACCGGGAAGTTCGAGGAACGCGCCGATCCCAAGGTCCAGCTCGAGCAGGCGATCCAGGAGGCCCAGGATCAGCACCGCCGGCTCAAGGAGCAGGCAGCCAGCATCATCGCCAACCAGAAGCAGACCGAGATGCGCCTGTCGCGCACCCTCGAGGACTACGAGAAGGTGAGCAACAACGCCCGCCAGGCGGTGATCATGGCCGACGAGGCCAACCGCTCCGGCGACACCGCAAAGGCCGCGGAGTACACCTCGGCCGCCGAGGCGTTCGCCAACCGCATGATCGGTCTCGAGCGCGAGGTCGACGATCTCAAGGAGCTGCACGGCCAGGCCGGACAGGCCGCCGAGCAGGCGCGGGCCGCGGTCGAGCAGAACTCGGCGGCGATGCAACAGAAGCTGGCCGAGCGCCAGCGGCTGATGGGCCAGCTCGACCAAGCCCAGATGGCCGAGCAGATGAACACCGCCATGGCCTCACTCTCCGAGACCGTCAGCGACGAGACGCCCTCGTTCGACCAGATCCGCGAGAAGATCGAGATGCGCTACGCCAAGGCGCAGGGGATGGGTGAGCTCAGCGAAGGGTCGCTCGACTCGAAGATGTTCGAGATCGAACAGGCCGCCATGAACAACGAGGCCCGGGGGCGTCTCGACGAGATCCGTGGCCAGTTGGGGCTGTCGGCTCCCGAGCCCGCGGGGGCGAACGAGCTGCAGCACAAGATCGAGGAACTCAAGGCCGCCACCGGCGAGGGCGAGGCCGCCGGGTCAGAGCCGTCCTCCGACGACGACACCTAGCCGCCGGATCGATCGGGCCGGATCAGCGTTGGTTGAGCACCGTCGTCTGCGGTGACTTCTTGTCGCGCTTGGCGGCGCGCTTCTCCTTGAGGGACTTGCCCGCCTTCTTGCCGGCCGGCTTCTGTGGGGACTTCTCAGGCATGGTCTGCTCCTCGTGGTGGTGTCCTCACGCGCCCACATCGGGTGCTGCGAGGTTGCATCGCACCAGGAGAGTTCGAGGCGTCGGGCCTGCACGAGGCGACAGCGCTACTGACCGTCCAGCCCAAGCGAGGCGACTCGTCCTCAGCTGATGGACCCAGGATACCCCAGCACTGGATCGCAGCGTCGCTACCCGGGCAGCATCACGAGGTCGTCGCGGTGGATGACCTCGTGGTCGACCCCGGCGGGGAGATCACCGGTGCGACGGCCCTTGTACTCGGCGAGCATGGCGCTGCCCATCCGCACCAGCCCCTTGGCGAACACCCGACCGTCGGCGGTGGCCAGCTCGACCGCGTCGTCGGGAACGAAGTGCCCCTCGACCGCGACCACCCCTGCCGGCAGCAGCGACCGGTTGGCATCGACCAGCGCGGCGCGGGCGCCGTCGTCGACGACGATCTGACCGGCGGAGCCCACCGCGAACGCGATCCACAGCTTGCGGGCGCCGAGGCGGGTGGCCCGGGGCTGCACCACCGTGCCCACCCCGGGTACGCCGTCGACGGCGTCGACGAGCACCCCGTCGCGTCCCGCGGCAGCGATCACCGACCGAACACCGCTCCAGGCCGAGATCTTCGCGGCGGCGATCTTGGAGGCCATCCCACCGCTCCCCCGGACGGTGCCCGCTCCCCCGGCGAGGCCCTCGAGCTCGTGGTCGATCTCGACGATCTCCTCGATGAGCGAGGCCGAGTCGTCGAGGCGCGGATCGGCGGTGAGCAGGCCTGGCGTGTCGGTGAGCAGCACCAGCAGCTCAGCGTCGACGAGGTGGGCGACGAGGGCGGCGAGGCGGTCGTTGTCACCGAAGCGGATCTCGTCGTCGGCGATGGCGTCGTTCTCGTTGACCACCGGCACCGCGCCGAGCTCGAGCAACCGGGTGAGGGTGCCGCGGGCGTGGAGGTACTGCTGGCGGATCATGAAGTCGAGCGGCGCGATCAGCACCTGGCCGCCGACCAGCCCATGCGAGCCCAGCACGTCGTCGTAGACCCGCATGAGACGACTCTGGCCGACCGCCGAGACCGCCTGGAGGGTGCGGGCGTCGCGGGGCCGGTCGTCGTCGCCCATGCCCAGCGCCGGCAGTCCGGCGGCGATCGCCCCCGAGGTGACGATCACCACCTGGTGCCCGACGGCCCGCAGCGTGGCCACCTCGGTGCAGAGCCGCTCGATGGCCGCGCGTGACACCTCGCCGCCGCTGTCGGTGATGGAGGAGGTGCCGATCTTGGCGACGACGATCACCGGTCGTCCTCGTACTCGAAACTGACCGCGCCGATGCGGACGAGATCGCCGGGCTTGGCTCCGGCCTTGGCCAGTGCCTTGTCGACGCCGAGCTTCTTGAGTCGTCCCTGGGCGTAGTCGAGCGCCTCGGGGTTGGTGAGGTCGGACAGCGCCACGGCCCGTTCGGCCTGGCGTCCGATCACCACGTAGGCGCCGTCGTCGTCACGCTCGATCCTGATCCCCTCGCCGGCTGGACGATGCACCACGAAGCCCTCGGGTTCGGCCTCGGTGGTGCGGGCCGCGTCGACCATCTCGCGCATCGCCCCGAGCAGCTGGGGGATCCCCTGCCCGGTGACCGCCGAGATGCGCAACCCGTCGAACCCGGAGGTGTCGGCGGCACCCTCGACGATGCCCTCGAGGTCGGCTCGGGACCCGACCACGACGCGGAAACGTTCGACCAGGTCGGGCTGGTAGCTGGCCAGCTCGCGGAGCAAGACCGCTTCCTGCTCCGCGGGGGTGTGTCCGCCGAGGTCGGCCAGATCGGCCAGCACCACCAGGGCCCGGGCCCGTTCGACGTGACGGAGGAACTGGTGCCCGAGCCCACGACCTTCGCTTGCCCCTTCGATCAAACCGGGGATGTCGGCGACGACCATCTCGAAGCCGTCGTCGAGGCGAACGACCCCGAGGTTGGGTTCGAGGGTGGTGAAGGGGTAGTCGGCGATCTTGGGCTTCGCGGCCGAGATGCGGGCGATGAGGGTGCTCTTGCCCACGTTGGGGAAGCCGACCAACGCCACATCGGCCATGAGCTTGAGCTCGAGGCGGAGCCACCGTTCCTCGCCCACCTCGCCCTGCTCGGCGAAGGTCGGCGCCCGCCGGCGCTGGGAGGCAAAGGCGTAGTTGCCGTGGCCCCCTTGGCCTCCCTGGGCGGCGAGCCAACGGTCGCCTTGGTGCACCAGGTCGGCGAGCACCTCGGTGCCGGTCTGATCGAACACCTGGGTGCCGACGGGCACAGAGACCTCGAGGTCGGTGCCGGTCGCGCCGTGCTTGCGCTTGCCCGACCCGTGGGTGCCGGACTCGGCCTTGCGGTGGGGATGGTCCCGGAACGCGATCAGCGAGGCGACGTTGTGGTCGGCGACGAGCCACACGTTGCCGCCGTGACCGCCGTCGCCGCCGTCGGGGCCGCCGAGGGGCACATGGGCCTCGCGTCGCATCGACACGGCGCCCGCGCCGCCGTCACCACCCTTGACGTTGAGACCACACTCGTCGACGAAACCGGACACGGCCGCTCATGCTACGGCAGGCTTGGTGCGGGTCCGACCCGTTACTCGACGAGGCGTACCGGATCACCGACGATGTCGGCGGACCAGGTCGTCGTGTCGTTCACCGAGCCCCCGAACGGCGCCTCGACCTTGATCCAGCAACCGAACGGGTTGCTCTCGGCACAGCTATAGCCGTCGGGAAGGGGGATCTCCACCTGCATCAGCTCACCGTTCAGGGCCCCCGCGCCGAAGGTGAACGAGCAGTCACCAGGACTCGGTGCATAGCTGCCCCCACTGCTGCCGAAGGCGCAACCCGAGAAGTTCGACAGGCCGGAGTCGGGCGGCGGAACCACCCGCATGGAACCCGAGCTGCCTCCATCGGAGATGTCCCACAACGAGATGTTGAGCAGCCGTTGCGTGGTACTCGGCGTCACGCGAGCGAGGAAGAACTCGGTGTCGGCACCCGATGCGTTGACATAGATGGGTAGCCGTCCGTTCCCGAACAACCGGACACCGCTGTCCCAACCCGGGTCCGACGGCGCACCGTTGCCGACACGTAGCGAGAAGCGGTTGTGACCCCAGGTGTCGATGGCGGTGTTGGTCGCGAGCGGGTTCCCGAGCGGAGCGTTGCTCTTGATCTGGAGTAGATAGCGACCCGGCTGCGGGTTGGCGATCTCACACACGGTGACCCACCGACGGAACGAGTTGGCAACGGTCTGCTCCCAAGCTCCGGGAGGGAAGGTGACCCGTCCCTCGTCCGGGTCGGTCAGCTTCCCCTGCAGGCCTCCCGAACCACGCAGCCACCCGTTGTCCCGTCCCTCGAACTGGCGAGGTTGGCAGGTGGCGGTGTTCACGACGGGGTTGTCGGTATCGATCCAGGGCGAGTTGTCGGGTGAGCGGACGATGAAGGTCGACACGAGCGGGGCGGAACCACCCGATGCGCCGGCGCGGTGGTCTCCTGGACACCATGTCGGGCTGGCGCCTCCGACAAAGCGACTGTCGGCGTCGTCGTACCAGTCGTCGGGAACGTCAGGGTCGCCTGCCGCGTGGGCCTGAAGATCCCCGGTGCCGGTGTTGAAGACATCGCTCTGGTTGGTGGTGCAGGTGTCGCCCACCTCGTAGAACCCGGGATCGAACACGTCGACCCGGAGAGGCCCTGCCGTCCCTGGCGCCACCTCGATGGCGAAGATGTGACCGTTCGGATCGTAGCTGGGGTTGTTGATGCTTGGATTGGGGTTTCCGCAGGGGCCGAGGGCGCCTCCGGATGGACACAACCCGGCGGCGAACCGATCACCGTTCACCGCGTTGTTGCGGACCGAAGCCAGGTTCATCCAATGGTCCGGGCTCTCTCCGAGCTCGGGGTCGTTCCCCAAGAAGTTCTCGGGGCTGCCCATGGGGACCGGACCTTCGAACTCGGCCATCGCGCTCCGAGTGATGCTCGTCGTGTCGATCCCGAAGATCCCGACGAAGAAGTTGTCGACCTCCTTCGTCACGCTGACCTCGAGCTGATTGGGCCGCTCGCCGGGTGCCACATTCACGTCGCCGGAGGGATATCCGTGCCCCTCGGCCAGATCCCAGGCGACCTGCTCGGCCTCGGACATCTGATCCGGCAGGAAGACCACCCCTCCGAGCGCCGACGCGTCCGCTGCGTTCTGGACTCGCGACGCCGTCAGATACCAGTGCCCGATATCGACCGCGAACCCAGCGAAGCCGACCAGCACGACGAGCATGAGCGCGAGCCATGCCAGAACGAATCCTTGGTCGCGCAGGCGTCGTTCGTCGGGACGCTCGTCGGCGTCCTCTGGCGCTGATTCTTTGTCCGGCACTCTTGGTTCAGGCGACATCGTTCCGCTCCCCGCTAGGCCGGCGCACAGGTATCGGCCAAGGGCAAGGGTTCCAGTCGCATGACCGAACGCTCCTGCATGGTCATGCTCTCGCCGAAGAACCCGGTGATGAACGTGTAGTTCGCCCGGACGTAGACCCCGAGAAAGTCGGTCTGATCCTGGGATCCACACGCGAACTGTGAGCTTGCCTCCCAGGTGGGACTGCTCGGAGCCAGGTCGAAGCGCTGGTCGCCCGCGTTCCACACGAACTTCCAGCAGTCGGCGGTGCAGTCCTGGGGCGCGCCTCCCGCGACGGTCTGACCGGTGGTGGGATTGGCCTTGTAGATGACCAGCTCCTCGATGTCATCTGCCGGGATCCCTGCGGATGCGAGGGCACCGGAGACCGCTGCCGCTGCCGAGTCCTCGTAACCTTCGACCCTCGGTTGGGCCACGGCGACGCGCGCCCCGGCTCGCGTCGACTCGCTGATCGAGAGCGTGGTCCGAAAGACCAGGCCATACTCGAGGATCCCGAAGACGATGAGCAGGAGCAGGGGCATGACGATGGCTGCCTCGACCAGCACAGCACCGTCGTCGTCCCGCGAGAGCGAACGTCGCCACCTGGGCGTGCGCCGCGCCGTGGACCTATTGGTCGTGGCGACTCTGAATGCTCGATTCGTCATGATGGCACTCCGCCCGAGGGTCGGCTCTGGGGCACCTGGTGGGCCCGTATCCTTTTCATCGGCACCAGCGATTGCTGAATTGAGGTATTGGGCCCACTCAGGGTGGGTCCCAGGACCCACGTTCTACCACTATCGGTGGCCGCTGCGCGCACGCGCCCCGGTTTTTCTCGCCGCGGAGAATGTCACAGGCGTGTCCTACGCTGGCACCGTGAGCCAACACCGACCCCCGCCGGCACGACCCGAGTCGGTCGCTGCCGCCGGCCCACCCACCGAGCGCGCCCGGCGGTGGGCAGCCACCATGCACAGCCATCGCAGCGGCACCGTTCACCGTGCCCACGGCGACAGCGCGGCCGACATCGAGGCCACTCCCCCACTCGAGCGGACCGAACGCGAGGCCCTCGAGGACCTGCACCTCGCCGTCGGAGCCACACGGGCGGTCGATGCCGGCAACCGGGCCCTCCCGGAAGCGCCCGATCCCGCCCGCACCTGCTTCGAGCGCGACCGCGACCGCATCCTGCACGGCACCACCGCCTTCCGCCGGCTGGCAGGCAAGACCCAGGTGTTCATCTTCCCCGAGGACCACCAGCGCACCCGACTCACCCACGCGCTCGAGGTCGCCCAGGTCGCCACCGCCATCGCCCGGGCATGCCGGCTCAACGTCGCCCTCACCGAAGCCATCGCCCTCGGCCACGACTGTGGCCACGGGCCCGGTGGCCACGCCAGCGAAGACGCCTTCAGCCCCTACGTCGACGGCGGCTACGACCACGCCGTGTGGGGCGCCGACGTGGTCCTCGCCCCGCTCAACCTGTGTGCCGAGACCCTCGACGGCGTCCGCAACCACTCGTGGTCACGACCGGCACCGGCCACTCCCGAAGGCGAGGCCGTGTCCTGGGCCGACCGGATCGCCTACGTGTGCCACGACTTCGAGGACGCCGCCCACGTCGGGATCGTCTCCTTCGACGACCTGCCCGAACTGGTGCGCGAGCGCGCCGGAGCGACCCGCCGCGCCCAGCTCGACTCGTTCATCGGTGCCGTGGTCGACGCTGCCACCTCCACCGGCACGATCGGCATGGCCGAGCCCATGGCCGAGACCCTCGCCGTCTTCCGTCGCTTCAACTACGACCACATCTACATGCGCCCCGAGTCGGTGGCCCAGGCCAAGCTCGTCATCGACGTGCTGCGCAACCTCGTCGAGCACTACGCCGACCTCCCCGAGCCGCTCCCCCTCGACGGGATCGGCGCCAGCACCCCGATCGATCGGCCGCCCGGCAGCCCCGACGCCCTGCACCAAGCCGTCACCTACGTCGGCGGCATGACCGACCGCTACGCCTTCACCCAGGCGGTCACCCTGCTCGGCTGGGAGCGCACCCGGCTCCCCATGGGAATCGACCTGCGCGAGCTCATCTGATCGCCCGTCACACACGCTTGAGCCACTCCCCAGATCGGAGTCACCGCTCCCGTCGCCTTCCGCATCTGACCGGAGTCTCGTACCATGTCCATTGCAGAACCCGCTCGACACCAACTGCATCAGCGGCTCGAGGAGATCCTCGGCCCCGACGAGGCGAACACGCTCATGTCGCATCTCCCACCCTTCACCTGGTCCGATCTGGCCACCAAGGACGACCTGGCGCGCCAGACAGAAGAGATCGAACTGCGGCTGGGCGCACGCATCGGCGGCCTCGACCACAAGATCGATGCTGAGGCCAGCACGCTCGACCACAAGATCGACGCATTCGGCGAGCGGCTCGACCACAAGATCGACGGCGTGGAGAGTCGGCTCCTGGTCGAGCTCGCTGACATGCGCACCGACTTTCACGCCACTATGCGCACCAATGCATACCTCACCCTCGGCGGGGTGTCCGCGCTGATCACCATGCTGGCTGCGATCACCACCCTGGCCTGACACGCGTACGAGGCGGCCCGCAGGCCGCCTCGTACGGATCGGTTGGTGCGACTGGTCAGTCGCCGGGAAGGACGTCGACCAGCTTGCGGCCCTTGCGCGACCCGAACTTCACCTTGCCCGGGGCGGTGGCGAACAGGGTGTCGTCGTGGCCACGACCCACGTTCTCGCCCGGGTGGATGCGGGTACCGCGCTGGCGCACGATGATGGCGCCGGCGTTGACGGCGCCGCCATCGAACACCTTGACGCCGAGGCGCTTGCTCTCTGAATCGCGGCCGTTCCTGGTGGAACCGCCACCCTTGGTCTTCGACATGGCTCAGCCCTTGGTGATCTTGGTGATCTCGATGGTGTCGTACTGCTGGCGGTGGCCCCACCGCCGGCTGCTGTTGGTCTTGTTCTTGTAGGTGAAGCCCGTGATCTTGGGGCCCTTGGCGTCGCCTACGACCTTGGCCGAGACGTTGGCCTTGGAGAGTTGATCGGGCGTGGACAGCACCGTGTCGCCGTCGACGAGCAGCACCGGCGCGAGCGATACGTCGCCCTCACCCGCACCCAAGCGCTCGATATCGAGCGTCTGTCCCTGTTCGACCCGGTACTGCTTGCCACCGGTCTTGATGACTGCATACATAGGGATGCGACTCTATCGCGGCGCGGGTACCGCACGCTATTCGGGTCACTCCTCGAGCAGGTCGGTGTTGACGACCAGGGCCCGTCCCTCGCACTCGGGGCAGCGGATGGTGAGCGACTCGAGCAGTCCCTCGCCGATGCGTTTGCGGGTCATCTCGACC
Source organism: Acidimicrobiales bacterium (assembly GCA_034521975.1). Taxonomy (NCBI): domain Bacteria; kingdom Bacillati; phylum Actinomycetota; class Acidimicrobiia; order Acidimicrobiales; species Acidimicrobiales bacterium. The sequence goes on along the minus strand of JAXHLR010000002.1, from coordinate 33,223 downwards.
AGTCCCAGATCGGAGATCTCGAACACCTGGGTTCGGGTCTTGTCGCGGGCCAGCGCGTCGCGGAAGACCCTGGTGACCTCCTCGCGGTTGGCCTTGATCTCCATGTCGACGAAGTCGATCACGATGATGCCGCCGATGTCGCGCAGCCGGAGCTGGCGGGCGATCTCCTCGGCCGCTTCCAGGTTGTTGCGGTAGACGGTCTCTTCGAGGTTCGACTTGCCGACGTTCTTGCCGGTGTTCACGTCGATGACGGTGAGCGCCTCGGTGTGCTCGATGATGAGCGAGCCGCCCGACGGCAACCACACCTTGCGGTCGATCGCCTTGTGGATCTGCTCGTGGACGTGGTGCTTCTCGAACAGCGGCAGCTTCTCGGCCTCGGGGTCGTAGTAGTCGACCCGGTCGGCCAGAGCCGGACTGATGGCGGCCACGTAGTCACGGACCTCTTCGAACAGCTCTCGGTCGTCGATGACCACCGACCGGTACTCCTTGTTGAACTCCTCGCGGATGACCCGCACGGCCATGTCGGGTTCGCGGTAGAGCAGCGCCGGCGCCTTGGACGACGACGCCAGCTTCTCGATCTGCTGCCACTGGCTGGACAGGCGTCCGACGTCGCGCTCGATCTCCTCGGCGGTGACGTTCTCGGCAGCGGTGCGCACGATGATCCCGTGCCCCGCCGGCTTGACCCGGTCGAGAATCGAGCGGAGGCGCTTGCGCTCGTTGTCGGGCAGTCGCTTGGAGATGCCGTAGGTGGTGCTGTTGGGAATGAGGACCACGAACCGGCCGGGCAGCGACACCTCTTGGGTGAGGCGGGCGCCCTTGTGGGCGATGGGGTTCTTGGTGACCTGGCAGATGATGGTCTGGCGGGCCTTGAGCATCTGCTCGATGCGGGGCTGGTCACCCTTGGTCTCGATGTCGTCGGGGTCGTACTGCACGTCGCCTCGGTAGAGCACGGCGTTCTTCGGAGTGCCGATGTCGATGAAGGCGGCCTCCATGCCCGGCAACACGTTCTGCACCTTGCCCAGGTAGACGTTGCCGTGGATCTGGGTCTCGTTGTCGGAGGGGCGCGACACGTAGTGCTCGATGAGGTTGCGGCCCTCGAGCACCGAGATCTGGGTGGCGTTGGGCCCCTTGGACACCGCCATGAGGTAGCGGCCGACGGGCCGACCCTTGCGCTCGCGTCCCCGCCGCCGCTTCAGGGTGGCGGCGTCGAGCTCGATGGGGTCCTCGTCGCCGAGGACCGCCTCGACGGGAGACGGTTTGGCGCCCTGTCCGCCCCCGCTGCCCTGGTTGCCCTGTCCGCCCCCGCTGCCACGGCCGCGGCCGCCACGGCGTCGCCGCCGACGGCCAGAGGACCCGGACCCAGAGCTCGATCCAGAGCCCGAACCGGAGCTGGAGGACTCGCCTCCGCCGGATCGGCCGCCGCCCTTGTTCTGCTTGGACGAGCCTGATCCCTTCGATCTCGCCGAGCTGGCCGCTTCCGGCGCCGGCCTGGTGTCGCCGATCTTGGGCTTGCGCCCCCCTCGGTCCGCCTCGTCGCCGCCACCGGATCGGTCCTCGCCGGCGAGACGCCGAGCGTCTCCCTCATCGCCGGCGTTGCCGCCGCGATCGGTGTCGTCGGAACCTTCCCCCTGGGTTCGGTTCGGTCGGTTGCGGCTCCGTCCGCCTCGAGAACCCCGGCGCCGCCGGTTCCCCGATCCCTGGCGGGAGCCTTGGCCATCGGCCGAGCGGTCGCGGCCGTCGGCGACATCGTTCGTTCGCGGTTCTGGTTCGGGGCTGGTCTTGGGATCGGGGTCGGTCTTGGCTCGCTGGGGAGGTGGTGACGGATCAGCTCCGGTCCGGCCGGAGCCGGAGGAGTCGGGTGCGCCGCTCGTAGCGGGATCGGACATCGGGATGGTCCCTTCTCATGACGCACGCTCGCCGTCGTGCTGGGCGGACGTCGCGTCGACCGGGAGCAGCTCCCGGCGCGCGCCGTCGTGTGTCGTCCATTGGTGGGTTCTGCGGACCAGGCCCTCGGAGAGCGGAGGGTCGAGCGCGGCGAGCAGCTCGGCAGGTCGCAAGGTACGTGGTTGGGTGCCCAGCTCGGCAGAGAGCCGGGCACCGGTGGGCGTCGGACCGATGATGGTGAGGTCCAACAGGTAGGGGCGGAGGTCGTCGGTGACCTCTTTACCCTTGCGCTCGCGGGTGTGCATCAGGTGGGGAGCAGCGAGCGCCCGGTCGACCGCGTCGGTGGCCTCGGCCACCGTGGTGTCGACCACGTCGATGAGCCATGAGCAACTGGTGACGGCCTGCTGGAGCGAGGGCTCGCTCCGGCTCACCTCACAGACCGCGGTGGTGTCGATGCCCTCGGGGAGGAGGGCCGAGAGCCGCCCGGGGAGAGCGGCCAGGTGGGGCGGGGGTGCCGACGGGGCCAGGTCGAGGTCGAGGTACTCACCCTCGGATTCGTAGCCGGTGGACAACGCCAACCCGAAGCTGAGCTTGGGTCGGGGGGAGAACCCCTCGGAGTAGGCGACGTCGAGCTCGGCGCGTCGCAAGGTGCGCTCCCAGATGCGGGCCAGGTCGCGGTGCCCCAGGAACCGGACCTTGCCGTGCTTGGTGAAGCGAATGCGCAACCTCATGGCGCACCCACTCCCGCGGGACGGCGAACGCCGTCGATGGTGACCGGGACGATCCCGCCGGTGGCGAGGTCCTGGCCCGTGCCCTGACTGCCACCCGCCGGCGGGGTGGCCGATGCGACGATGTGCTCGATGCCGTATCCGGTGCACGCACCACAGTCGTAGCAGGGGGTCCACCGGCAGTCCTCGAGGCCGACCTCATCGAGCGCGTCACGCCAGTCCTGCCAGAGGAAGTCGCGGTGGAGCCCGGCCGAGAGGTGGTCCCAGGGCATGACCTCGTCCTCGGTGCGGTGGCGGTGCACGTACCAGTCGACCGACAAGCCGTGGGCAGCCATGGTCTCGACCCAGAGGGTGTGGTCGAAGTACTCGGACCACTCCTGGAACGTGCCGCCGGAGCGCCACACCGCCTCGATCACCGGGCCGAGACGGCGATCGCCGCGACTCATGATGCCCTCGATGAGGGTGGCCTTGGGGTCGTGCCACTTGAGCTGCACGCCACGGGTGCGCTTGGTGGCGTCGCGCAGGAGCCCGATCTTGCGGTACAGCTCGGACACCGTGTTCTGCCCGAACCACTGGAACGGGGTGAACGGCTTGGGCACGAACCCACCGACCGACACGGTGACCGACGGGTTCTTGTGATGGGCCCGCCCCAGCTCGACGCAGTTGGTGGCCAGCTCGGCGATGCCCAGGGTGTCGGGGTCGGTCTCGGTGGGGAGACCGGTCATGAAGTAGAGCTTCATGCGCCGCCAGCCCTGGGAGTAGGCGGAGTCGACCGCACCGTAGAGGTCGTCGTTGCGGATGAGCTTGTTGATGACCTGACGCATGCGCCAGGTGCCGGCCTCGGGGGCGAAGGTGAGCCCGGTGCGACGAGCCTTCTGGATCTCGGCGGCGATGCCGACGGTGAAGGCGTCGACCCGGAGGCTGGGCAGCGACACCGACACCTGGCCGCAGTTGGAGGGGTCGTTGACGGTGTCGGCGACCACCTTGTCGATGCCGCTGAAGTCGGCGGTGGACAAGCTGGTGAGGGCGACCTCGTCGTAGCCGGTGCGGCGCAGTCCGCCCTGGACCATGTCGCGGACCTGGTCGGCGGGACGCTCGCGCACCGGACGGGTGATCATGCCCGCCTGGCAGAAGCGACAGCCGCGGGTGCATCCTCGGAAGACCTCGACGTTGAGCCGGTCGTGGACGACCTCGGTGAGCGGCACCAACTGGTGCTTGGGATAGGGCCACTCGCCCAAGTCGGCGATGGTGCGCTTCTCGACCACCTCGGGCACGTCGGGGTGCTTGGGGAAGACCCCCACCAGGTGCTCGCCGTCGAACTCGGCCTCGTACAGCGACGGTACGTAGACGCCGGGAACCTGGGCCAGCGCCCGCAGGACATGCTCGCGCGACCCGTCGGTTCGGCCCGACGACTTCCATTCGCGGACGATGTCGGTGATCTCGCTGACGACCTCCTCGCCGTCGCCGAGGACCACCAGGTCGACGAAGTCGGCGAGCGGTTCGGGGTTGTAGGTGCAGTGTCCACCGAGGACCACCAGCGGGTGCTCGGGACGTCGGTCGGTGGCGCGCACCGGCACGCCGGCGAGGTCGATGCAGTTGAGGACGTTGGTGTAGACGAGCTCGGCGGAGAGGTTGAACGCCAGCAGGTCGAACTCCGCTGCCGGACGGTGGGTGTCGACCGAGAACAGCGGCAGACCGTGGCGACGAAGCTCGCCCTCGAGGTCGACCCAGGGAGCGTAGGAGCGCTCCGCCCAGGCGTCGTCGCGCTCGTTGACGATCTCGTAGAGGATCTGCAGCCCCTGGTTGGGCAGGCCGATCTCGTAGGTGTCGGGATAGGTGAACAGCCATCCGACCTGACCGGCGCGTGGGTGCGGATGCAGCGATCCGTCCTCGCAACCGATGTAGCGGGCAGGCTTCTGCACCTTGGATAGCAGCGGTTCGAGCTGTGTCCACAGGGTGCTCATCCCTGGCCATCCTACCTGATGAACCTTACGCTTCTGGTACCGCGCCGTCACCTGGCAGGATGCAGGCATGACGAACACCGAGCGATTCGAGGTGCAGCGCACCATCGCGGCGCCGCCCGCCGAGGTCTTCCGCGTGCTCGCCGACCCCCAGGGTCACGTGGCCATCGATGCGTCGGGGATGCTCATGGACGCCACCGGCGACCCCGTCACCGCGGTCGGCGACACCTTCGTGGTGCACATGGACCGCGAGGCACTCAACGACTATCCGCTCGGCCGCTACGACGTGACCGTGGAGATCACCGCCTTCGAACAAGACCACGAGATCGCCTGGACGATCACCGGCCAGATCAAGCCCCAGATCGGCCACATCTACGGCTACCGGCTCGAACCGATCGAGGGCGGCACCCTGGTCACCTCGTACTACGACTGGTCGAACATCGACCCGAAGTGGCGAGAAGCCGACATCTTCCCCGTCATCTCCGAGGCCGCGCTGAGAGCCACGCTCGGAATCCTGGCCCGCACCGTCGTTCGAGGCGGCGTCCACCCATCCGCCTGACCTGGTCGGGTCCGAACAGGCTCAGCTGAACCGCCGCATGTGGACGTTGACGACCAGGCCGGCCATGGCGAACATCATGAGGATCGACGATCCGCCATAGGACATGAACGGCAGGGCGATGCCGGTGACGGGCATGATCCCCATGGTCATGCCCACGTTCTCGAAGATCTGGAAGAGCACCACGGCGAACACCCCGACACACACGAGCGTGCCGTACAGGTCACGCGACAGCTGGGCCGCCCGCAGCATCCGCCACAGCAACGCCCCGTAGAGCAGGAGCAGGGTCGAGGCACCGAGGAAACCCAGCTCCTCGGCCACCGCGGTGAAGATGAAGTCGGTCTCCTGGGCCGGCACGTAGCCGTTCGCGGTCTGGCCACCCTGCAGCAGACCCTCGCCGGTCACTCCGCCGTTGGCGATGGCGATCTGGGACTGCTCGACGTTGTACCGCTCGGCGATGTCGGATGCCTCGGGGTTGACGAACACCATCAGGCGCTCGCGCTGGTACTCCTCGAGCACCGGCGAGGTGACGAGCAGCGTGCCGCCCACCACCGCCAGCACCAGCAGCACCAGCATCTGCTTGCCCGGCACCCCGGCCGCCAGCAGCACCGCCAGGGTGATGGCACCGAACACCATGGCCGTTCCCAGGTCGGGTTGGGTCACGATGAACAGCACGGGGACCGCGACCAGCCCGAGCGCCGACAGCGTGCGCTTCCAGGTGCGGTCCTCGGCGTCGGCGGTCAGGTAGCCGGCCAGCGCCACGATGACCGCCAGCTTGACGAACTCCGACGGCTGCGCCTGCAGCCCACCGAGCTCGAACCCCCGCTGGGCGCCGCGCGCTTCGGACCCGAAGAGCGCCACCATGATCAGCGACACCACGGCAGCGCCGTAGAGGATCCCCCACCACTCGCCGATCTTGCGGTAGTCGATCGAGGCGACCGCGGCCAGGACGCCCCAGCCGACCACGATGTAGAAGCCCTGGCGGACCATGAAGAAGGTGTCGTCGGTGGTGGTGCGGGGACCGTGGGTGGCGGCCAGCACGGTGACCACGCTCAGGATCGACAGCGCGGCCAGCACCACGACGAACACACCGTCGATGTGCTGCCACGGTGACGTGGATGCCCGGCTGAGGCGCCGCCGACCTGGGGGCGATGCGGTGATGGCCATCAGTCGAGCGCGCTGCCCACGTCGATGTCGGGCCGCTCGTCGTCGACGGTCTCGCCCCGGAGGGGAGCGGGGGTGAGTGCCACACCCTGGAGGTCGCGTTCGGCCAGCGGCTCGAGGATGCGCCGGGCCACCGGAGCCGCCACTCTCGACCCGAACCCGGCCTCTTCGACGACGACGGCCACCGCGTAGCGCGGAGCAGGGGCGGGGGCCCAGGCTGCGAACAACGACGTGTCGCGGCGGTCGCCTCCCACCTGGGCGGTGCCGGTCTTGCCGGCGACCGGGAACCCGCTGTGGGGGAACCCGGCGAAGACCGACGACGCAGTGCCCTCGGATCCCTGGGTGACCCGGACCAGCCCATCGGTGATGACCTGCTGGATCGACGGGTCGAGATCGACCTCGTTGGCCACCCGGGGGGCGTTGGACCTCAGCACCTCACCGGTGAGCGGGTCGATGATCTCGAGCACCACGTTCGGTTGATGCAACGTGCCCCCGTTGCCGAAGGTGCCGTAGGCGTTCGCCAGCTGCAGCGGGGTCACACCGATATCGGCCTGACCGATCGCCATGTTGACGTTGTCGCCCGGGAACCAGGTTCCGTAGGGGAAGGCCTCGGGGTTCTCCTCGTGGCGACTGGCCTTGAGGTCGGGATCGGGCAGCAGGCCCGGGTGGTCGAGTGGCAGCGCGACGCCGGTGCGCTGACCGAGCCCGAGCTCGGCGGCGAAGTCCTGGATGGGCCGTTCGCCGTAGACGTTGCGCTGTCTCCAGAAGTCCTCGCCCACGCGGTAGAAGTACACGTTGGAGGAGACCTCGAACGCCCGGAGCAGATCGACCCGGCCGTGGGGCTGGCGGCCGGCGTTGTAGAACGTGCAGCGGTCTTCGCAGTCCTGCAACCGGTAGTAACCGGGGTCGTCGATGGCGAACCCCGGCGAGCGCAGGCCCGAGGCGACCGCCGCGTAGCCGGTGAAGAGCTTGAACGTCGAACCGACCTGGGAGGGGTTGCGAACGGCACGGTTGGTGAGCGGGCTGTAGTGCTCGCGGCTGCTCAACTCCTCGTAGCGGGCCTGCGACACACCTGAGGTGAGCTCGTTGGGGTCGAACGCGGGTGCCGACGCCATGGCGAGCAGCTCGCCGTTGCGGGGATCGACCACCACCGCCGAGCCGGCAGGAGCAGGTGGAGCGGCGCGTCCGCCCTGGGTGCGGGTGCGGGCCAGCGCCATCTCCTCGTGCAGTGACCGCTCGACCACGCCCTGCAGATCGATGTCGAGCGCCAGTCGCACGTCGGCTCCAGGCTCGGGTTCGACCCGCTCGCGGATCCCGACGACTCGCCCCACCGAGTCGACCTCGAACACGATTCGGCCCGGAGTGCCCCGGAGGAACTCCTCGAAGATCTGCTCGACCCCCGCCTTGCCGATCGAATCGCCACCCCGATAGGGCTTGGGCGAGTCGCGCACCTGCATGAGCTCCTCGCCGTTGATCTCGCCCACGTACCCCACCACGTGGGCCGCCAGCGTCCCGTAGGGGTAGTCGCGCCGCCACGAGGGACGCACCGCGACCCCCGGCATCATCGCCGTGCGCTCGTTGATGGTGATCCACAGGTCGGGATCCACGTCCTCGGCCACGACCACCGGCTGGTGCGGCTCACCCTGCCAGCTGTCGATCCGTTGCTCGAGCTCGTCGACGGTGACCGGTGTGCCGCTGCGGGACAGCTCGGTCGAGAGCATCTGGAGGGTCTCGGCCCGCTGACCGGGCTCGTCGCGTTCGGCGGCGGCGACCGCCTCGAGGTCGACGACGACCTCCATCGACTCGCGGTTGTCGGCGAGGACCTTGCCGTCACGATCGAGGATCCGGCCCCGCGGACCTTCGACCACGATGGTGCGCGTCCGGTTCGTCTCGGCTTGGGCCGAGTACTCGGGGGCCGCCATCACCTGCAGGAACCACAGCCGGGAGACCAGGGCGGTGAACAGTGCGATGGCGACGATGGCGAGGATGCTGAGGCGCAGGGGCTGGGAGTCGTTCATGGCCGCGCACCAGTCCAGCAGATCGCCCCGGTGTGCGTGGGGCGGGCTCCGCTGCGGTTCACGCGAGGTGCCTCACCCGTCGGTGGGGATCCTCGACCGCCCACCGGACGACGGGGAACACGACCCAGATGGTCGCCAACGCCACCATGGCGTTGGCCGCCGCGATGCGCATCAGCGGCGCGTCGAGCAGGTGGCTCTGACCGAACAGGGCTCCGACGACCGCCCACAGCAACACCGAGACCGGAGCGACGACCACGGCGAGCGCGACCACCGCCAGACGCGAGCTGCGAAGCAGGTTGGTGGCCACGATCCCCGACACGTAGCCGACCCCGGTGAACACCAGCGCGGTGAGCCCGAGCGGGGTGGTCAGCACCAGGTCGACCGCCAACCCCGCGACGAAGCCGACCACCGCACCTCGCTCGCGTCCGAGCGTGAACCCCGACGCCACCGCGATGACGACCATGACGTCGCCGGTGGCCCCGAACAGCTCGATGCGGTTGAGGACCGCGAGTTGGACCACGAGCGCGACGAAGAGGACCACCCCCACCCGCACCGGGACAGGGACCATCTCCGTCATCAGCTGGGCGACCAGAGCAAGACGGTGATGAAGGTGAGCGCATCGAGGTCGGCCGCCAGCTCCACCGCCTGTCGCTGGCTCACCACGGCATCGAGCTCGGGCAGTTCGCCCTCACCGGTCTCGTCATCGTCGGGCGCCTCGCCGGTCAGGGGACCGACCCTGCCCACCGGGATGTCGGGCGGATACAGGCTTCGGTCGAGCCCGCTGGTCTGCAGCTGGGCGCCGTCGGCCAGGACGAGGGAACCGGACACGACCAGCTCGGGTTCGGCGCCACGTCCCTGCCCCTCGACCAGACCGGGGGCCCCGGAGGGGATGAGCCGGACCCCGACGCTCATCCTCGGGTCGGTGAGCAACTGGATCACAGCCTCGTCTGGGGTCACCCGGTGGACCCGTCCCACCAGGCCGGCTCCGGTCACCGCGGGCATTCCGACCTCGATGCCATCACTGCTGCCCTTGTCGATGGTGACGGTCTCCTCGAAGTTGCTGACCGGACCGCTGACGACCCGGCCGAGGACGTTGGGGATGTCCCCGGCGAAGGTCAGGTCCGATTGGGTGTAGACCTGCTCGAGCACCTCACGGGCGGTCGTCTCGCGGAACTCCTGTCCCCGCAGCTCGGCCAGCTCTGCCCGCAGCCGGGCGTTCTCGTCCTCGAGCTCGCGATGGTTCCAGATGCCGTCCCACGCCGACCGTGCCGGACTCGTGGTCCAGTCGAGCGCGCTCCGGAACGGCGACAGCACGGTGAGGGCCGCGCCTCGGGCGGTCTCGACCGGACCGAAGCCACGCGCGTCGAGGGTGACGAGGGTGATCGCCGTGAGCACCAACAGGGCGAGGATGAACCGGGGGCGACCGCCGCGCTGAAGCGACAACACGTCGGCGCGAAGGCGACTAGTGGTTGCCCGACGAGAACAGGATGTCCTTCAGCGCGTCGAACTCCTCGAGCGACTGGCCCGCGCCCATGGCCACCGCGTAGAGCGGGTTCGCGCACACCTTGATGGGCATACCGGTCTCGTTGGCCAACCGCTGGTCGAGCCCGTTCAACAGCGCGCCACCACCGGCGAGGGTGATGCCCTCTTCCATGATGTCGGCCGCCAACTCGGGCGGGGTCTTGTCGAGGGTGACCTTCACGGCGTCCACGATGGCAGACACCGGCTCTTCGAGGGCGTCGCGCAGCTCCTCGGTGGAGGTGACGATGGTCCTGGGGAGTCCGGTGACCAGATCGCGGCCCCTGATCTCGGCGTAGAGCTCCTCGCGGAGGGGCCATGCCGATCCGAGCTGGATCTTGACCTCCTCGGCGGTGCGCTCGCCCAGCGCCACCGAGTGCTCCTTCTTGACAAAGGCCATGATGGCGAGGTCGAGCTCGTCGCCACCCACGCGGACCGACTGGCTGGCCACGATGCCGCCGAGGGAGATGACCGCCACCTCGGTGGTGCCGCCTCCGATGTCGACGATCATGTTGCCCGTGGGATCCTGCACCGGCAGGCCCGCACCGATGGCTGCGGCCATGGGCTCTTCGATGATGTGGGCCGGCTTGCGGGCACCGGCGTACTCGGCGGCTTCCTGCACGGCACGCTGTTCGACACCGGTGATTCCCGACGGCACGGCGATGATCATGCGCGGCTTGGAGAACTTGCGCTGGTGCACCTTGTGCAGGAAGTAGCGCAACATCTTCTCGCAGATCTCGAAGTCGGCGATGACGCCGTCCTTGAGTGGGCGGATGGCCTGGATGTGGCTCGGGGTGCGCCCGATCATCTTCTTGGCCTCGAGCCCGACCGCGAGCGGCCGGCCGTCATGGATGTTGATGGCGACCACCGACGGTTCGTTCAACACGATGCCCTGGCCACGTACGTAGACCAGGGTGTTGGCCGTGCCCAAGTCGACGGCGATGTCACGACCGACGATCCCTGAGAGCATGTTGTCGGCCATGCGGCGTGCCTCCCCCATCAGCGGGATGTGGTGGGAGCACGGCCTGTGCCGTGACAGCCCCTACTCCGGCACCAAGATTGGCCCACTCGTAACAAGAATGCAACCTTGGGCACCGAGAGGCCGGTCAACTCAGGCCCGGAAAGAAGAGTGCGATCTCTCGCGCGGCCGACTCGGGACCGTCGGATCCGTGGATGAGGTTCTCGCCCAGCTCGGTGGCGAGGTCGCCACGGATGGTGCCCGGAGCGGCATCGAGCGGGTTGGTGGCGCCCATCATGGAGCGGACCACCTGCCAGGTGTCGTCGGGCCCCTGGACCACCATGACCATCGCCGGGGAGCGGCCGATGAAGCTCACCAGGTCCTCGTAGAAGGGCTTGCCCTCGTGCTCGGCGTAGTGCGCGGCGGCGGTATCACGATCGATGGTGCGCAGGTCGGCGGCCGCGACCTGAAGGCCCTTGCGCTCGATCCGGCCGATGATCTCTCCGACCAGACCCCGCTCGACGGCGTCGGGCTTGCAGATGACGAGAGTGCGGTTCATGGCCGGAACGGTAGGCGACCGAGGTTCGGTGGGTCGAAACCGCGGACCTACAGGAGCTCTTCGTCGGCCTTGGCCAGCGCCGCTTCGGCCGCCCGGGTGTACTCGGCCCTGACCTCGCCGACGACGTAGATGGACCCTGCCACCACGATGAGGTCCTCCTCGTCGGCCAGCGCCACGGTGCGCGCCACCGCCTCGACGGGATCGGGGACGATCTCGACCGCCACTCCGGCACCCTCGACGACCGGTGCCAGCTCGGCGGCCGAGCGGGCCCGGGGGGAGTCGGGACTGCACACCACGACGAGGTCGAACGAGTTGACCTCGAGGGCGGCCAGCATCTCGGAGGGATCCTGCTGGGCGAGGCAGCCGAACACCAGGTACCGGCTGCCGATGACCGAGAAGCTCTCGGCCAGCGCACCCGCCAGCGAAGCCGCGCCATCGGGGTTGTGGGCACAGTCGAGCAGCACCGACGGGCTGTGAGCGACCGCTTCGAGCCGGCCCGGGATGGTGAGGTTGGCAAAAGCCTCGGTGACCAGGTCGGGGTCGAGCGACCGATCGAAGAAGGCTTCGACCGCGGTCACCGCGCAGGCAGCGTTGTCGGCCTGGTGCGCTCCGTGGACGGGGACGAACAGCTCGTCGTAACGCCCGTGCGGCGTGCGGAGATCGACCAACCGACCTCCGACCGCCAACTGGTTCGACACCGTCTCGAAGTCCTCGCCACGGACCCACAGCCGGGCTGCACCCGCCGCCTCGAAGATGGGCCGCAGCTCGGGATCGGCTTCGCCCAGCACGAAGGTGCTGGACGGGGTGACGATGCCCGCCTTCTCCTCGGCGACGGCGGCGCGCCACCCGATGGCGCCGTCGGTGTGGTCGGCGGCGACGCGGGTCAGGACGGCGACGTCGGCGTCGGCGATGTTGGTGCAGTCGTAGCGACCGAGCAGGCCGACCTCGAGCACTGCGACGTCGATGGCCACGTCGGCGAAGTGGGCGAAGGCGGCCGTGGTGAGGATCTCGAAGTGCGACGGCGGGCCGTCGATGAGTGACTCGATCGTGGCGACCGAGCTGATGGCGGCGGCCAGCTCATCGTCGGCGATCGGCTCGAGGTCGACCGAGATGCGTTCGTTGATGCGTTCGAGGTGGGGGCTCGTGTAGGTGCCGACCTTGAGTCCGCTGGCGGCGAGCAGGTTGGTCACCATGCGGGCCGCCGACCCCTTGCCGTTGGTACCCGTGAGGTGGATGACCGGGTAGGCCTGGTGCGGGTCGCCCAGTACCCGCGCCATCTCGCGCGTGCGCTCGAGCGACGCTCCCTGCGGACGCCCGGCGTTGGCTTCGAGGTTGATGTGGCGATCGAGCCAGGCGAGGGCCTCGCGGTAGTTCACCGGCGCACCTGGGTCATCGGTCAGGAGGCGGCGCGGCGAGGCCGCTGCTGCTGCTCGCGGGGAGCCTCTCCCCTGGGCACCAGCGTGGGGTTGACCTTGTCGAGCACGACCGTGGCGTCGATGACGCACTTCTCGATGTCGTCGCGGCTGGGCAGGTCGTACATGACGTTGAGCAGCACCTCTTCGAGGATGGCCCGAAGGCCACGCGCCCCGGTACCCCGCAACAACGCCTGGTCGGCCACCGCTTCGAGGGCGTCGGTGCTGAACTCGAGCTCGACATCCTCGAGCTCGAAGAAGCGCTGGTACTGCTTGATCAGCGCGTTCTTCGGTTCGGACAGGATGCGGATCAGCGCCTCCTGGTCGAGGTTGGACACCGGGCCGATGACCGGCAACCGACCGACGAACTCGGGGATGAGCCCGAACTTGAGCAGATCCTCGGGCAGCACCTGGGCGACCAGCTCACCAAGGTCGGAGTCGTCGCGGGTGCGCAGCTCGGCACCGAAGCCCATGCCCTTCTTGCCGATGCGGTTCTCGATGATCTTCTCGATGCCGGCGAAGGCACCACCACAGATGAACAAGATGTTGGTGGTGTCGATCTGGATGAACTCTTGGTGGGGGTGCTTGCGCCCGCCCTGGGGCGGCACCGAGGCGGTGGTGCCTTCGAGGATCTTCAACAGGGCCTGCTGCACGCCCTCGCCCGAGACGTCGCGGGTGATCGAGGGGTTCTCGCTCTTGCGGGCGACCTTGTCGACCTCGTCGATGTAGATGATGCCGGTCTCGGCCTTCTTGACGTCGTAGTCGGCCGATTGGATGAGCTTGAGCAGGATGTTCTCGACGTCCTCGCCCACGTAGCCGGCCTCGGTGAGGGCGGTGGCGTCCGCGATGGCGAAGGGCACGTTGAGCATGCGGGCCAGGGTGCGAGCCATCTCGGTCTTGCCGCAGCCCGTGGGCCCGATCAACATGATGTTCGACTTGGACAGCTCGACCTCGTCGTCACGTCCGCCCGAGTGCTGCACCCGCTTGTAGTGGTTGTAGACCGCCACCGACAGGATCTTCTTGGCCAGTTCCTGTCCGATGATGTAGTCGTTGAGGAACTCGTAGATCTCTCGGGGCTTGGGAAGCTGGTCGAACGACAGGTCGGCGCCCTCGGACAGCTCTTCCTCGATGATCTCGTTGCAGAGGTCGATGCACTCGTCGCAGATGTAGACACCCGGGCCGGCGATCAGCTTCTTGACCTGTTTCTGTGACTTGCCACAGAACGAGCACTTGAGAAGCTCGCCTCCGTCTCCGAACTTGGCCACTGCTACATCCCCCGATTCGGGTCGTTCCGGCTAGGCGCTCGCAGCGCGAATCGCTCCAGTGTTGTCGACATCGGCCCTCGAGGTGAGGACCTCGTCGATGAGCCCGTACTCCTTGGCCGCGTTGGCGTCCATGACGAAGTCGCGGTCGGTGTCGGCCTGGATCTTCTCGACGGACTGGCCGGTGTGGAACGCCAGCACGTCCTCGAGTGAGCTCTTGAGGCGCAGGATCTCCTTGGCCGCCAGTTCGACATCGGAGGCCTGGCCCTGTGCCCCGGAGTAGGGCTGGTGGATGATGATCCGTGAGTGCGGGAGCGCGAGGCGCTTCCCGGGTGTCCCGGCGGCGAGCAGCACCGCGGCCGCCGACGCGGCCTGGCCCAGACAGATCGTGTTGATGTCGGCCTTGATGTAGGACATCGTGTCGTAGATGGCGAACATGGCGTTGATGTCGCCACCAGGGCTGTTGATGTAGAGGTTGATGTCCTTGTCGGGGTTCTCCGACTCGAGGAAGATCATCTCGGCGCACACCACGTTGGCGACGTCGTCGCTGATGGGGAACCCCAGGAACACGATGTGTTCGCGCAACAGCTTGCCGAACAGGCTGGAGCTGCGTTCACCCCGGTTGGTCTGCTCCCAGATCTCGGGGTTCGGGATGTAGGTCACTGCTCGTCCTCGTCGTCTGGGTCGGTGTCGTCTGGGTCGGTGTCGTCTGGGTCGGTGGCATCCTCGGTGGCCGCGGCGAGCACCGCGTCGAGCTCGGACCGATCGATGGGCTTGCCCTCCTCATCGACCACCTCGACCTGCTCGATGAGCCAATCGAGGGCCTTCTGCTTTGCCAGATCCGAGCGTATCGCCGCCAACTGGCCACTGTGCTCGAACTGTTCGCGAACCGCCTCGATCGACTCACCGACCCGCTCGGCGACGTCGGCGAACTCGGCCTCGACGTCGTCGTCGGAGACCTCGATCGCTTCTGCCTCGGCCACCCCCCGCAACGCGAGATCGACCAGCACCGCCTGGCTGGCGGTGTCGCGCAGCCCGTCGACGAAGGACTCCTGGGTCTGGCCGGTCATGGCCAGGAACTGGTCGAGCTCGATCCCTTGGGCCTGCAGCCGCATGGCCATGTCCTGGACGCGGTTCTGCATCTCCGACGACACCAGGGCCTCGGGAGGTTCGAGGTCGACCAGCTCGGCGACCGCGGCGGCGGTGTTCTCGCGGATGGCCGACTGGGCCTGGGAGGCCCGGGTCTCGACCAGTCGGTTCCGGAGGTCGGCGCGCAGCTCGTCGAGGGTCGGGAACTCCGACGCCTCGGCCGCCCACTCGTCGGTGAGCTCGGGTAGGACCTTCTCCTGGACCTCGGCGACCTCGACCACGAAGTCGATGGGACCGTGATCGGGTTCGTCCTCCTCTTCGTGGGAGTGGTCGTCGCCGGTGAAGGTGAGCGTGTCGCCGGCGGATGCTCCTCGGAGGTTCTCGTCGATCTCGGGGATGACCGATCCCTGACCCAGCTCGTAGGTGTAGCCGGTGGCGGTGAACCCCTCGAGCGGTTCGCCGTCGCGGGACCCCTCGATGTCGATGACGATGTGGTCGCCGTCCTGGGCGGGGCGGTCGACGGTGACCAGCTCGGCGTACTGCTCCCGCATGCGCTCGAGCTGGGCATCGACGTCGTCGTCGCTGGGTGTCGGTGACGGAACCTCGACCCGGAGGTTGGCGTAGCCGGCCACGTTGACCACGGGTCGGACCTCGACCACTGCGTCGAAGCTGACCGGACCGGTCTCGGCTCCGTCGGTGATCTCGATCTCGGGCGAGGCGATGACGTCGACCTCGTGGGTGGCGACCGCTTCGGCGTAGTAGCCAGGCACCGCTTCTCGGAGGGCCTCCTCGCGTGCCACCCCCGGCCCGAGGCGGGCCTCCAGGAGCTTGCGCGGGGCCTTGCCCGGCCGAAAGCCGGGCAGGCGGACCTCGCGGGCGATGCGCTTGAACGCCTCGTCCATCGCGGGTTCGAGCTCGGACTCGTCCACCTCGATCGAGAGACGGACCTTGTTCCCCTCGAGGGGTTCGACAGTGCTCTTCACAGATTGGTGAGTGTACCGGTCACCCCGACCGCCCTCGCGCGGATGCTCGTGTCCGATCGGGCCGGCGGAGCGACTACCATCGCCACGTCGGACCGGGGAGTGGCGCAGCTTGGTAGCGCACCTGCTTTGGGAGCAGGGGGTCGTCAGTTCAAATCTGGCCTCCCCGACCAGTGCCGCTCCTCCGGGAGCGGCCACCCGCGGGTGTAGTTCAACGGCCAGAACCTCAGCCTTCCAAGCTGATGATGGGGGTTCGATTCCCCCCACCCGCTCCAGTCCCCACCTCCAAGCCGCGGCCGCCAGCAGTGGACCGGCCCGAGGTTCGGGCGATCACCCCACCGGACAGCGAACCGCTCACCGGGTGCGAGGTGAGGAAGGAATCGACCGAGCGCCGAGGTCGGCCTGCGGGGTAGACGATCTCGTAGCCGTGTCCGGCTCGATCGCGCCACGATGTACTTCGACCGGGACGGGTGTTCGGTGCACCTCGATCCCGAGCCACCGACCCGCGAGCTGTGGGAGGATCTCCTCGCTCGCCCGGCCAAGCGGTGACCGGACCCGGCCCGGGACCTTTGCCTCTGTCCGTCATCGGCTCTACTAGGTAAGTATCATCATAGTGGGTCGTTCGACCCCGACCAGATGGGGAGTTGTCAGTGGCAGAGATCGTGCTCGAAGACGTCTGGAAGGTGTTCGCCGACGGAACCGAGGCGGTCCGATCCGTCGACCTCGACATCAACGACGGTGAGTTCATCGTGCTGGTCGGCCCGTCGGGCTGTGGCAAGACCACCGTGCTGCGGATGATCGCCGGCCTCGAGACCGTCACCAAGGGCGAGATCCGCATCAACGACCGCGTGGTCAACGACATGCCGCCCAAGCAGCGCGACATCGCGATGGTCTTCCAGAACTATGCGCTGTACCCGCACATGAGCGTGTTCGACAACATGGCTTTTGGTCTCAAGCTGGCCAAGGTCCCCAAGGACGAGATCGACCAGCGGGTCAACGAGGCAGCATCGATCCTCGACATGGGGGATCTGCTCGAACGAAAGCCGGCGGCGTTGTCGGGCGGTCAGCGTCAGCGGGTGGCCATGGGCCGCGCCATCGTGCGCCACCCTCAGGCCTTTCTCATGGACGAGCCCCTCTCCAACCTCGACGCCAAGCTCCGGGTCCAGATGCGCTCGGAGATCTCCCGCCTGCAGGACGAGCTCGGCGTCACCACCTTCTATGTCACCCACGACCAGGTCGAGGCCATGACCATGGGCGACCGTGTCGCGGTGATCCGCAAGGGCGACCTGCAACAGGTCGACGCACCCGAGCAGCTCTACGAGCGGCCGACCAACCTCTTCGTCGCCGGGTTCATCGGGTCGCCGGCGATGAACCTGCTCGAGGGCACCATCGAGTCCACCGGCGACGATCTCGTGGTCACGTTCGGTTCGCACGAGCTGGCGATCCCCGACGAGGTGCTGGCCGACCGACCCGCGCTCCGCCGCTACGACGGCCGCAAGGTGGTGCTCGGCATCCGGCCCGAGGACATGGAGGATGCATCCCTGGTGGCCGAAGCCCCGCCGGATCGCCGCATCGCCACCGAGGTGGTCCTGCGC
This sequence comes from Acidimicrobiales bacterium, assembly GCA_034521975.1. Classification (NCBI taxonomy): domain Bacteria; kingdom Bacillati; phylum Actinomycetota; class Acidimicrobiia; order Acidimicrobiales; species Acidimicrobiales bacterium. Next base: position 15,539 of record JAXHLR010000002.1, on the reverse strand, counting down.
GAAGCACTCGGATCCGATGTCGTGATCCACTTCGAGATCGACGCCGCACCAGCGATCACCGAGGACATCAAAGAGCTGATGGTCGACGTGAGCAAGGACGCGCTCGATCAGGTCGAACGACGCGCCGGCACCAACACCGAGATGCTGGCCCGGCTCAACCCGCGGTCCCAGGCCCGCGCCGGCGACCGCATCGAGCTGGTGGCCGACACCCACCGTCTCCACTACTTCGACTTCGACGACGGCAAGGCGATCTACCGCGATCCCACGACCTGACACCCGGCCGTGGCCACGACGGCTCCGGTCCCGATCCAAGCAGCACCCAACACCCACATGAAGGGGTACACACATGCGACTACGACGACTATTGGTCCCACTGTTCGTCCTCGCGTTGCTGGCAGCAGCCTGCGGCAACGACGATGACGGAGACAACGGCGGCAGCGACCAAGCGGAGAACACCGGCAACGTCAACCTCCTCGCTGCGGTCGAGCCCGAGGAGGGCGAGGCCGTCCAGGAGATCTTCGACGAGATGATCAACTCCGAGACCGACTACACCGCCGAGATCGAGTCCTCGGGCAACTTCGAGGAGCAGTTCCAGATCCGGGCCCGGGCCGGCGACCTCGACATCGCCGCCGTGCCCCAGCCGGGGGCCATCCCCGACCTGGTCGAGCGGGGCGAGATCGTCTCGCTCGAGGACATGGGCTTCGACATCGACGAGCTGAACGACACCTTCGGTGAGTCGTTCGTGGCGCTCGGCGAGTACGAGGGCCAGCACTACGGCCTACCCACCAACATCAACCTCAAGTCGATGGTGTGGTACCCCAAGGACGACTTCGATGCGGCGGGCTACGAGGTCCCCGAGACCTGGGACGAGCTGATCGCGCTCAGCGACCAGATCGTCGAGGACGGCGCGGCACCGTGGTGCATCGGCTTCGAGAGCGAGGGTGCCACCGGCTGGCCGGCCACCGACTGGATGGAAGACATCATGCTCCGCACCGCGGGGCCCGAGGCCTACGACCAGTGGGTCGAGGGCGAGCTGGCCTTCACCAGCGACGAGGTGCGCAACGCCGCCGAGGTCTTCGGCGACATCCTCTTCACCGAGGGTTACGTCCTCGGCGGGGCCGAGGCCACCGCCGACATCGCCTTCGGCGACGCACCGGCTCCCATGTTCGAGGATCCGCCGAACTGCTACCTGCACCGCCAGGCGAGCTTCATCAACGCCTTCTTCCCCGAGGACACCGAGGCCGGTGTCGACTACGACTGGTTCCCGCTGCCCCCCATCGACCAGGAGGGCATCCTCTACGCCGGTGAGCTGACCGTGGTCGGCCAGAACGCCAACCGTCCCGAGGTCGTCGACTTCCTCGAGCGGTTCATCGCCCAGGACGTGCAGTGCGCCATGGGTGGCGTCGAAGCCTCGTCGCGCATCTCACCGCACGTCGAGGTCGCTGCCGACTGCTACGGCAACGACATCCTCGCTGATGCATCCGCGGTGCTGACCGAGGCGCTGGCCGAGGACACGGGACGCTTCGACGCCTCGGACCTCATGCCCGCCCAGGTCGGCAGCGACGCCTTCTGGGTCGGCATGATCGACTACGTCCGTGGCGGACCCGACGTGCTCGACGACGTGCTCGCCAGCATCGACGCCGCCTGGCCCGAGGGTGGCGCCGACGGAGGCGACGAGGAAGACAGCTAGCAACGTTCGTCCGAGTCGAGGGGGGCGGCCCGCTGGGCCGCCCCCCTGATTCGCTTCCCCCGGGAGACCAGCGTGGGCGAATGCCGTGACTGACACCGCTCCGACCGACACCGACCAAGAACCCGACACACCGGGCGACGACGATCTCGACACCATGCTCGAGACCCGTCGCGATCCGTGGGCGATCGCGCTCCGGGTCGGCGGCACCCTCGCGGTCCCGATCGTCGCGTTCGTCGTGTTCACCTGGGCCTTCGGGTTCCTGCGCGATGACGACGCCAACCGCATGGTCATCGCCGCCGTCGCCATCGCCTTGGGAGTGGCGGGAGTGTTCGCCCTGTTCTGGGCGATGGACCGGCTCGTCAACTGGTTGCCCGAGCGCGTCGGCGAAGGACTGCGGCCCTACATCTACGTCGGCCCCGCCCTCGTCGTGCTCGGCGTCTTCTTGATCTACCCGGTCATCAACACCGCCCTGCTCAGCTTCCAGGACTCGCGCGGCCAAGCCTGGGTCGGACTCGAGAACTACGAGTTCGTGTTCACCAACTCCTCGATGTTGCGCTCCATCCGCAACACCGTGGCCTGGATCATCGTGGTCCCCGCGGTGGCGGTCACCATCGGGTTGGTGTTCGCCACCTTGGCCGACCGGCTCCGTCGAATGGAGGCCGTCGCCAAGTCGCTCATCTTCTTGCCGATGGCGGTCTCCTTCGTCGGTGCGTCTGTCACCTTCCGGCTCATCTACAGCTACCGGCCCGAAGGGTTCGGCAGCAATGTCGGGCTGCTCAACGGTGTCATGGACGTGTTCGGACAGGACCCTGTCGCCTGGTTGTCCCAGCAGCCGTGGAACAACCTGCTGTTGATGGTGATCATGATCTGGATGCAGACCGGCTTCGCCATGGTGGTGCTGTCGGCGGCGATCAAGGCCATCCCCGACGACATCCTCGAAGCCGCCCGCATCGACGGTGCCACCGAGTTCCAGCTGTTCCGCAGGATCCTGCTGCCCAGCATCCTGCCCACCATCGTCGTGGTCACCACCTACATGGTGGTCAACGCGCTGAAGGTGTTCGACATCGTGTTCGTGATGGGCAGCCCCGAAGCCAACCAGACCGAGGTCATCGCCGAGCGGATGATCCGGTGGTTCTTCCTGGCCAACCACGACGGACGTGCTGCGGCCATCGCCATGGTGCTCTTCGTCGCCGTCATCCCGGTGATGGTGTGGAACGTTCGCAAGTTCCGGGAACAGGAGCAGATGCGATGACCCTGACCACCCCTGTTCCCGCCGAGCTCCCCGAGGCCTCCCGGCCCGACCGGCTCAACACCGCGCAGGGCACCGTCGGCACCGGCGGCGGTGGTGGCTGGTTCGTGCGCATCACCATCTTGGTGACCGTCGTCATCTGGCTTATCCCCATCGCCGGGGTGCTGGTCACCTCGTTCCGACCGCCCGACCTCGCCAACACCTCCGGGTGGTGGACCGCGCTCGCCAGCCCGTTCGAGGCCGGAGCGTGGACCATCGAGAACTACCGGCAGGCACTCGACGCCGGCGGGTTCGGAAACGCCTTCCTGAACAGCGTGGCCGTGGCCGTCCCGTCGACGGTCATCCCCATCACCATCGCCGCCTTTGCGGCCTACGCCTTCTCGTGGATGAAGTTTCGCGGACGCAACATCTTGTTCGTCCTCGTGGTGGGTCTCATGGTGGTGCCGCTGCAGATGGCGCTGATCCCGATCCTCACCCTGTACGTCGAAGGCGCACAGCTCTGGGGTGTGACGGTGTTCCCCGACCTCAACCTCAACGGCAGCTTCCTCGGCGTCTGGTTGGCCCACACCGGATTCGGCCTGCCCCTCGCCACCTACCTGCTGCGCAACTACATCGGGTCCCTGCCGTCGTCGATCATCGAGTCGGCCAAGATCGACGGGGCCGACCACTTCACGATCTTCTGGCGTCTCATCATCCCCCTGTCGGTGCCGGCGCTCGCCGCCTTCACCATCTTCCAGTTCCTGTGGGTGTGGAACGACCTGCTCGTGGCCTATGTGTTTCTCGGCGGCACCAGCAGCACCCGAGTCGTCACCCTGGCGCTGGCCAACCTGTCGGGCTCGCGCGGCCAGGACTGGCACCTGCTCACCTCGGCCGCGTTCATCTCCATGGCGCTGCCCCTCGCCGTGTTCTTCTCGCTGCAGCGCTACTTCGTCCGAGGGCTCACCGCCGGCTCGGTCAAGGGGTGACGCTGCGCCAGAACCCGCGCCGGACCAAGCGTCGCGAGGCCACCATCGTGGCCGAGCCGCTGTCACCCCGGCGCAAGTGGCGAGCCATCACCATCGCCACCCTGGTGCTGGTGCCGGCGTTCTGGTCCATGCTCGCCGGGCTCATCAGCCTCGCCTCCGACGAAGCCCAGGGGGGCCCCGACCCAGCTGCTGCGTTGGCGCTGGGGTTCGCACTGATCCCGTTCGTGTTCATCGTCCTGGCGTTCCTCTCATGGAACCCCAACGCCCCCATGGCCGTGGTGAAGGCGATGGGACTGTCGCTGCTCGTCGGTGGTCTGGTGTCGGCCCTGGCCGCCGATGCGGTCACCGGTCTCGTGGCCGGCATCGGCGCCGGTGGCGTGGTCGCACTCCGCTCCGACGCCGCGCACCACTGGCAGTGGCGGGCAGCGGCGGTGGCCTTCGCCGCGGTCTACACCTTCGTCCTGGTCCGCACGGTCGGCAACCTGGTCCTCCTCCCGGCACCGGTGTTCCCGTTCACCGCGGTCGGCATCGCCGACCACCTGCGCGAGTGGCACCTCGAGCGGCAGCCGGCCGAGCGGGCCTGAGCCAGATCACACCGACTCGAGCGTCGACTCCTCGGCAGCGGAATGGGATCCGGCGGTGCCGATCGTCTCGGTGTTGCCGCCCTCACCCTCGACATCGATCGTCGGCAGGACACGTCCCAGCCACCGGGGCATCCACCAGTTGCGGTCGCCGAGCAGCTCCATGGTGGCGGGCACCAGCAGCGACCGGAAGACCACCATCAGCAGCAGGAACGACAGCAACAGCACGGCCGCGAAGAAGATCGGCAGACGTTCGCCCAGGTAGTCGGTGAAGTCCACGTTCATCGCCACCGGTCCCGCCACCGAGACGTCGAGGCCGGTCCCGGCCACGACCGGTGGCAGCACCTCGTCGCGCAACCGGTGCACCAGATCGCTGGTCTGGCTGTCCTGTGGGGCCGTCGCCGGCACGACCTGCCACAGGACCGCGGTGGGTGCCTGGGGGTCGTTCATGATCGGTCCCATGGCCAACGCCACGCCGGGATCGTCGTCGAGTGCTCCCGTGATCGCCGTCAGCGACGCCTCGTCGATCCCCTCGACCATCTCGGCGGCCAGTACCAGTCGCCCGTTGTAGCCGGGACCGAAGCCCTCGGCGACCAGATCGTAGGCGCGGCGGGTCGTGGTGCTCTCGGGATAGTTCCCCTCGTCGGCGAACCCCAGGCGCAGTCCGAAGAGGGGGACGGCGAGCACCAGGAGCAGCGCGGCGCCGGCCAGCGCCGCGGGCCAGGGACGGTGCTGGATGACCCGGCTCCAGCCCCTCGATGTCGGGGGTGTTGGCCTCGATCACCTCGCGGATCTCCTCGGCCTCCTCGAGGGTGGTGTCGGCGGGCAGCTCGATCGACGCGTAGGCCACCTGGCCGGCGAGCGGTCCTTGTCGTGAGATCTGGTTCGCTCCCTCGGGGTCGTAGGGGCTCACGACCCGGGCGTCGTCGAGCGAGTCCACCGAAGCCCAGGCGGCTCTCGACCTCGGGCAGGGAGAACTCGGTCCGGGTCTGGGTACCGGCGACGCTCAGGAGCGCGCCACCGACGATGGCGGTGAGCAGCCACAGACCGAGGACCGTGAAGCGGTGGTGGAAGCACCACCGCCCGAGTCGTGCGAACACCTGCGGCCTCCGTGGCGACCTATGGTGCGGTTCAACCTACAGGTTCGGGCACCCGGTGATCGTCAGCGTCGTCCAGCTCGACCACGTCGCCCCGGCGGGCCCTCCACTCGGCCCACAGCTTGAGACAGGAGGGCTGCACCAGCACCGCGGCGAGGAACGAGTACAAGATGGTGATGGCCACGATCGTGCCGAATTGCTGGATGGGCACGAGGGACGCGAACACCAGCACGCCGAACCCCGCAGCAGTGGTGGCGGCCGACCCGGCCATGGCACCGCCGGTGTGGGTGAGGGTCTGGCGGACCGCCTCGTCGAGGGTGTCGTAGCGGCGACGGTCCTCGAGGAACCGATGGGTCATGTGGATGCCGAAGGGGACACCGATGCCGATCCCGAGGCTGGCCACCATCGCGGTGAGCACGTTGAAGCTGTAGCCCAACAGCCACATGGTGCCCAGCACCCATGCCACCACCGCCACCGAGGGGATCATGGTGATCACCCCGATGACCGGCCGGCGCTCGGCGATGCCGTAGTAGCTGACCAGCAGGGCCAGGGCGGCGACCAGGGTGAAGGCGATCCCCCGGGCCTGGGATGCGGCGAGGGCGTTGAGGGTGTCGTCGATCACCAACAGCTCGGATGTGAGTCGGGTGTCGACGCCGGCGCCCGAGAGTGGCTCGACGGCCGCGCTCATCGACTCGGCCAGATCGCCCACGTTGTCCTGCCCAGCCTGGGTGGAGACCGAGAGCACCCCGAGGTCGTGTCCGGGATCGATCACCGTCGACATCTGGGCAGGTGCGGCGGAGAACCCGAGCTCGTACATGGCGGCGACGTCGGCATCATCGGCGACACCCTCCGTCGCGCTGAAACCGAGCTCGTCGAGCTGGGCTGCCAACTCGGCATCCGACCCGGCCAGGCCGGCCAACACGGTGAACGGCGACTGCACCTGGGCCACCCCGCCGGCGACCCGCACGTACTCCACGTCGGCGAGGTCGGCACCGACCGCGGCCACGGCGTTGAGCGCAGCCGGGTCGGCCAGGTCGCCCGCCATCACCACGAAGGTCGACTCGGCGATGTCGCCGCCGAACAGGGTCTCGATCCGGGTGAGGAGCTGACCGATCTCGGATTCTTCGGGGATGAAGTCGTCCTGGCTGAACGAGGTCCGGATCTGGGTGGCGGCCAGCCCGGCCAGGACGGTGACGACCAGCGCTGCTCCGATCACCGCCTTCGGCGCGCGGTCGGCCAGGACCGAGGTCTTCGCCATCACCCGGCCCAGGGGATCGACATCGGCAGTCGATCCGGCCCTCGCCCAGCGGGGAGTGCGACCCCGGCGAACCTGGCGGGTGTCGAGGAGGTTGCGGGCCGAGGGGATCAGCAGCCCCATCACGACGAACGCCGAGATCACACCGACGGCAGTGAAGATGCCGAAGTCGCCCATCGGCGGCAACGGCGAGATCACGTTGGTGAGGAACCCGAGCATGGTGGCCACCGTGGCCAGCGCCAGCGCGCCGCCGACCGTGCGGACCGCGGCGCTGGCGCTGCGATCAGCGGCGAGGCCGTGCCGACGTTCCTCGCGGTAGCGCGAGGTGAGGTGGATCGAGTAGTCGACCCCGAGGCCCACCAGCAGGACCGGCACGATGATCGAGACCTGGGTGAAGTACCCAACCACCCCCAGGTAGTCGGGCCCGAGCAGGACCCCGATGCCGAACATCCAGGTGATGGAGGCCAACAGGCCGACCAGGCCGAGGGCCACGTCGCTGGCGGTGCGGAACTGCAGGGCGAGGATGCCGACGATGAGGAGGATTGACAGGCCGAGCAGGCTGCTCATCTCGCCCTCGGAGCCGGATTCGAGCCGGTCGTTGAGGATGAACTGGCCGAACGCCTCGACGTCGAGCCCGTCGGGTGGGTCCATCCCTTCGACGATCTCGCCGACCCGCAGCTCGGCCTCGGCGGCATCCGCAAGCTCGAGATCCGCGTCGAGGTTGACCACCACGAGCCCTGCCCTGGCAGAGCTGGCGTCGGCGTCGTCCTGCGACAGCAGTTCCGGAGCCATCGGAGCCCCGGACTCGGCAAGTCCGGCGGTGAACGAGGCGAGCGCCCGCTCGCCCGCGGCGAGCGCCTCGGACACCTCGGGGTCGCCGGCCAGCGCGGCGACCAGCTCGTCGGCAAACGCCACGTGGTCCGGCGCAAGGACGTCGCCGTCCTCACCGGCGTCGAAGATGACCTGGGTCGAGACCCCACCGGCGGCGAACTGATCCTGCACCAGCTCGAGCGACTCGGCGAGTTCGCCTTCGGGGGCGAAGGCGGTCGGGTCGGTGTCGGTCTGTTGCTGACCGGCGAACCCGCCGAGTGCGACGGTGACGAGCGCGAGGGCGAGGAGGACGCGGCCGGGTCGACGTTGCGCGCCGGTGGCCATCAAGCGGAGGATGCGGTGCATGCTGGGGATCGTATCGGCAGCGACCGCCGCATTGACAGTCACTGACACATTTCACAGGTGGGTCGGTACACTTGGCGGCGATGACCGCCGCCGAGGTCGATCCGGCCGACTCCGACACCCGCGCTCGCCGCCGCGCTCGCCTCCGCAACGAGGCGCAGGACATCGCGCTCGAGATGTTCGCCGAGCGAGGATACGAGCACGTGACCATGGCCGAGATCGCCGAGGCCCTCGACGTCGCCGAGCGCACCCTCTTTCGGTACTTTCCGACCAAGGAGTCGTTGCTCGACCCCGCCCACGAGGAGCTGGTCGAACAGCTCGTCAGCGAGCTGGCGGGACGCCCGCCCTCCGAGTCGGCGTTCACTGCCGTCCGCGAGTCCCTTCGGGCCCTGGGCGACGAGCTCACCCACGATCAGGCTGCCATGATCGCCCGCACCGAGATCATCAACAGCCACCCTTCGCTGCAGGCCCACATGCTGCGCCGCCAGGGCGAGCTCGAGGACGCCATCGCCTCGGTGGTCGCCAACCGCTCGGGGATCAACCCCGAGACCGACATTCGCCCCACCCTGTTCGCCGCGACAGCGGTGTGCGCACTGCGGGTGGCGGTCGATCGCTGGGTCAGCGCCGACACCGACCAGGACCTGCTCAGCTACATCGAGGTGAGCCTCGACGCGCTCGCCGCCGGTCTCGGCGACCTGTAGACGCTCGCGTCCGATGACCCTCGACCACCGGTCACCGCTCACCAACCGCGCCCCTTGGCGGCAGTCGCCGTGGCTGATCCTCGGCGCGGCGGTGGTCCTGCAGGGTGTGACCGCACCCGGGCAGACGCTGGGGGTGTCGGTGTTCATCGACCCCATCGCCGCCGATCTCGACCTCTCACGATCCGCCGTCTCGGCCGCGTACCTGGTGGGCACGCTCACCGGCGCGCTCAGCATGCCCGCCGCGGGGAGGCTCATCGACCGCAAGGGAGTGCGCTTCGCCACCCTGCTCTTCGGCGGCGGCTTCGCCGTGATGCTGGTCGCCATGTCCGGCGTCGTCGGGTTCGTCACTCTGGCCATCGGCTTCGCCGGCACCCGGGCCCTGGGCCAGGGTGCGCTGACCCTCACCGCCACGACCACCGTGGCCGTGTGGTTCGACAAGGCGCGCGGCACCGCCAACGGGATCAAGACCGCGGCCGGCGGTGCGCTGATGGCCCTGGTGCCCATCGTCTCGACGTCGCTCATCGCCGCCTTCGGATGGCGGACGAGCTGGGTGGTCCTGGGGGCAGGTGTGCTGGTCGTCGTCGTGGTGGTGGGCGTCCTGGTCGTCGCCGATCCACCGTCTCGCTACGCGGCGACGGTCCCCGCACCCACCGGCGACGAGGCGACCACCGCCCACCGGGCGCACCAGCCGGACTGGGAGATGGCAGCGGTGGTCCGTCATCCCGCGTTCCTCATGATGACCGCTGCCACCGCACTGTCGGCGCTGATCAGCACCGGGTTGATGTTCCACCACGTCGACCTGCTGGCCCAGCGGGGACTCACCCCGACCGAGGCCGCAGCGACGTTTCTCCCCCTCACCGTCTCCAGCGCGGGGAGCGCGCTGCTCATCGGCCCACTCGCCGACCGCGTGCCCGCGAAGCTGTTGACCGGGGCCTGTCTGGTGCTGCTCGCGGGCGCGCCGGTCATGGTCCAGACCGTGCACCCCGGGATCACCGCCGCTGCCTACGGGTTCGTGCTCGGCTCGAGCGGTGCCTCCATCCGCACCCTCGAAGCCACCGCCCTCCCCCGTTGGTTCGGGATCGTGCGCATCGGCCAGATCCGCGGGGTGGTCATGGCCGCGGGGGTCGGTTGCAGCGCCGTCGGTCCCCTGATCGTGTCACTCGGCGCCGACTGGTTCGGCTCATACTCGGCGGTGCTCAACGTGCTGGCTGCGGTGGCGCTGGGCTTGGCCGTGGTGGCGCTGTTCGTACGACCCCCTCGGTAGCGGTCAGAGGTTGGCCAGCCACTTCTCGGCCCGCTCGACCCGTGCCTCGAGCTGCTCGGCGCTGGCTTCGGAGATTCGCAGGATCGACACCTCGCGATTGAGGCGGCCGTTGACCTCCTGGTGGCTGAGACCGGTGTAGCGAGCGAGCTGGCGGGCCATCTCGGCGTTGGCAGCACGCAGCTCCTGCTTCACCTCGGCCAGCGGACGACCACCGCCGTCGCTCCACCGCTCGTGCCCGCGAGGCGGGGGAAGCGGGAGGTCGATCGGCACCGTGGTGTCCTCGTCGTCCTCGTCGAAGTGCTCGGCGTCGGGATCGTCGTCGAACACCGATGCCGCGCCGGCGCCTTCGACCACCTCGGCGGACAGCACCTGGAACAACGACAACTGCTCCTCCTCCCCTGGCACCTCGTCGAGCGCCTCGGGCTCGTCGGCCTCCTCGGGCCGCTCGCCGTCCTCCCAACTGCGTCGCAGGCTGTGCCGGCGCTGCTCGGCGATGGTCGCCGCGTAGCGCCGAAGGCGGGGTTCGTCGGGGATGAACAGCCACGCTCGCTCACGCCGTGCCGGTCCCCCGGTGTGGCGCACGAAGCGTCCCACCACCTGCCGGAAGAACAGCTCGGTGGTGGTGGTCGTCGCGAACACCCCGAGCCGCAGGCGGGGGATGTCGACCCCCTCCGACACCATCCGCACCGCGACCAGCCACGGCAGGTCGCCGTCGGCAAAGGCGGCGATGCGTCGCGACGCGGTGGGGTCGTCGGAGGTGACGACCATGGCGGTGACCCGCTGGCGGGCCCGCAACAGCTCGGCGATGCCGCGTGCATGGTCCTGATCGGCGGCGATGACCAGACCGGCGGCGTCGGGTTGCACGGTCCGCAGCTCGAGTAGCCGTTCGTTGGCCTGGGACAACACGGTGGGCAGCCACTCGCCGTCGAGGCTGAGCGCGGTCCGCAGCCGTTGCGAGGCCCGTGTGCGGTCCAGGGCGTCGTCGAAGCTGGCCGCGTTGAGCAATCCGTCGGGCGCGGTCCACTCCATGAACCCGCCGATGGTGGGGAAGTAGACGGGCCGCACCACCCGGCGGTCGGTCAGCGCCGCCTGGTAGCCGTAGTCGAAGTCCGGCTCGGCCTCGTCCTGCACGTAGCGGACGAAGGGGATGGCGTGGGTGTCGGAGCGAAACGGGGTGCCCGACAAGGACAGTCGCTGTGGGGCGGCGTCGAAGGCGTGGCGGGTGGCGTCGCCCCATGCTCGCTCGTCGCCGGCGTGGTGAAGCTCGTCGAGCACGACGATGCAGCGTCGCGCGTGGCGGCGCAGCACGTCGGGGTTGGCGGCGACCTGCTGGTAGGTGACCGCCACGCCGTGCATGTCCGACGGGAGCTCGCCCGCAGCGGACGACCACGACGGCTCGAGGTGGATGCCGAGCTGGGCGGCGGCTCGGGCCCACTGCAGCTTCAGGTGACTGGTCGGGGCCACCACCACGACCTGGTGCTGGGGGTTGGCGTGGAGGTGGCGGACCACAGCGGCAAGGGCGAAGGTGGTCTTGCCCGCCCCCGGGGTGGCGACCGCGAGGAAGTCGGGATCGGGATGGCGTTCGAGGAGGTCGAGAGCCTCCTTCTGCCACCGGCGGAGGCGGATCGGGCGGGACATCGGCCCACCGACGCTAGCGGGGGTCGGCGGCGGTCCGGTCCGTGCAGCAGGGATCAGCGGTCGACGACGGGTAGCACCCGTAGCTCGCCGGTGAGGTCGAGACGGGCGCGGACCGACGCGACCGCGCGATCGGCCTGCTCGGCGTCGAGCGGCCGGCCGTCGGCACCGACCGCCAGCCCGGTGTCGCCCGAGTTGGCCCCCAGGAGCACGGCGAGCGACACGGTGCCGTCCTCGGCGCGGTACCCGATCGGGGCGAAGGGGGCGAAGGGCCCGTCGGGCCCGGATGGGCGGACCAGCCCGGTGTCGGGATCCTCGTCCAAGCCGGCCTCGATGCCCGAGTCCCGGAGGAAGTGGAGCTGCGCGTCCACCACCACCGGCGAGAGGACACCCGCCAACCCGTCGACCAGGTCGAGGGTCTCGTCACCGGTCTCGGTCGTGGGTGCGGGCCGACCGAGCGTCTGGGGGAACAGTTCGTCGAGCTCCGAGAGCGGGACGTCGAGTGCGAGCACACCTGCCATCTCGCCATCATGGCCGCTCACCGGAGCCGGTGCTGCATGCACTAGCGCTCGTCCTTGCTGTCGAACAACCCACCCAGCTTGCGGAGAAGCTCGGCCGCGGTCGGTGGGCGGTGGACGGCCACATGCTCAGGGACGAGCCCCTCGTCGTGTGCCGCGGAGAGCGTCTGGGTGATGCGACGCGCGCTGCGGCCGGTGGCGGCGATCGAGGTGACGCGCACCGGGCCGTGCGAGGTGACGGCCACGAGCCGGTAGGTGTTGCGCTGCTGCCCGCCGCCCGAACCCGACCCCGACATCTCCCACTCGAATGCCGATACGTCGTCCCAGGGAACGGTCTCGTCGCCGAGCTCGTGGGTGTCCGACAGGCCTTCCGCCGACACGACGAAGCCCGACCGCAGCACCGTGCGCAACGTGAACGCCGCCACGGCAAGTCCCGCGACGGGGAGGAGCCACAAGAACCACGGGACCTCACCGTCGCTCGTGACCGTCGTGACGACGGGGAACGCCACGAGACCGGCGGTGACGATCGCCCCAATCACCCCGTGGACGACCCACCGCTCCGACACCTGGCGTTGCATGACATCTCCCCTTCAGCGTCGTCCGACGGGTCCGACGGGATGGTCTTCCCCTCCGCCGACCCTATGCCCATGAGCGCCAGCTGCGCAGCACCGCCGGCCGACCGCCCCGCAGAGTAGAAGAACTGCAGAAGCGCTACCGCTCCTCCCGCGAGAGATGCGGTCGTCGGGGGGCTCACCCCGACTGCCACGAGCGCAGCATCGAGGTGATGGCATCGCGCCGGTCGGGATCGATCTCGGTGAGCCCAAGGCGCGCCACGACGGTGTCATGTTCGGCGAGGCGTTCACGCAGGGCCGCTCGGCAGAACTCCAGATCCTTCTCGCGGCCTGCGGCCAGCTTCGAAACCACCAGATCGTTCGCTTCGAGACATAGACCGCGCACGCCGTTGGTGTTGTCGTTCACATGCTCAATGAGTCGATCACGCCAACCTTCGGGCAGCACAGGCGTGTGCTCGCTGACCCCGTCACCGTGGTATCCGTGCAGTTCGTCGAAGCTCGATCCTGCGCCGAGCACTCCATCGATGAGGTCTGCCTTGTCGCCGTGCGCGTCGTCGAGAGGAAGCAGGTCGGCCTCCATCGACCGAGTCAGCAACTCGTCGTCGACCATCGGCGCCGTCGCGAGGATCGCCTGGCTTCCGACCACGATGACCGTGTCCTCGCCCAGGAGCGCTCCCGCCGCCCGGATGAGGTGTTCAAGCTGGGAGACGTTCATCCCGGCACTCTCGGAGAGATCGGATCACGTCGAGGCGCTCCTGGTCAGAGAGCAGCCCCGCGAACGGTGTGTGCTGGCGCATCTCACAGCCCCGCTGGCTCGGATCCAACAGCACGGCGACGATGTCGACCAGTGGCCGTTCGATCACCATCTTCCACTCGGTGAGCCACCGTCGCGACGCTCGTGGTGTCACTGGGTCCTCGAGTTGGTGTTGCAGACGTCGACGGGCGCGGTCCAGCGCCGCCTCTGGATCGCGCAGCACCTCAGCAGCAGTCAGCCTGCCGAGTGCGAGGCTCACCTTCTCCTCACGGGTGGGCTCACCACCACGCTGGTCCAGCCGGATGGAGTCAAAGAGCGCCGCGAGCGTCGATGCACTCGGGTCAGCCCGATCGGTCTCGATCCGCCACACCGTCGATGGGGCCACACCAGCCGCAGCAGCCAGCTCACGAATCGACATCCCCCGAAGCTCACGCACCCGACGAACCTCAGCCCCAACCGTCATAGTGTAAGCGTACACGAATACACCCGCCGAACCTAGTTCCTCCGCCACGGGCTGCACGGCCCGTGAGCGCGATCGCGACGACCTCCGACGACACCGTCGCTGTCACCTACCCGGGTGGTCCGGACCGAACGCTTGCAGTTGCCTCGTGGCGCCATCGAGTACGAGGAGATCCCTGAGGAGGCGGCGACCCGCTCCCGGTTGATCACCGTGTACGAACCATCCACCGATCGTTGGTCCGACGACTACAGGACGAGACGCTGATGAGATGTGAGACATGTGACCAAGCCGATCGAGTGGCCGTGCACCGAGCCAAGATGGTCGAACGCGATGGCCGGGTCGCGGTGGTGACCGGTGTGCCCATGGAGGAATGCCCCGCGTGTGGCGAACGCTGGATGTCGCTCGACATCGCCGAGACCCTGGATGGGATCTTGCGCCGACTCATCGCCAGCGGGGCCGAGACCGCCGCAGCGCATTGGGACGATCTCGCACCGTCCGCGGCGTGAGCCCATCCCATAGGCCAGGTCACCTCCCGATCAGTTCACCGCGCCGCACAGCACGATCGACGTTCACGCACTCTTGTGCTCGTTGGCGCCCCCGGCAGGATTCGAACCTGCGACCATCGGATGAGAAGTCCGGTAACACCCATGCCAACCCGTCACGTTCCGTACCAGACAGTGCCACTGAGCTGGGCATTCGCGAAACCGAGATGCCGTCGCGTCACGTTCCGCGTCGGTCCGTACCAGCCCGCACAGTAGAAGAAGTGTAGAAGCGCTACCGCACCTCAGCCGGACGTGGGGGGTCAGCCGACTTGGGGGCCATCGGCCTGTGCCGTCGGGTTGCTATGGATAAGCCACCGGGTCGTAGGTCCGAAAGCCGATCTGCTCCGCGACATCGCGCATGGCCTGATCGTGGGTGACGATGATCAGGTCCTCGAGTCCGGATCGCACGGCGGAGGCCAGATGGATCGCATCGAGTGAACGAAGGTGAGGGACGATGGCCTCAGCCTCGTTCAGCACCGCATGATCCAACGGGATGGTGCCGATGTAGGAGAGCAGCTTGTCCCGCTCGCTGACCGGCAGACCTTCTCGGCGCAGCACCCGGGTGATCTCGGTCCGAAGGAGACGCGATGACACGACCATCGACGTGTCGTCGCTCGTCGCGTGATCGAACCATGCTGCCGCCGACGGAGACTGCCCGAGGATGATCCGCACCCCGACCGAGCTGTCCAGGTAGTACATCCCACTCGGCGGGTCAGGCGCCTCGAAACCGGGCTCCGCCGCGGGCGAGCTCACCACTCGCCCTTCTCGTCCTCCAGCAGTTCATCGACCGAACCCGCCGTGCGGAGCTCGTGGCGCGCAATGGACGACGTGTCCGCCGGTCCCCCACGCTTCGGGGCGATGATCGTCGTCGACGACGCGACCGGGATGATCGTCCCTACCGGTCGGCTGTGCCGAGTCAGCGTGTACGGCTCACCCTGTTCCAGATCATCGATCATCGCCGTGGGGTTCTGGCGCAGTTCACCAACCGAGACCGTCTTCATGCCAGCCATGGTATCCCGAAATGTCTACAACTATCTAGTCTCCCCGACGGCTTCCCCTAGACCCTTCTCCTCGACGACATGC